>NZ_SPLL01000006.1:0-175805 GCF_004959845.1 Neptunomonas sp. XY-337 | reverse complement strand
CTCTGCCTGCTCTGCCTGCTCTGCCTGCTCTGCCTGCTCTGCCTGCTCTGCCTGCTCTGCCTGCTCTGCCTGCTCTGCCTGCTCTGCCTGCTCTGCCTGCTCTGCCTGCTCTGCCTGCTCTGCCTGCTCTGCGTTCAGGGTGTTGGTCGTTGCTTCCGCGTCAACCACCCACGGCAAAAGTCCATCTGATGCTTTGTTTTGCAACGCGCGAATGGCAGCCTCAAGATCAGAAGCAGAAAACGGCTTAAGCAATGCTACCGAGTTGAGCCACGCCACCTCTTTGATGGAAACAACGACCGCCGGTAAAGCCACACGCTCGTATAAATAGTCACGCAACTCATCTTTCAGTTTCGGCTGATCTGCATTAAAAATCACCCAATCAGCTTTGGGAACTGAGTCTACGATTTGGAACTTCTTACCGAAGCGGTGTGAGGAGAAGAAATACTGCAATGTGTGCAGCGTAGCGCCCTCAAAACCAAGTAAGAGGACTCGCTTAAAATCTTTCTGCGCCGGCATAAATCAAACGTCCTTTTTTTTGTATGCCATAGGAAGGCTACAACCGTTAACCAAGACTGATCGCGATACATCCAAAGAGAGCACACGGTTGACGGATTTGGCTTGAGCTATTTCCTTTAGCTGCTCTGTCGTTTCTGGCCCGATCAGTTGCTCTGCTTCGCTGATCAGTCGCTCAACTAATGCTCGCCCACGGTATCTCAGAATGATTACCAAATCAATCAGCGCACCCACTGTGTTGTCTTTGTCGCCACAGACCATCGCCAGATAAAAACGTCGCACATGCGCCGTGAGATTTAGGGGCTCTCGAGACACTTTACGAACATACTGCCTATGACTTAATGTTGGCAATGAGCCTTTGTAGATTAATGTGTCTTGATCTGCTGATTCAAATGCCGACTGAATTTTATCCGCAAGCTCGCTTTCCAGCTCACTGTTAAGATCCCAGTCAGACAGGGCCATCCATATTTGTGACTCATTACCTGAGTTTTCGTCTTTTAAGCTTCTACTTTCATGCATAGTACTGCCGCCGAAAAAGTCTTTCCTTAAGTTTCCCTTAATAGAGCGTACAACAGAATAATCATATACTGTAGCAATGTAACCGGAAATTTTTAGTTTTCAATAGAGTTTGAAAACTTGATCTGAATCAGAATTGCTCGCCCATCTTCCTATCTAAAACCCACTGCAAAAACGAGCAAAACCACTAGGTTAGGCACAAAGTCTAAGGTTTAGGATTGTCGACAAACTTAACTTTATAGCACCTATAAGCTAGAATCCCCACCGCCATATCAATAATGAGACACGATCTCTGCACACCGTGGGCCAGGGGTGACGTTAAAGAGCAACGGCCACGGACATAACTGATGAGGGCTATAATTGTGCTTGAAGCTTATCGTAAACATGTAGAAGAACGCGCCGCAGAAGGTGTACCACCTAAAGCGCTGGACGCAGAACAAACTGCGGCTCTTGTCGAACTTCTGAAAAATCCACCAGCAGGCGAAGAAGAGTTTGTTCTTGACCTGATCACAAACCGTGTACCTGCTGGTGTTGACCAAGCCGCTTATGTAAAAGCAGGCTTCCTAGCTGCGGTCGCTAAGGGCGAAGCAGAATCCCCGCTGATTGACCAAGTCAAAGCTGTTGAACTGCTAGGCACGATGCTAGGCGGTTACAACATCGAGCCTCTGATTGACGCTCTAGACAACGACGCTCTAGCACCAACGGCAGCGAACGCGCTGTCTCACACACTGCTCATGTTCGATGCGTTCTATGACGTTAAAGAAAAAGCAGATGCAGGTAATGAATACGCTGCAAAAGTAATCAAGTCTTGGGCTGACGGCGAATGGTTTACTTCTAAACCTGAACTGGCTGAAAAGATCACGGTTACTGTATTTAAAGTACCTGGTGAAACTAACACCGACGACCTATCACCTGCACCAGACGCATTCACACGTCCTGACATCCCACTGCACGCTAATGCGATGCTGAAGATGGCCCGTGAAGGCATCGAGCCAGAAGTACCAGGCGTGAAAGGCCCTATCGCTCAGATCGAAGCGGTTAAAGCAAAAGGCCACCCGGTAGCCTACGTAGGTGACGTTGTAGGTACAGGTTCTTCACGTAAGTCGGCAACTAACTCTGTATTGTGGTTCTTCGGCGACGACATCCCTAACGTTCCAAACAAGCGCGCAGGCGGTTTCTGCTTCGGCGGCAAGATTGCTCCAATCTTCTATAACACAATGGAAGATGCTGGCGCGCTGCCAATCGAGATGGACGTTTCGAACATGAACATGGGCGACGTAATCGACGTTTACCCATACGAAGGCAAAGCCGTTAACAACGAAACAGGCGAAGTACTTTGCGAGTTCGGTCTGAAGACACAGGTATTGCTGGATGAAGTGCGCGCGGGCGGCCGTATCCCACTGATCATCGGACGTGGCTTGACTGCGAAAGCACGTGAAGCACTTGGCCTTGGCGAATCTGATCTGTTCAAGAAGCCAGAGCAACCTGCTGACACAGGTAAAGGCTTCTCACTAGCGCAGAAGATGGTTGGTAAAGCATGTGGTCTAGAAGGCGTTCGCCCTGGCACATACTGCGAGCCTAAGATGACAACTGTTGGTTCTCAGGACACAACAGGTCCTATGACGCGTGATGAGCTGAAAGATCTAGCATGCCTAGGTTTCTCTGCAGATCTGACAATGCAGTCTTTCTGTCACACAGCGGCTTATCCAAAACCAGTTGACGTTGAAACGCACCACACACTACCGGATTTCATTATGAACCGCGGTGGCGTATCTCTTCGCCCAGGTGACGGTGTAATCCACTCTTGGTTGAACCGCATGCTGCTGCCAGACACAGTAGGTACAGGCGGCGACTCTCACACGCGTTTCCCGCTAGGTATCTCCTTCCCTGCAGGTTCTGGTTTGGTTGCCTTCGCAGCAGCGACAGGCGTTATGCCACTGGATATGCCTGAATCAGTATTGGTTCGCTTCAAAGGCGATAAGATGCAGCCAGGTATCACACTACGTGATTTGGTTAATGCGATCCCTTACTACGCAATCCAGCAAGGATTACTGACAGTAGAGAAAGCTGGCAAGAAGAATATCTTCTCTGGTCGTGTACTTGAAATCGAAGGCCTGCCTGACCTGAAAGTAGAGCAAGCGTTTGAGCTGTCTGACGCATCTGCTGAGCGTTCTGCAGCCGGCTGTACTATCAAGCTAAACGAAGAGCCAATCAAAGAGTACCTGAGCTCGAACATCACTATGCTTAAGTGGATGATCACAGAAGGTTACGGCGATGTTCGTACAATCGAGCGCCGTATCGAAGGTATGGAAGCGTGGTTGGCTAACCCTGAGCTAATGGAAGGCGACGCCGACGCTGAATACGCAGCCGTGATCGAGATCGATCTAGCTGACGTTAAAGAGCCAATCGTTGCATGCCCGAACGACCCAGATGACGTTAAACTGCTATCTGAAGTTGCTGGCGACAAGATCGATGAAGTATTCATCGGCTCTTGCATGACAAACATCGGACACTTCCGTGCAGCAGGCAAGTTGCTAGACGCAGCGGGCCAAGCAATCCCTACTCGCATGTGGATTGCACCACCGACTAAGATGGACGCAGCTCAGCTAACTGAAGAAGGCTACTACAACATCTTCGGTAAAGCCGGTGCTCGTATGGAGATGCCAGGTTGTTCACTATGTATGGGTAACCAAGCACGTGTAGCTGATAACAGCACAGTTGTTTCAACATCGACACGTAACTTCCCTAACCGTCTGGGTACAGGTGCAAACGTATACCTAGCATCCGCTGAGCTTGCAGCTGTTGCATCTTTGTTAGGTAAACTGCCAACGCCTGCTGAGTACCTTCAGTACGCAGAGAAGCTAGACACAATGTCTGATGATGTATACCGCTACCTGAACTTTGACCAGATCAAAACGTATCAGGACAAAGCAGCAACAGTGATCCCTACGGTTGCAGTATAATCTCACAGCCTAAGCGCTTATAAAGCGACAAAAGCCCACCCTATGGTGGGCTTTTTTGTATCTGCGCCATTTCCGGCCTATCAACGCTCTGGCATAATCCGCAGCACCAAAGTCCGTTACTAGCACTGAGTTCATGTCCAATATTATTCTGTTCAACAAACCCTTTCAGGTCCTGACCCAATTCACCGATGAACAAGGCAGGAGCACGCTCGCTGACTTTATCTCTGACAAGGGTTTCTACGCGGCCGGTCGACTAGACTACGACTCAGAAGGCTTGCTGATTCTGACCAATGATGGCGCGCTTCAGAACCAGCTAGCACACCCACGTTTTAAGCTAGAAAAAACCTATTGGGTGCAGGTTGAAGGAGATGTATCTCCAGAAGCGTTAGACAAACTCAGAAAAGGCGTTGAACTGAAAGATGGAAAAACACGCCCAGCGCGCGTAAAAGCAATACCAGAGCCACCTGTTTGGGAGCGCAAGCCTCCGATTCGTGAGCGTAAAAACATCCCCACCCAGTGGCTGGAAATTAAAATTAGTGAAGGTAAAAATAGGCAAGTCAGACGCATGACCGCGGCCGTGGGGTTGCCGACTTTGCGCCTCATCCGTTACGCCATTGGCAGTTGGACGCTGGACGGCCTAGCACCCGGGCAACAAAAACAAGCGCAGATTAACATCGCAAAACCGAACAAACCGCGGAATCCACGGCCGCAACGCAGACGCTAATCCCAGCGCTCAGCGGCCTCCATATCTGACTCTTTTTGCGCAACCCAGTTTTCCCCTTCCGCTGAAACTTCTTTTTTCCAGAAAGGCGCGTCTCGTTTCAGATAATCCATCAAAAACTGAGCTGCGTCGAAAGCCTCTTTGCGGTGCGCACTTGAAACACCTACAAATACGATATTGTCACCCGCCTCCAGTGCTCCAACACGATGATAAACAGCAACACACCCCAAGCTCCAGCGGCTGCGGGCTTGAGCAATAATATTGTGCAGTGCTTTTTCCGTCATACCCGGATAGTGTTCCAGATACAGCCTTTCAATGGCGGAGTCTGTCAAATCACGCACCATACCGGTAAAAGTCACCAATGCCCCATGCGCGCCATCATTGGCCTTTAGCCAGCCATGCAACTCAGCAATATCAAAATCTTTCGTATCAACCAGCACCCTACTATCGGCTTCTGAACCTAACACCTACGTCCCCCGCAACCGCACATTTTAAAATCTAACCCTACGCCAGTATCGTACAGTATCCTCAACAGAAACAAATAGACTCAGGTAGAAGTTAATGATCTGGACACCACGCGCCACAGTGGCGGTAATTGTAGAGCAAAATGAAAAGTATCTTATGGTCGAGGAGATTGATAACGGTGAGCACCGTTTTAACCAACCTGCAGGCCACCTCGAAGACGGAGAAACAATCCACCAAGGCGCAATCAGAGAAACGCTAGAAGAAACAGGTTACAACGTCCAGCTAACGGGGGTTATTGGCCTTTATGCGGCTTCCGCGGCTAACGGCACAACTTATCATCGCGTTTGTTATTGCGCCGATATTAAAGACCCTACCCCCAGCACCGAACTAGACGCCGATATTGTTGCCGTCCACTGGTTAACATACGAAGAGATTAAGGAGCGCGAAGCACAGCTGCGCAGTCCAATGGTACTGGCATGTATCGAGGATTATCGGGATAATCGACGCTTTCCACTAGACCTTATTCGTCAGCTATAATGGCAGCTTGTTAGCCATCATCATGAGAGATAAATGAATACCCAGCAGCAAAAAGTAATTGTCGGCATGTCCGGCGGTGTCGATTCTTCCGTATCCGCTTTACTCCTCCTTCAACAAGGTTATCAAGTTGAAGGCCTCTTTATGAAAAACTGGGATGAAGATGATGGCACAGAGTACTGTACCGCGCTGGATGACCTTGCCGATGCGCAAGCCGTGTGCGATAAGTTAGGCATACATCTTCATAAGGCGAACTTTGCGGCTGAGTACTGGGATAATGTTTTCGAACACTTCCTTGAAGAGTATAAAGCCGGAAGAACACCCAACCCCGACATTCTCTGCAACCGAGAGATCAAGTTCAAAGCATTCTTAGAATATGCCCTAGAGCTTGGCGCAGATTTTATCGCTACTGGCCACTACGTCCGGCGCGCTGATATTGATGGCAGCGCATCGTTACTCAAAGGTCTCGATAACAACAAAGACCAGAGCTACTTTTTACACCAAGTCGGCGAAGCTGAGTTAGCGCGAACCCTTTTCCCTGTCGGAGAGCTGGAAAAACCCGAGGTACGTCGCCTTGCCGAAGAGCATGATCTCGTTACACACAACAAAAAAGACAGCACTGGTATCTGTTTCATTGGTGAGCGCCGCTTCAAAGACTTTTTACAACAATACCTGCCGGCACAGCCGGGCAAGATTGAAACAGACACCGGAGTCGAAATCGGCGAACACGCTGGTTTAATGTACTACACCATCGGCCAACGCCAAGGGCTACATATCGGGGGCTTGAAGGATTATCCCGAAGAGCCGTGGTTTGTTGCCGGCAAAGACCTTGATAGGAATGTTCTTATTGCCGTGCAAGGGAAACAAAACGACCTGCTCTTCACTGACTGGCTCGTTGCAGAGGATATTTTCTGGATCAACGGCAACACTCCCGAGCTTCCGTTTCGCTGCACAGCTAAAGTACGCTATCGCCAGAGCGATCAACACTGTACGCTTTCGCGTAACAGCGATGGTAAGTACATGCTTGTTTTCGATGAACCTCAACGAGCGGTAACACCTGGCCAATCAGTAGTAATCTATCAAGACGACGTTTGTTTAGGCGGCGGCGTTATTGAATCGACAGGAAAGGATGAGAAATAAGCATGTCCAGAGCACATGATGAGCAGACAATTGCACTGGCCGGAATGTTTCAAGCGGCGGCACTGGTAGATCAGATCGCTAACCGCGGTATGGTTCCCCAGCACAATTTCGAGACCAGTATCTACAGCCTCTTCCAGATGAGCCCTTCATCAACGGAAGCCGTCTTCGGAGAACCGCAAGACCTGCCTTACAACCTCTCTCTGGGATTAAAACTGCTTAACGATCTGGTCGAGAAGAAAGAGCCAAAGAACAACAATATCACAAACTATGCGCTTAGCATGATCATGCTAGAGAAGAAGCTGTCAGCGAATTCCGCCATGCTTAACACGCTAGCGCAGCGCCTCCAAGAAATTGAAGGTAAAGCCGCCTACTTCTCCGAAAACACTGGCGATCGCGAAATCACAGCATCGGACTACACTCATAGCAATGTGATTGCCAATATCGCTAACTGCTACCAAGAGACGATCAGCACCTTTAGCTTCCGCATCCAAGTAGGTGGTGACCCGCGTCATTTACAGAACAGCGAGAATGCAGCGAGAATTAGATCCCTGCTTCTAGCGGGTATCCGTGCTGCGATGCTATGGCGTCAAGTAGGCGGCAGCCGCTGGCACCTGCTGTTCTTCAGGTCGCGGTTACGTCCATCATTAAGAAAGCTAAAGCGTTAAGGGACGATTAACGGGGTGAGTTTCAATATCGCAAATACGCAACACTCTCCCTCTCACACAGCACCAAAGATCGCTCATCATCAGCAGTAGGGCTACGATGAACAACGCTATAAAACGTCAACGTTCAGCAGGTTTCAGCCTTGTCGAACTCATGATATCGGTAGGTGTTATCGCGATATTAGCCTCGGTTGCTTACCCGTCTTATAAGGATTATGTCGAGCGTGTAAATCAAGCAACTGCCATCTCCGAGATTACGGTTATTGCCGGCAAGATTGATCAGTACTTTATCGTGAATAACCGCCTACCCGAATCGTTAAGCAAGATTGGTATACCTGGCGATATGCTAGTTGATCCATGGGATACACCCTATCGCTATACCGTTCTAGCAACCCTAAAAGGCAAAGGTAAAGCACGCAAAAACAAGAACCTGGTTCCTATAAATACTGATTATGATCTGTATAGCAGTGGTAAGGATCAGCGCTCGGTATCTCCTCTCACCGCTAAACATAGTCGCGACGATATTGTGCGCGCGAACAACGGCGGCTTCATCGGATTAGCCTCGGACTATGAGAGATAGATGAAACTGGAACTTACCGCTCTACGTACCAAAGTTGCAAAGCGCCTTTTTGCAGTGTTACTTGTCACCATATTTATCCCATTGACCGTGGCAGGTGCTATCTCATATAACAAGATGAAGCGCCTAATCATCAATGAGATACAAGACAGCCAGGTAAAAGAAAGCTCAGAGTTTGGCCTTTTAATGCACGGGCGGCTTAAGCGCGCTCAAGACTACTTGGCCCTATATTTAGAACAAACCCAGCGCAGCCAAGTACCCAATTCGGCACTCAATGCATTTTTGGCCGAATACTTTGTCGACGTCACCATCGTGGCGCGCAACGAGCTCGAAAACGAAGCCCCTGCTATCGCCAGCCAGCTCGCTCTCAATCAGCAGCAAAAACTCTTTGTATCGAATACGACAACGTGGCCCTCGCTATCCATTGTGAGCACTACGTCGTCGCTATCGCGGGAGTTGGTTGCGATCGGCCGTTTAAAGAGCGCCTATGTATGGGATCCTGTCAATCTTGATGGAGCGCAGCACTTTTATGTGTTTGATGAGAATCGTTCGTTAGTGCATGCCTCGTCACCACTATCGCAAAACGCGATTGAAACGATCCTAACAGCTCCAGAGAGCACGCAGGTCTTCAGCACAACAGATACCGAACGTGATCTTATGTTGGCTAAGTGGTCGCTGTTTATGGATTATCAGTTTGGCGTGCCAGAGTGGACTGTGGTAACAAGTAAGCCTCTTAGCGAATTAGAGCAACGGCTAACAAAGTTTACTTATACCTATACCGCCGCCGCACTCCTCACTCTGCTGCTCGTTGTGCTAGCAGCTTTACAAATTGTGCGGCGCAGCCTGAGTCCGATCAACCGACTCATGCGAGGAACCCAAGAGGTTGCGCAGAATAATTTTAATCACCAAGTTGTCATTAAAAGTGATGATGAGTACGAAGCACTTGCTACGCATTTCAACTTGATGTCTTCGAACCTGAAAGGCGCGTTCGAGTTTAACCAGGCAGTCTCATCAGTAGACGCCGCTGTACTCAAGTCCGAAAAGCTAGAGGGCTTTCTGCAGGCCGTGCATGCCGCCTTACCAGACATTTGCGCTGCCGACATAACAGTGCTTTGCCTGAATGGGGAGCACATACATAACGACTGCTTAGTCTCCTATTACGACCACACTACAGATCAAACACACCTCGAGTACCTAAAAAGAGACAGCCTACTCAGCCCTCTCAATAGTGAGATTCTGCCCGGACGGCCTGCTCAGCTGAGCTACCCAAAAGCCTTATTGGATAGCCTACAGCTAACTGTATCTGAAGATCTTGATTACAGCGCTTACTATTTCGGTAATCGATTTAAAGTAAACGCAGTATTGATCGCAGGGCATCAGCTCACACCGGATCACACCCGAACAACCGACTTTTTGGGCCATGTAAGAGTCGTCCTTGAAGCACTTCAGCGAGATCGCGCCTTAAAATATCAAGCCAACTTCGATGAGCTAACCGGCGTGCGTAACCGCAAGAGTTTTAGCGCGATCGTCAACGAAGCGCTGATATTCCCGACGATGGAGCGCGCGCACCTCCTGTTTATCGATCTTGACCGTTTTAAGGGGGTTAATGACACCTTAGGCCACCATATCGGTGACAAGTTACTGCGCGAGGTTGCAGCTCGGCTCACAGCAATTGTTCCACCAACGGCCACGTTCTCACGCTTTGGTGGTGACGAATTTACAATTTTTGTGACCGACATGAGTGGCAGCAACGCACAAGCTTTTGCCAACGAAGTTATTGCGTTCATATCGTCGCCTTACATGATCGATAACTATCGTGCCAGCGTTGGTGCGAGCATCGGCATTAGCAGTTACCCCGAAGACGGTGACGACTACGATGCGCTGCTGCGCAAAGCTGACCTAGCCATGTACTACTCTAAGGAGCATGGCAGAGAGCAAGCGACTGTCTACAGCGACTCACTGGATGCAGAGCTGAAGTACCGCACCGAGCTAGAAGCTATTTTGCACGATGCAACCGCACGTGATGAGTTTGACATCGTGCTGCAGCCCAAACTTGATCTGCACACTCAATCACTTAGCGGTTTCGAAGCACTATCACGCTTTTATCACCCGAAAAAAGGCCCACTTTCCCCATACGAGGTGTTTCGTGTTGCGGAAGAGACTGGCGTGATTCTCGAGCTTGGCCACCGCATGATGGTTCGGACTTTTGAGCAGATTAAGCACTGGAGTGATCAAGGCCCATTTCCCTATCGGGTTGCGATCAACGTATCTCCGGTTCAACTGCTTGACCCAGGCTTTGTAGCACGCACCGCGGAAGCACTGAAGACCGCCAACATTCTAGCCTCACAGGTCGAGCTCGAAATCACCGAGGGGGTGTTCATGGACAGCTCAGACAAAGTAATCGAGACGTTAAAGCAACTGCGTGCGCTAGGGATCAGCGTTGCTGTCGATGATTTCGGCACCGGGTTCTCATCGCTGTCCTATATCACCGCATTACCGGTTGACCGGTTGAAGATAGACCGCTCGTTTATCTCCCGAATTAAGCAAGGCGATAAACACAAAGGCGTCATTCGTAGCATCATACAGCTCGCGCATAACTTAGGATTGAGTGTGACAGCCGAGGGAGTAGAAACCGAGGTTGAGCAGCGCTTCCTTGAACAAGCAGCCTGCGACGAAATTCAGGGCTATCTGTACAGCAAACCGCTCTCGCTAGACAGAGTTACAACGCTACTGCAAGCCGAGCAAAGGCTGTTAACAACAGATACCGAGTAAAGTGCAGATTTATACCAGCGAAGCAGGTATAATCACGCGCTTTCAATTATCAGCTACAGCGAGACACTTCATGGAGCTTTCTGCCCTCACTGCCGTATCCCCGGTAGATGGACGTTATGCCAGCAAAACCGCTGACCTACGCCCGATCTTCAGTGAATTTGGACTTATTCGTAACCGTGTTTTAGTTGAGATTCGTTGGCTGCAGCAGCTCGCTGCTCACGCCGAGATCTCAGAAGTACCCGCACTGAGTGCCGAAGCTAACGCACTATTAAACGGTATTGTTGACGAATTTAGCCTTGCAGATGCAGAGCGCGTCAAAGAGATCGAGCGCACCACGAACCATGATGTGAAAGCGGTTGAGTACCTGATCAAAGAGAAGATCCAAGGTAACGCCGAGCTGGCAGCTGTAAATGAGTTTGTTCACTTTGCCTGCACGTCTGAGGATATTAACAACCTCTCTCACGCACTCATGCTAAAAGATGGTGTAGCAACCATGCTACCGGTGATGCAAAGCATTGCCGATGCTATCGCTCAGATGGGCCGTGACTACGCTGCACAACCGATGCTATCGCGCACACACGGCCAAACGGCATCACCAACAACTGTTGGTAAAGAGATGGCCAATGTTGCCTACCGCTTGCAACGCCAGATTAAGCAGATTGAAGCGATTGAGTACCTAGGCAAAATCAACGGTGCGGTCGGCAACTACAACGCACACCTATCGGCTTACCCTGCAATTAACTGGGAAGCTAACGCGCAAAGCTTCATTGAAGGTCTAGGTCTAAGCTGGAACCCTTACACCACGCAGATCGAACCACATGACTACATCGCCGAGCTGTTTGACGCGGTTTGCCGCTTCAACACCATCCTGATCGATTTCGACCGCGATGTTTGGGGTTATATCTCTCAAGCTTACTTCAAGCAAAAAACCATTGCTGGCGAAGTGGGCTCTTCAACGATGCCACACAAAGTTAACCCAATCGACTTTGAGAACTCCGAAGGTAACTTGGGTATCGCGAATGCTGTGATGCAGCACTTAGCTGCGAAGCTGCCGATCTCTCGCTGGCAGCGCGACCTAACAGACTCCACCGTGCTGCGTAACATGGGTGTGGGTTTCGGTTATAGCCTCATCGCTTACCAATCGACTCTGAAAGGCATCAGCAAGCTTGAGCTTAACGCTGCACGTCTTGATGAAGACCTTGAAAACGCATGGGAAGTGCTAGCGGAGCCGATCCAAACAGTGATGCGCCGCTACGCCATCGAAGAACCATACGAGAAACTCAAGGCACTCACGCGTGGCCAAACAATGAACAAAGAGACGATTCTCGCATTCGTTGATACGCTAGAACTGCCAGAAGAAGCCAAAGCTGAGCTCAAAGCGCTGACACCGCACAACTACATCGGTAATGCGGTTGCTCAAGCAGAGAAGATTTAACGCAAGTATCTTCTACAAGACGGGGCCAACGTGCCCCGTTTTTTATTATCCACCTAAGATTCCGTTGTGCGACTATCGTCGCAGCACTTTACCTGCCCTTCCACCAGACACGCTCGTTATACTATTAGCCATAACTAATTGACGAGTGGCGAGATGGAAACTTTTACCCCCGCAGGCCGAGCAACAATTCACTACATTTCGTTGGGAACCGGCGCTCAGACGCTGATTTTTTTGCATGGCTGGACCGCTAGCGTCAGAGAGTGGTTACCCTTTGCTTCTGAGCTATCAGATCACCACCGCGTTGTTTGCTGGGACGCCCGCGGGCACGGTGCACATAATTATGATGATTCAATCGACATGTCGATCGCGGCCATGGCAGATGATCTTGCCGAGTTGCTAGCACACCTAGAGATCACAGATGCGGTTCTCATCGGCCATTCAATGGGTGCACTAACCGCGTGGGAGTACATTCGTCGCCACGGTGAAGCGCGTTTGAGCGGCCTATGTATTCTGGATCAATCACCCAAACTCGTGACCAACGACAACTGGCAGCATGGCGTCTACGGAGCCTTCACCGAACAGCATAACGAGCGCTTTCTCAGCCGTTTACAAGCGGACTTTCCAGAAGGCGTACTTGAGCTCATTGCATTCGGCTATAACGAGCGCTCGCGCGATAACTATCTCAATAACTCGCGCGGTTTTCAGCAGATGCGCGAACACTACCAAACGCTGCCAGCTGCGCTTCTTACCGCATGTTGGAGGGACATCACACAACAAGACTACCGTGACGTACTGGGTGCCATCTCCATTCCTACCTTACTTGTTTATGGGGATCAAAGTCAGTTCTACAGCCAAGCGCTTCAGCAGTGGGTTTTGTCGCAGATACCACACGCCAAACTCACCGTGTACGAAAATGCAGACCACTCTCCCCACCTATGGCATCGCGAGCGTTTTATTTACGACCTAAATCGCTTCGTTGAGGGTTTGTGACACCTCACCTCTGGCCTATAATAGCGCGCAAACTGATAAGGCCCGTTGTCATATGTTAAGTAATGTTCGAATCGTTTTAATCAACACCTTCCACCCCGGAAACATCGGCGCTGCAGCGCGTGCGATGAAAAACATGGGGCTCTCGCAGCTTTGGCTAGTTGATCCGCAAGTATTCCCCAGCGAAGAAGCCGACTCCCGAGCAGCAGGGGCCAAAGACCTGCTCGACAGCGCGCATGTTGTCGGAACATTAGAAGAGGCGATTGGCGATTGCCAGCTCGTTATCGGCACCAGTGCTCGCAGCCGCACCTTTGACCTGCCGATGCTAGATGCCCGTAGCTGCGGTACCAAGGTGGTTTCAGAAGCGGTTTCAGGCGAAGTAGCGATCGTCTTTGGCCGTGAAACTATGGGATTATTGAACGAAGAATTGCAGTTGTGTAATTTCCACACCTACATTTCAGCAAACCCAGAGTACCCAGTACTTAATGTCGCACAAGCAATACAGCTGCTGTGTTATGAAATCTGGATGGCCGCTCAGGAACCTGATCTAAAACACGAGGTCTCTGAATATCCACGCCAAAATGAAATGGAGTTGTTCTACGAGCATCTAGAAACCGTGCTAAGAACGACGAACTTTATTATCCCTCAACATGAGGGCCGTGCTATGACGAAACTCAAGCGCTACTTTAACCGCACTCGCCCAGAGAAGGCCGAGCTCGGTATGCTCCGCGGTATTCTGACTTCTGTTCAGGAAACCGTTGATAAACTATCAAAAAATGACAAGAAGGATTAACCGAATGCACACCACGCTAGATAACCTGAAAGAAGATGCTGCTCGCCTACAAGCCGGTCTGGAGACTGTCGCTGCCGAGATGAATGCATATGAAACCAACCTTGGTGGTATTCAGGAGTGTGCCCTAAAAATCCAAAAATGCGCTAAAGTGCTAGGTAACAATCGTATCGCTGCGCTCGCTGCTCGCGACAAGCGTAAAGTGATGGATGAACTAGAAAATGCCGCACTTGAACTGGTAGAACTACTAAAACGATGAACGATATAGCTCCCCTTGGCGATATGAGCGCAGAAGAGTTTCTGCGCGATTACTGGCAGAAAAAGCCACTGCTGATTCGTAATGCATTTCCTGATTTTGAGCCGCCTGTTGATGCGGACACACTCGCAGGCCTTGCGTGCGAAGCGATGGTCGAATCACGTCTTATCAGCCAAGATGCCAACGGGGAGCAATGGCAGCTTCAACACGGCCCCTTCTCTGAGGAGGATTTAAGTAAGCTGCCGGCCGGCCACTGGACCTTATTAGTGCAAGCGGTCGATCACTGGGTGCCCGATGCGAACGCATTGCTAGAACGCTTCCGCTTCATACCAAGCTGGCGCATCGATGATCTGATGATCAGCTATGCTGCCCAAGGCGGCGGTGTCGGCCCTCACTACGACAATTACGATGTCTTTCTGATTCAAGCCAGTGGCCAACGCCGCTGGGAGTATGGTGGCATCTACGGTGAAGATTCACCACGGCGCGACGATACGCCGGTCATGATCCTACCTGAGTGGCAAGCTCAAGAAAGCTTTGTCCTCAACCCGGGTGATATGCTCTACTTACCGCCACGTGTCGGACATAATGGTGTTGCCGAATCGGACGACTGCATGACCTACTCCGTCGGCTTCAGAGCACCTTCCCACGCCGATCTTTTGCGCCAGTTTACCGACCATTTAGGTGAGCACCTGAAAAGTGAGATTCGCTACAGCGATGCAGACCTCACACCACAAGACAGCCCGAGCGAGATTCGCAACGAAGCGTTCGATAAAGTCCGCCAAATTATGCTGGACTATATCAACGAGCCGGGTGTACTAGAGGACTGGTTTGGCCAGTACATGACGGAACCTAAATACCCAGAGAACAGCATGCCACTGCCAGAATCAGAGCAACTGTCCATCGCCGAGATGGAGGGCTATCTGATGAGCGGCGGCTTGGTGTATCGCAATGAAGGTGTCCGCTTTGCTTACCGTATTCGTGACGATAAAAGCATTATGCTATTCGTCGACGGTAAGGCGTGCGAGGTATCAGCTCGCCAGATGAGTTTTGTTAAAGCGCTAACCGATCAACCCGCCGTTAGCATTAAAGACGCCTCCACCGCAGAAGCCTTTGCGACACTCTGTGCGCTGCAAGCAGCTGATGCAGTCTATATAGAAGAATAAACAGAACGCAGCGGCCAACCCAGACCGCTGCAAGTAGATCTTTAAACAGCTTCTATGTAGCGATACTCGTGCCCTGAGCGGACTTTAAGCGCTTTGTGGCGTCCACTGTCTTCGATGTAAGTGGGTGCTTTAATGGTGTTCACAAAGTGCCAATCTGCGCGCGCCTCCTCCTGCGCCATCTCAAGTACCATATAACCGCGTTGATTGAGGTTACAGTACGCTAGATCATCGATCAGCAGTCCAAAGCTATATTCACTTTGCAAAACTGCCGGCAATGAATCCAGCCCTAAGTAACTCTCAAGACCCGGCGAACTCACCGAGGCCGTTGCAAACTCAACGCCGACTTGATCACCTGCCAACGTTTTGAGGTTATTCGCCCATGCGTTGTGAGTATCCCCCGCCAGCACAATCAAGTTTTTATCTAGCGCTTTTGCCAAACCAAGAATAACTTCTCGCTCGTAAGCATAGCCATCCCACGCATCTAAATTGTAGGGAATCTTAGTTTCTACGCGGCTGCGTTCCTGTTCAGTTACACTGTCATCACCGCCGTCGATACGCTGTTGAATAGCCACAAGTTCAGCCACTGACGCCGGATTTTGCAGCATTTCAGCGGGTATTAGCATACGCCCCATCAGTACCTGCTGGCCTAGCACCTGCCACTTGCCTTGGGATACCGTCATCATCTGCTGCAACCACAGCATCTGCTCGGCTCCCAGTAAATTGCGATTCTGGTCGGCGATATCCGCTGCAAACCGAGCAGCATCGAACGTACCGGTCGCAGGATCAAGATAACTCGCCATCGCCAGTTGTTCATCACGGGCAATCACACGTGTATCAAGCATATAGAGATCTGCCAGATCACCGAAGCGGAAGTGTCGATAGATCGTCTCGTTGTCACCTGCCACGGCGGGGCGGATTGGCAGCCATTCGAAGTAAGCCTGCAGCGCTGCCATCCGGCGTTCGCTAAAAGGCCCTTCCGTCGCTTCGGTATGATTCTCAGCACCATCACGCCATGTGTCGTTCTTCACCTCGTGATCATCCCACACCGCGATCAAAGGCAGCTTTGCATGTAACGTTTGTAAATCAGGATCACTTCGGTAGAGCGCATAACGGCGTCGGTAATCGGTTAAGGTAAGCAGCTCTCCTGCGTTATCCGCCGCTAACGTGCGGCCAAGAGCCACTGCGTCCTCTGTCGCGTAACCGCCCATCTCATACTCATACAAGTAATCACCCAGATGCAATACAGCATCTAGATCGTCACGCTTGGCAACTTCACGATAGACATGAAAAAATCCGGCAGGATAGTTGGAACAGGAGACCACCGCGAGCTTAGCACTGGCTAGGGGGCCGTTCGCTAGGGTCTTCATGCGGCCGACTGTAGAGGTATTGTCGTTGGCACGGAAGCGATAGTAATAAACAGTTTCGGCCACTAGGTTTTGCACATCCACTTTAACCGTGTGATCACGGCTTGCATCCGTTTGTGTGACACCCGTGTGTACTAAGTTCGCAAACTCACGATCTGTAGCGACTTCCCAAGATACCTCAACGGACGCCAAGTCCTCGGGGATGGCTCGGGTCCAAATAATCACACGGTCTTGTAGCGGATCTCCACTAGCAACACCATTCGAAAAACTAACCGCAATTTTGCCATGGCTACTGCCGCAACCAGCTAACCCAGTCGACACAACAGCGGCGCCGATACCTAACGCAGATAAACGAACAAACTCGCGGCGTGAAATATGCTTCATGAGCTCCAACCTTAGAAAGATAAAACCGGAACACTAAAGCAGTAATGTTGCAACGCAGTGGCATTTTGATGTCTTAAAGGTCAAGATACTCGACTTACGTTTTAACTTTTTATCAAGGAATAAACTATGCGTTTTCTAACATCTAGCACACTGGCTTTACTGCTGATGACAACAAGCCATTCGTATGCGGAATCACGCCCATTTTTAACAACGGCGGACGCTCTAAACGGCTTACAAGGCTGCTATAAGATGGCGGAAAAGAATGGTTGGAACCTGGCGATCACCATCATTGATCGCGGGGCAAATACGGTGAGCTCATTACGTATGGATAACGCACTCAGTGCAGCATCCACGGGTGCCGAACTGAAAGCGCAAACAGCACTGGCATGGGGCTCATCTACCAGCCGAGTCGCTGAGATTGTGAAAAAGAAACCAGAATTTAATCAATTCCCTGGCTTACTTCCTATTGCCGGTGGTGAACCAATCACAGCGCCTGACGGGACGTTAATCGGGGCGGTAGGTGTTGCAGGCGGTCTAACACTGCATGATCAAGAGTGTGCGAAAGCCGCCGTTGCCGCTATGCAATAGCTGTCTCTTGTAGCCAAGATGCCAACGCGAGAGCGTGCGGCTTCGTCGCCGCTCTTCCTGCTTCTAGCAAGTAATATCCACATGGCGCAGATACTGGCTTCGCTAGGGTTATCAGCGAGCCTTGCGCCAACTCCTCCTGAACCAACGACTGACGCGCCAATGCCACACCTAAACCGGCAACGGCAGCAGCCAGTGCCATATCGGATCGATTAAAATAGTGGCCAGAACTGGCGCTTACCTCACTGATACCGTGACGCTGCAGCCAAAAGGCCCACTCAGCATCTCGAGACGCATGCTGCCACGGCTCTCCATCATGTAGCAGCGCCGCGCTGCGCCAAAACGCCTCTTGGTCTGGCAACTGGGCAAAGTAATGTGGGCTGGCAACCGGAATCAGCTTCTCCTCAAACAGTAACGTACCGCTGTTAGGCGCTTGCTCCAACAAGCAGTAGTCGATCGCTAAATCATACGGACGCCCGCTTTCAAGATGCAGCGATGTATCCGCATGGGTTTCAACAGCGATATCGGGATACTGCTCATGAAACAGGGCTAGTTTGGGAATGAGGTATTTATATGCGAATGAGGGTGTCGCACGCAGTCTAACCGGCACAGCATGATTAAGCGCCTGCAATTGGGTGCATCCTCGTTCAATTTCGGTGAAGCCACCTTGTACACTCAGCAAGAAAGCTCGACCGGCTTCGCTAAGCACCAAACGTTGCCCGCTGCGCCTAAACAAAGCGGTATCCAACTGCCCCTCTAACTTGCGTATTTGCTGGCTAACGGCACCGGGCGTCACGCACAGCTCCATCGCTGCCTGAGACACACTACCCAAACGCCCAACCGCTTCAAAATAGGGCAAGCTAGATAAAATACGAGCTGTTACCTTCATGGCTAACCTTTTAGAAAAACTAAAACGTGTTAAGAATATATCACTTGAGCTTGTGCTTTGGCTTACCGAGAATATATGCATTCATCTATATGGAGCACAATTATGTCGGCATCCACGCTGAGCCAAAACCAATTGCAGGCTTTACAACAGCAGCATCCTTTACTTTGGCTAAACAGTTACTATGAAGATACCGAAAGCGCCCCCCTCACCCCTGATCCAGCGGAGCTTGATGCGGCCGAGGCACGCCTTGCCCTTTTTGCGCCTTTGCTGGCACACATATTCCCCGAGCTTGAACCTAGTGCAGGCATTATCGAATCTCCTCTATTGAGCGGTTCAGCGCTAGCTGAAGAACTCAACCTCAAAGAGGCCCAACTCTGGTTTAAAGGCGACCATCTACTGCCTGTTGCAGGTTCCATCAAGGCCCGCGGCGGCATTCATGAAGTACTCTGGTTTGCAGAGCACGTTGCCAAAAAACACAACTTACTTGGCGATTCAGATAACAACTGCCTTCATCTTGCCACAGATTCAGCACGCCACATCTTCGCTGATTACACCATAACAGTCGGCAGCACCGGCAACTTGGGACTCAGCATTGGTATTATCGGCGCAGCACTCGGATTCAAAACCGTCGTGCATATGTCAGCCGATGCGAAAGAATGGAAGAAGACTCGCCTGCGCGAGCGCGGTGTTATCGTCGTCGAACACAGCGGAGACTATGGCGCCGCAGTTGAGGCGGGACGCAAAGCAAGCACAGCAGATCCCAAGGGCTACTTTGTTGATGATGAGCGCTCCACACACCTATTTATGGGATATGCCGTTGCCGCGCGTCGTTTAGCAAAGCAGCTTGAAGCCAATCGCATCACCGTGAACCAGCAACACCCTCTATTCGTTTACCTCCCAGCAGGCGTCGGTGGTGCACCCGGTGGGATAATGTATGGCTTGAAATCGATTTTCGGCGCTCATGTTCACTGTTTCTTCGCGGAACCAACCGCTGCGCCCTGTATGCTAACGGGTATGGCAACAACACCTGCGCAACCTGTGCAGTCTGTTTATGATGCAGGCTTAGATGGATTGACAGAAGCTGATGGCTTAGCCGTTGGCACCGCTTCGCAGTGGGTCTGTGATGCCACCCGAGACCTGCTATCAGGCGTCTACACCGCGTCAGATAAGAGCCTCTTTAGCGCTTTATTGCGGCTAAAAATTGGCGCAAATATTGAAGTAGAACCATCGGCAGCGATCAGCTACTTCGGCCCAACGTGGTTAGACTCGCCACTTGGCCAACACTATCAAAAGGCACACGGTTTGACGGCATACAAAGATAACGCAACACATATCTGTTGGCTGACCGGCGGCTCATTTGTCCCACCCGAAGAGTATCAGGCGTACCTCAATACGGCACAACAGCTCTCCTCATAAATAAGGACCATCTATGAGTGGTGCGCAACATCCAGCGCAATGCGGCGTAACCACTGATGGGCCCGGTTATGCTGTAGCAGCGGGCTCCATGCCATTTTTAACTCAAAAGGTGGCACTTCAAACGGCGGCTTATGCACTACTAACTTTGGGTTATCCATCTGACTCAGCGCAGCCCGTGTGGGTATTGTGACGATGAGGTGCTGCTGTTCCGCCATTTTCAATGCCGATTGGTAATGGCGCGTAAATACAGAGATGTTGCGCTGATGACCGATACGTTTAAGTGCCTCGTCTACCCAACCTAGCCGGTTGGTATCTTTCGGCGTAATCCCCATACTTGCGCCCATGCCCGTCTTGTTAACCCATACATGCTTCCCTGCTAGATAGTTCTCCAGCGTGAACGCATCCGCAATCGGGTTATCGGTACTGACCAAACAGGAGAAGGTATCGTGCCATAGCGTTGCTTGATGGAAAGCCTGCGGCATTTCGTCAAAACGGTTAATCACTAGATCAACATGACCCTGCTCCACCTCCGAAAAGCTCATATCACTGGGGGTGAGCACATCTAGAATCACATCAGGCGCTTGCTCAGCGATGACCGCTAACAACAGTGGTATCAGTGTCGATTCACCATAATCGCTGGTCATTATGCGGAATACACGACTGCTCGACGCCGCATCGAACTCAGTTGGCTCAACGACTTGCTCGATAGAGGCCAAGATCGTTCGTAGCTGCGGTTGTAGCGTTAATGCTCTCTCTGTTGGCGACATGCCATCTCCGGTGCGCACTAACAAAGGATCATCAAATGTCTCCCGAAGGCGACGCAACCCGTTGCTCATCGCAGGCTGAGTAATACCCAACGCGCTGGCTGCACGTGTGACATTACGCTCTCGCAAGAGCACATCTAGATAAACCAACAAATTTAAATCAACGCGTGACAGTTCCATTATTCTTTCTAATTCAATTAGTTAACACAAACATTCATATCATGAATATTTAAAATAAACACCATTTATTTCTATTATGTGAGCTTTATCCGTAACATGAAATCCATCTGCTAAGGGTACTTTGCTTAATAACAAACAGAATAATTAAATATAAATAGGAAGGACACACACCATGTCTACACTAACTAAAGATATCGACGCAATCGCGACACTTAAAGGCGCTCAAGGCGCTGCGTGGGATGCGATCAACCCAGAATACGCGGCTCGTATGCGTGCTCAGAACAAATTCAAAACGGGTTTGGACATCGCTAAATACACAGCAGCGATCATGCGTAAAGATATGGAGCGTTACGACAACGATCCTTCCCAATACACGCAGTCTTTGGGTTGCTGGCACGGTTTCATCGGCCAACAGAAGCTGATCTCTATTAAGAAGCACTTCAACAGCACAGATCGCCGTTACTTGTACCTGTCTGGCTGGATGGTTGCTGCATTGCGCTCTGAGTTTGGCCCACTGCCTGACCAGTCTATGCACGAGAAAACGTCGGTTGCTTCCTTGATCGAAGAGCTTTACACCTTCTTGCGCCAAGCAGATGCGCGTGAGCTGGGCGGTCTGTTCCGTGAGCTAGACGCAGCACGTAAAGCCGGTGATGCCGCAAAAGAAGCGGACGTTCAGAGCAAGATCGATAACCACCAAACGCACATCGTGCCAATCATCGCGGATATCGATGCTGGTTTCGGTAACGAAGAAGCCACCTACTTGCTGGCGAAGAAGATGATCGAAGCGGGTGCATGCTGTATCCAGATCGAGAACCAAGTATCTGACGAGAAGCAATGTGGCCACCAAGACGGTAAAGTGACGGTGCCGCACGAAGACTTCCTATCGAAGATCCGTGCCGTACGTTACGCGTTCCTTGAGCTGGGTGTTGATGACGGTGTGATCGTAGCACGTACCGACTCTTTGGGTGCTGGCCTGACGAAGCAGATCGCGGTAACAAACGAGCCAGGCGACCTGGGCGATCAGTACAACAGCTTCCTAGACGGTGACGTGGTTAACGGCCCTGACGATATCGCAAACGGTGACGTAGTGATCAAAGCAAACGGCCAACTACTGAAGCCTAAGCGTCTGCCATCTAACCTGTTCCAGTTCCGTGCAGGCACAGGCGAAGACCGTGTTGTCCTAGACTGCATCACATCATTGCAGAACGGTGCTGACCTGCTGTGGATCGAGACTGAGAAGCCACACGTCGGCCAAATCGCGGGCATGGTTAACCGTATCCGTGAAGTGGTACCGAATGCGAAGCTGGTGTACAACAACTCGCCATCATTCAACTGGACGCTGAACTTCCGTCAGCAAGTGTTTGATGCGATGGCTGAAGCGGGCCAAGACGTGTCTGCATACGACCGCGCTAACCTAATGAGCGCTGAGTACGACGCAACCGAACTGGCGACACAAGCAGATGAGAAGATCCGTACGTTCCAAGCAGACGCTGCGCGTGAAGCGGGTATCTTCCACCACTTGATCACGCTACCAACGTACCACACTGCAGCGCTGTCTACTGACAACCTTGCAAAAGAGTACTTCGGTGATCAAGGTATGCTGGGCTACGTGGCTGGCGTACAGCGTAAAGAGATCCGCCAAGGCATTGCGTGTGTTAAACACCAAAACATGGCCGGCTCTGACATGGGTGATGATCACAAAGAATACTTCTCTGGCGACGCTGCACTGAAAGCGGCTGGTGAAGACAACACGATGAACCAGTTCGGTTAATCGCGTTAGGTGATATGGCAAGACGAGGGCGCGCAAGCGCCCTTTTCTTTTCCTACTATACGGCTCTGATTTTCGCTATCTCTTCAGCACCGATACCGAGAGATACCAGAAACTTTTGATGCTCTTCAGGCTCAAGGGTTTCGAACGTCTGGTGCCACTTGGTCATATCCTCTTCGCTGAACCCAGCTGCCGTCATAATTTCAACCCAGCGTTTTTTTGTCACGCTTTTATCTCCTATTAAATTTGGATCATTGAGTAACGCCACAATGCCTTCTTGTTGGCGACGTAGGCGCGTAATTTCACCTTCTAGCTCGTAGAAGTGCCTTTTCAAGAGTTCGGCTTGTAGCTCTGAATGGCTCAAGAGGGAAGAGATTGTCCGCAGCGGCAAACCGTATGAGCGATAAGCTTTGATCTGCTGCAAGCGCTCAACCTCTCGATCACCGTACCAACGATAGCCATTTGACGTGCGTAATGCCGGTAACAACACCCCCTCCTTCTCATAATGCAAAATAGTCGTGCGCGAAACACCACACCGCTTTGCCAACTTGGCAATCGTTAACATAACTCTCTCCTCTTGGTAGCGCAGCAATCATCAACTCTAGCCCAGTAGACAGGTCAAGCGCTTTTATCCAAGTAGCTGAACGAAGCCACTGACCTCTCTCTTAACAAAGAAAAACTGAACAATTTTAGGGAAACATCCTCTACCCTTAGTCACTTATAGAGGTTGTCATCACCAAGGAGCATTTATGTCATCTCTTAACCGCAGTAGCGCACTCATTTTGGGTATTTCACTAATCTTAGGCTTAAGCACACTCGGCTACTTTTTAACGGAGGCCGCTTCGCGCTACAAAGCATTTGACCGCAGCGTAACGGTTAAAGGACTATCGGAGCGGGAGTACAAGGCTGACATTGTGCTATGGCCGATCCAGTTTAATGTCGCTAGCAATGACTTGGCGGAGTTGTACAGCCGCGTTGAGCGACAAACTCAGTGGATCAAGGAATATTTGACTAATAGCGGCATTTCGGCAGAGGAAATTTCGGTTGCTGCCCCGAATATCACCGACAAATCCGCCCAACAATACGGGGGTGATAGCGGCGCAACATATCGTTATTCAGCCTTCCAAACCGTTACAGTCTACTCCACCAATGTTGATAAAGCCCGCAGCGTTATGGGTAACCTTTCGTCACTTGGCAAACGCGGTATCGTTTTTATTGGCAACAGCTATGAAGGACAAACGGAGTATTTCTTTACCCGCTTGAACGAAGTGAAACCAGAGATGATCGAAGAGGCAACGCGCAAAGCGCGCGAAGTCGCACAGAAATTTGCAGCCGATTCTGAAAGCAAGCTTGGCAAAATTAAGAAAGCATCACAGGGGCAGTTTAGTATCTATTCTCGCGATAGTAATAACCCTCATATCAAGAAGGTGCGCGTTGTATCTACCGTAGAATATTACCTCTCAGATTAAACCTGCAGATACAAAAAAGCCTCTAGCGACACTAGAGGCTTTTTACTTTTAGTCGTGCTTTATTAGATCTCTACTTGCAACGCTTTAACCGTGTCGATGTTGATGTACTTATCAACTGGCAGGTTGTTTTTACGCTGGAAGTCGTTGATTGCACGTACTGTTGAGCTACCAACGATGCCATCTACCGCACCTGGGTTAAAGCCTTTTGCTTTAAGTGCGCGCTGGATGTTCATGACTGTACGTGGCGTCATGTTTGTCTCACATAGGATTGAGCGCCACTCCATGAAACCATCAGCCTTCAGCTTGCTGCGGCTAACTGTAGCGTATTCAGCTGGGATCTCGATACGTTTTTCCTGAGCAGGCGACACTTCACGCGTCACTTTTACAGTTTTGTATTGTGCTGGAATCTCAACTTTACGGCTTTGCGCTTCACGAACAACTTCTTGACGCGTGATCGTTTTGTACTGTGCTGGTGTTTCAGTCAAGCAGATCTTGTTGCCTGTACGCGTGCTGGATGGGTGCTCTTTGTTGTGTACTTCGTGCCATACGAACTCAACATCAGATACCTTACGCTTAACAGGTACATCTTTGTACTTCGCAGCTACCGTGTGGCGCTGTTCAGACGCTTCTGCAACCAACTCTTTCACACGAACAGTGTCGTATTTAGCTGGAACGTTAACTGTGCGAGTTGTCGCAGGAGCAACCAATACGCGCTTAGTGATGGTCTTGTACGTTGCTGGTACTTCAACCAAACACATGATTTCGCCTGTCGCAGAGTCGATCTTCTGGATAGGGCCTGTGCCTTTTTTCCATGTTGTGTGTGCTGGCTTATCGATCACTTGCTCAGTAACAGTCTTGTACTTAGCAGGTACCTGCTCGATACGAGTTGTTGCATCTTGAACCAGTACTTGTTTCTCAACCCAACGGTATTTAGCTGGCGTTGTGCTTACTTTTTCGTAAGCATCTTGAACCAATACCGCTTCAGTTACAGTTTCGTATTTAGCTGGTGTGTAGTGCTCATGGAAACACATGCCAGGCTTAGCAGCGTCTAAGTTGATACCGTGCGCACGCGCAGCGTTTAGCAACTCTTGGCTTGCTGGAGCAGAGTTAGCAGCGCGATCAACCAACCAACGCAGGCCTGATTCTTTCACTAGCTTACGCTCTTTAACGGTGCGGTATTGAGCTGGTACCGTCTCGATGCGGTAGCTTGCTGGAGCTACTTCTACACGCTGGCTAACCGTTTCGAAGCGCGCTGGGATAACTTCCACACGCTCACTCGCTTCTTTAGCCAGAACAGTTTCTGTGTAGTGCTCGTATGAAGGCTCTACCCAAACACGCGCGTAACATTCGCCTGGTTTTGCATTAGGTGGTAGAAGAGGTTCATTCCCTGTTGCAACTGCTTTGCTTGAAGCCAATGCTTTTTGCAGTGCATTTTCAGCTCGTGCTTCACGCGCAGTGAGTTGTTTTTCACGCTCTAGCAATTGTTGCTGACGCGCTTCCAGCTGTTCAGCTGAAATACCAGCTTCTGTTAGTTGGCTCTTAGTATTATTTGAGCTACATGCAGCCATTAATACTGCAGCAGATAAAACTGATAATTTAAAAACAACTTGCTTAGACTTAGCCATATGTCCTCCTGAATTCGACGGCTGTCTTTTCGACATGGGACTAGTCTAATAAATAAAACTTAAGCGAACCTTTACAAAAATAGATGGTCTATTAAAAGTTTGAAAAATATTTAAATGTATTAAATATGCAACAAAAACAACACATTAAGATTAACAAAAAATTAATTTATATGCTTTAACATACAGTTTTCATTAATTAAATTAACAAAAAATAAACGCTCAAAAATATTATTAAAATCTTTCATAGACCATATTTTAGATTTTACAAATAAAAAAAGAGAGGTTTTTTCCTCTCTTTTTTATGAATTATTTACGCTTTAACTTCGGTTACCGAGCTTATTTTAAAAAGCCTTATAAATATTGAAGCTGAAATAACGATAGCTATTGGCGACACCCAAGCCATTCCAACATCAGAAAATGGCAAGAATGCCAACCAGCTCATCTCGACACCTGCGACTTTAGCCCCCTCAACGAACCCGAAAAGTGTTGAGACAACTAATACTGCGATCAACGTCATATGAGGAGTAGCCAGGCGGTCTTTTACTAAGCTGTAGATGATCAACGCAATCGCGATCGGATACGAAGCAACTAACACAGGGATGCTCAAACCGATCAACTTGCTCAGATCAAGATTTGCAATCGCAATACATACCAACGCGTTCAAAAACACAAAAGCACGATAGCTAACACGGGGTAACAATGAGTTGAAGTAATCAGAACATGCACTGATCAGTCCAACAGCGGTGGTTAGACATGCCAACGTGATCACACCTGCCAATACAAGAGAGCCTGTTAAGCCAAACTGTTGCTGCACGTAGGCGCTAAGAATTGCACCACCGTTTTGAGCATCTGGCACCAGCTCAGCATTGTTCGCCCCTAAATAGAACAACGAGATATAAACTGCTGCCAAACCCAACGCAGCGATAACCGCCGCAACAACAAGGTAACGATACTGCGCTGATGGCGCGGTCACACCCTTTTTCTTGAGGATATCGATAATCAGCATACCGAACATGATAGACGCCAAGGCATCCATTGTGTTGTAGCCTTCAATAAACCCCGTCACGTAAGGCGCACTTTCATACCCCTTTACTGGAAGCTTCAGGTCACCTGCATCTCCTAACAGCACTGTAGCGCTCAGTGTCAATAGCAAAATAATCAATAACGGGGTCAATATTTTACCAACAGAATCCATTAACTTGCCGGGGTATAGAGCAAGCGCCGTTGCCACCGAGAAAAATACTGCAGAATAGACAACCTGAGAGCCCTCAGCTGACGTATAAAAAGGCTGGTAACCCAACTCAAACGCCACTAAAGCAGTGCGTGGCGCAGCGATGAGTGGGCCAATGATGGTATAGATTGCAACTGAAAGTACCACACCTACCCATGCTGCCAGCGGTTTGGTCATCTCTGGAATACCACCGCCTGCTCTCGCTACCGCAAACAGGCCTAGCAACGGAAGACCCACCGCTGTTGTCAGAAACCCGAGCATCGCTGGCAACACGCTTTGTCCAGCAGACATACCCGCCAAAGGTGGAAAAATAATATTGCCTGCGCCTAGAAAAAACGCGAATGTCATAAAACCTAGGCCGAGCATATCAGCCTTACTTAGTCGATCTATCAACGTAAACCTCAACCATACTTAATGAAACAGCAAGCGCTCTCATCGCTGAGCATCAACTGGCGCGCTCCGCCAGTCTCAAACTGCTTAATATCGAACGCCGGAAACAAAGCCGTGCATCATACCAAAGTATTAGTTCAAGTGTTATCTCAGATAGCAAGGTTAGTCTTTCTTTTCAGGCGTTGGTTTAGGTGCTTCGTAACTGCGGTACTTAAACTCAAATCCTTTAACGATAACGTAAGCGACCAATGCGAAGATAAACACGATAAGATACATCCAAGCGATGCTCTGCAGTGTTTCAATCACCGTTCGATACAGCTCTAGTACCCAACGCTCTGCGGAAAGCGTAATAATCTCGGCGTCATGATGCGGCGCCGTGATATAACGCTCCAATTGATAGATCCTCACACCGCCCGATACGCCGACAACATAGGTTGCAAACACCACATACTTTTGCCAAGCAACGCTAATGGGGTCTTTAATAATGCGCTCAAATATCTCGGCCAAGGGACGCTTAAATAACGTTACTGATAACCAAGCAACAAAAGCAGAGATACCGAACGTAACTGCCATCAATGTAAAAAACATACTGTGCACTCCTCTAGCAATGAAGCAGGAGTCTCTCACTACAATAGAAGCGCGAAGAGCGAAGCCGAAAAAGTTGCGTAACTTGCAACCACCAGGCTCATTTGGCAAGACAGGGCCTAATAGAGCTTAGCGCCGAGTGCTAAGCACCTCTTTTCAAGAACCGCTTGATGGCATCTAAGATACCGTTTAAGTGACTTACGCAGCGCTTTTGGCAGATTGTCTGCTGCTTTCAGCCAATGCAGCAACTCAGCGCTGTCATGGTGTTCTCCTAGGAGTTCAGCCAAGCGACTAAGGCGTTTAATAAGCCTCGTGTGATCAGGCTGATCAGAGGGCAACAAGAGCTTATGAAAGTGAAGGCGATGCTTGACCTGTTTACGCAAACGATGCAAAGCCTCTGCGTCAGGGCAGCGCTTGACCGATAGCAAAAGGCGCTTGCCTCGCTTAAACACCCTTTTGTATGCCATCGCCACCGATCGGTCTGTTGCACACTCAAATGCGCTCAGCGGCGTCTTGCTAACTACATTGCGATAGCTTTGCGCGTTTATCTGACGCGATGCCTGTGCAGGCTCAACTCTCCTTTCGCTTACAAAAAGGTAGGGCAACACCTGTTTGTAACATCGCTTCTCAGCTCCCTTAGAGCGACGCGCACGATTGCGAACTAACTCAACCAGCGCGTCATGCTCACGCGCTGGGGCTAATTGCCGCGCCAAAACCTGCAAACGCTTTTTATGTTTCAAAATCGGTTTTGCGTGCTTACGGGTTTGCAGGAACCACAGCAACGACCGCTGCTGCTTAATAATCTTTCGTACTTCATGAACGGCTTCAGAACTGGGCAACCGATCTACGGTTTGCAGCAGGCGACGATTCAGCTGCGTTGCCACAGTGGAAGCAGATAGCGCCGTACTCATGAGTTAATCTCGTCAGATGCTTTTCTTTTGGATCACCTAGACAGTCGTTAAGTTCATTGCGTAGTCAGTGCACTGACTAGCCTCAACGAGCATGCAAATAATAGATAAACATTTACTTAGAAAATGTATTTAAAAAACAACAAAGATTAAAAATAATTAATATTGAAGCAAAAAAGAGACTAAAATAAACCATAAAAAACAATAAGTTACGCTAAAATTTTTGTCAGCAACTTTTACACAACCAATAAATAAAAAATCCCATAAAATATTAATTTAATGACAATTCAAAAACTTAAGATTAATGGATCAATTATTGCATGAATAAAAAACAAAGAAGAAACAACTCAAGGATAGAAAATGAAAGCTTCATTAATCACACCATTAATATGTTTGCTTTCGGCAACACCAGTATCAGCCTCCATCATCATTGAAGGAGATTACCTACGTACTGCCGTAAGCCAAAACGGCACCCTCGGTTACGGCGGAAAAGCTAGCCCCGGTATTCAGTATGACACCACAGGGCAACGCCAATTTGGAGACAAAGACTATCTACTTCCAGGGAGACCTTGGGAAGTTTTTAGCATTTACTCGACTCAGTCATCTTTACTCGTCAACAGCAACGAAGGCCCAACAGATCTTGCTGGCACCCTGAACGATGTATCCATTGGCAGCCCTTATGATATGGCAGTCGATTGGCAAGGGCAGAACGCGTTCTTTAGCCTATCGACACTCACGTTTTTAGATGATGACAGCGAGCAGATCAATTTCATCACTACCATCACCGCAAAGACGCCATTGACCGAGTTGCAGTTTCTGCGCGCAATAGATCCAGACCCTGACGCCTCTACGATTAACTCGCATCAGACTATGAACCAACGAGGAGATAACCAATATTCCGCTAATGATTGGGTTGTCTCCTCCGGTAAAGACAGCAAGTTGAGCCTAGGGCTTTACAGCAGCGATGATCTATTTCACAACACGGGTGTGACTTTCCCCTGGTCAGTAAACCCAGATGACTACCTGAAAGGTTCGCAGAGCGAAGAGGGCGATAGCGTTATCGGCTTAGCATTTGATATTGGCACCTTGAATACCAATGAGTCTGTTAGCTTTACATACAGTTATCGACTAGAGAGCGATAGGCCGATTGCCCCGCCAAGCACCGACGTGCCTCTGCCTGCAACGGCTGGTTTGTTCTTGATTGGTTTGGTGTCGTTTGTGCGCCGTTGGAGCCAACGCAACAGCTAGTTGTCGCAGCAATTGGTCGCAGCGTCACACGGATGTGACGCGCTGTAAAAATGCTTTCGTTCGTGGATCCTTGGGTTGATCAAATAGCTGTGCAGGCGGGCCCTGTTCGACAATCCTGCCCCCTTCCATAAACACAACACGATCAGCCACTTCTCGAGCAAAACGCATCTCGTGAGTCACGATCAACATAGTCTGTTTGCGCGTCGCAAGCGTCTTGATAAGTTGTAACACCTCTCCCACCCACTCTGGATCAAGTGCTGATGTTGGCTCGTCGAACAGCATGATCTTAGATTGAGAAGCCATAGCACGGCCTATACCCACACGCTGCTGTTGTCCCCCTGATAACGATGCAGGGTAGCTATCCGCTTTATCTGCCAAGCCAATATCTTGCAAAATGGCTCGCGCCTTTTTATAAGCTTCCGCTTTTGGCTGCTTCCAAACGGTAATCAAACCTTCTGCAATATTCTCTAATGCTGTTTTATGCAAAAACAAACCATAGTTTTGGAAAACAAAGCTGGTTTTTCGGCGCAAACCTAAGGTCTGCTCTTTGCTTGCGTGAGCAACGGGAACCTCTTCACCATCGAGCGAGATACTGCCTGCATCTGGCGTTTCAAGTAGGTTCACACAGCGTAAAAGCGTAGACTTTCCTGTACCGGAGGGGCCGATAATGGCAACAATTTCACCCTCTTCAATATCTAGGTCAATACCGTTAAGAACAGGTGTACTGCCGTTAAATGATTTTGTTAAGTTACGTATTTTAATCATCGCTGGTACGCCTTACCCAACTTAGCTTCTAAGTACAGTTGCAACTGGGTAAAAAGGACCACCACAACCCAATAGATCAGCGCCACTGCCAAGAAACTCTCGAAAAAGCGAAAACTAGACGAGGCTTCCATCTGGGCCGTTGCCATCAACTCCACTACCCCCAGTGTAAATGCGAGCGATGTGGACTTGATCATGTCGATAAATTGGTTCATCAACGAGGGCAACGCTATACGTGCGGCCTGCGGCAGAATGATCCGGCGCATTGCCATGGCAGGCGACTGGCCAATCGAGAGCGCCGCCTCCATTTGGCTTCGATCGATACCTAAAATCGCCGCACGTATTGTCTCAGCCATGTAAGCCGAGAAATGTAATGACAACCCAATGACAGCCGCTGTAAATGCATCAATACCCACCAGCACTGGGAAGATCTGCGGCAGCCCGTAATACAGCAGAAAGAGCTGCACCAGCAGAGGCGTTCCACGGAAAAAGGAGATCACAACCTGCACGATCCAATCGAGCACCGGTACCTTAAACACCCTCACAATAGCCATCGCGGTCGCTAATGTCAGCGCGATCACGAGGCCGAGAGAGGCCATCTTCATGGTTAGACCAAGATAGCCTAGTAAAGTCGGTATGATCTCTAAAAAGTATGAAACATCAAAACCCATGTTAACGCCCTACTCGCCTCTACGATCTACTGCGCGGTGATATCCGTATCGAACCACTTCTTAGAGATAGCCGCTAAGGTGCCATCTTTACGCATCGCTTCAAGTGTGCTGTCTAGCTCCGCTTTCAAGGCTTTGCCCTGCGCGTTATTTAGCAATGGCCACGCGTTCTCGATCTTTTCAAATATCTCGCCCGCATGAGCAAAAGGTAAACGGTGCTCCTTAATCAACTGGGCAGATGAAATACGATCCATCACAAAGGCATCAATACGGCCAAGCACTAGCTCTTGCTCGATCCCTGTGTCATAGGTTTTGATTTTGATCTGATCACTATTTGGCAGCCCTCGTAGTAAAGACTCGTAGTTTGAGCCTAGGTTAACTGCCACAACTTTGCCGCTTAGGTCTTGTGGCCCTTTTATGTCAGAACCTTTGCGCGTCACAACCTGAGCACCATCGATCACGTAAGGTGCAGAGAAAAGATATTTAGCTTTACGCGCCTCTGTCATGGTGATCTGATTTGAGATTGTATCGATCCGGCCGCTTTCCAGTAGCCCGAAAAGACCAGAGAAGTTAGACGTTACAAACTCAACGTTATAGCCATTGCGTTTACCGATCTCTTTCCAAAGATCAACCTCAAACCCTTGCAGTACATCCTGCTTCTTAAATGTAAACGGGAAGTAACTACCCGACATACCTACACGTACAGTTTCCTCTGCAATTGATGCAGCACTTGCACTCACCAAGGCCACCGCCAACACAACTTGTTTGAAAAACTTTTTCACAAAGACCTCGCTCCCTTTATGTATAACAAAAGGAAATTTATAAATTGATTTTAATACCTTTGGGAAATATACATCCAACGTAAACTAAAGTCTAACTCTGCTAGTGAGCTAACACGAAACAGACCGTTGCAAGAATTCATCTGATCCACACACTGACGGGTTCAAGATCGATCAGCTATCGAATTATTCAGTACGGTAGTAACAGAAAAATTCAAACAAAATACGGATAGTGACAGCACATTTTAGTTACCATGTAAACTAACCAAAACACCTTAATAGAGCGCCCTACAGACAGTTTTTAATTAGCTTATAAGGAAAAATATAAAACAAATATCTGGATTTTTTGAGTTGTATCAGAAATGCAACAAACAAGTTAAACTTTCTGCTACTTTCACCTAGCTAAGCCTTCCGAACATGACTTAGCTGTGCCTAAAATACGCATAAGACATATACGATATAACGCTATGCGTGGAGTCCTTATGCGCCTAACTGCCTTTACAGACTATGGCTTACGAACACTCATCTACTTGGCCTGCCTACCGCCGAAACAGCTCAGCAGCGTTAGCGAGGTGTCCAACACTTATCAGGTCTCACAAAACCACATGGTTAAAGTCGTAGGGCAACTACGCAAGCTCGGTTATATCGAAGCCTATCGTGGTAAAAATGGCGGCATCACGCTCGCGAAGCCCGCCGAAGAGATATGCATTGGCGAAGTCATCGTTGCCTTAGAGAACCACTTGGATGGGGTTGACTGCGCTGGTACGAAATGCCGTTTACAACCCGCGTGTCAACTACGCCAAGCACTAAATGAAGGAATGCAGGCGTTTGTCGATGTTATGAATCAATATTCGTTAGCCGACGTAACGGCGGATAAAGAGCGCATCAAACCTCTGCTCTTTGGTGCATAAAAAACTGCCTATCGAATGATAGGCAGAAAGATCAGCAAAAGCGCTGAGAGAGTTAAGCAAAGCACTAACGTGCTCAATCGCTACAAGGTTTACTGGGCCTGCACCACCGTAATCGCCACTACATTCACGATATCCGTTACAGAGCAGCCTCGCGATAGATCATTAGCAGGCTTATTTAAGCCTTGTAGAATGGGGCCGATCGCTTCCGCTTTGCCGATGCGCTCGGCAAGTTTATAGCCAATATTGCCCGCTTCTAAATTCGGAAATACCAGCACATTGGCGCGACCATGAGTTTGGGAGTTGGCAACTTTCCGCTCGGCGATTTCAGCGACAATCGCAGCATCGAGCTGTACATCACCATCAATAATCATCTCGGGCCGTTGCGCTTTCACGCGGTTGGTTGCTTCAACCACTTTCGTTACTGCAGCGTGAGAGGCGCTGCCACTGGTGGAAAATGAGAGCATCGCAACCCGCGGCGCTTCACCCAACAAATTTTGGGCGCTATCTGCAGCTGACATTGCGATATTAGCCAGTTGCTCAGCATCGGGATCTATCACTAATCCGCAATCAGAAAAGATGACCCCGCCTTTTAAATCATGAAATGGCTCACACAGCATCATCAAGAAGAAACTTGAAACCAGTGAGCTTTGTGGCGCCATACCGATAATCTGAATTGCAGCACGTACGGTGTCGCCTGTTGTGTAAACAGCACCAGCTACCGATCCATCCGCATCACCTTCACGCACCATCATTTGCGCATAGTGAAGCGGATCCGCGATTGCCTCTTCCGCCTGCGCCTTGGTCATACCCTTCGCTTTACGCAGCGAAAAGAGGACTTCAGCATAGCGCGAGCGTTCTGGCGCTGTTGCAGGATCAATCAGCTCAATACCGACCAAACTGATACCTTCCGCCTGCGCGAGGCTTTTTACGCTTGCTGCATTACCCAGTACAACCACATTGGCGATACCACGCTCAACAGCGATCGCAGCGGCCTGCAGTACGCGTGCATCTTCGCCTTCTGCTAGCACAATACGACGCGGCTCGGCTGCCGCACGTGCGAATATATTATTTAACGCTTTCATCGTAGTCACCCACTCCGTCACGCTGGCGAGTCCATTTGCCTCACATAGAGAAGAAACAGGGGCTCAAGGCCCCTGTTGTAAAACGTGTTAAGCGAGAGGCTTAAACGAAGTCTTTGTACTTCTCTAGGTGACGTACAGGCTTAGACAGCGCGTCGCGGCGGAACGGATCGCCCAGCTCACGAGTACACATGATCTCGATAACCGTTGTCTTACGCTCTTCCATCTGCTTACGAATCGCTTCCTGAAGCGCAGGACCTACATCTTCCAGCTTATCTACAGTGACACCTTCTGCACCCATGGAGCGCGCGATATCAGCAAAGCTTGGATTCTCCAGCTCACCGGCTACGAAGCGGCGGTTGTAGAAATCAACCTGGTTCTTCTTCTCAGCACCCCACTGGCGGTTGTGGAAGACGATAGACGTTACCGGGATATCTTCACGTACGCAGGTCATGATCTCCATCATCGACATGCCCCATGCGCCATCACCCGCGTAAGAGATACCCGGACGATCTGGCGCTGCCACTTTAGCACCGATCATCGTTGGTAGTGCGTAACCGCAGTTACCAAAAGACATCGCTGCGAAGAAAGAGCGTGGACGCTCGAAGCGCAGGTAGCTGTTAGAAACGGAGTTGATGTTACCGATATCAGTAGACACCATCACGTCAGCTGGCATCGCTTTTTCTAGCTCACGAAGTACCTGACGTGGGTGCAGCCAGCTGCCCTCTTCATCGTTCTGCTCAGCGATCATGTCTAGTGAGTATTCATCTTTCTCGTGAATCCACTCATCCAGCTCTTTTTCCCAAACCGCTTTTTCGTTTGCGATTGTCGCTTCACGCTCAGCTCGGTTTTCAAGACATTTTGGAGACATGCCCGCAAGACGTGCCATCAACGCTTTCGCAGCAGCTTTCGCATCACCGCAGATGCCTACGTCGATCTTTTTAACCAGACCTAGCATCTTCGCATTGCAATCCACTTGGATGATCTTGGCATCTTTCGGCCAGTAATCTAGGCCGTGCTGCGGCAGTGTACCGAAAGGCCCTAAACGCGTACCCAGTGCTAGTACAACATCCGCCTTAGCGATCAATTTCATACCCGCTTTCGAACCTTGGTAACCAAGCGGACCACACCACATTGGGTGAGATGCTGGGAAGGAGTCATTGTGCAGGTAAGAGTTCACAACTGGCATACCTAGCTGCTCAGAGATAGCAATCGCTTCATCCCATGCTTCACCGAGTACAACACCACCACCAGAGATCATCACTGGGAATTCAGCATTGGCTAGTAGTTCAGCCGCCGCATCTAGCGATGCTTCACCACCTGCAGAGCGCTCAATGCGGATTGGCTCAGGGATTTCACAGTTGATATCGCCATAGAAAAGGTCACGTGGAATATTCAGCTGCGTTGGGCCGTTTTCCAGCATGGCACGGTCGAAGCAGCGAGCTGTCAGTTCAGCCATACGGTTGTTGTTCACAACAGAGACTTGGTACTTCGTGATTGTTTCAAAGAAAGGTAGCTGTTGAGCTTCTTGGAAACCACCTAGACCTTGGGAGTTTGTACCGGTTTCTGGAGTGATACAAACCACCGGAGAGTGCGCCCAGTACGCTGCTGCAATCGCAGTAACGAAGTTAGTAATACCTGGGCCGTTTTGCGCGATACACACACCGTGGCGGCCAGAAACGCGTGAGTAACCGTCTGCCATGTGGCCTGCGCCCTGCTCATGCACGACAGGGATCAAGCGAATACCTGCAGGAGTAAAGATATCCATCGCATCCATGAAGGCAGAGCCCATGATGCCGAAACAGTCAGTTACGCCGTTTGCAACGAGTGTTTCCACCATTGCTTCACTTGGAGTCATACGAGGCATAGTCAGTTTTCCTTATTATTGGAGGGTGTGCCAAAAGCAGCACACCGGAGTTTCAATTCAAGTTATGGGTTGTAAGGCACGTATTCGCGTCCAAGTGCTGTTGCCACTTCTTCGCTAGTAATATTGCCGGCATGTACGTTGAGGCCATTAGCCAAATGCGGGTCGCGGCGCAGTGCCTCTTCCCAGCCAAGATCGGCCAAGGCGACGATGTAAGGTAAGGTTGCGTTGTTCAGTGCAAGCGTCGACGTGCGCGCAACAGCGCCCGGCATGTTGGCAACGCAGTAGTGCACAACATCATCCACAATGTAGGTGGGTTCTTGGTGTGTCGTTGGGTGTGACGTTGCAAAACAACCGCCTTGATCGATTGCCACATCAACAACAGCAGCGCCCGGTTTCATCTGCGTGACCATCTCTTTTGTCACCAACTTTGGCGCGGCTGCACCCGGAATGAGCACGCCACCGATAACCAAATCCGCACTCAGAACATGCTCTTCAAGGGCTGCTTTGCTGGAATAAACCGTCTCAACTGACGTACCAAATTCAGCCACAAGGCGGCGCAGCACATCGATATTACGATCAAGAATCACGACCCGTGCACCTAGGCCAATCGCCATACGCGCTGCGTTACTGCCCACAACACCACCGCCGATGATCACGACTTTGGCAGGTTCAACACCGGGAACACCGCCTAGCAACATGCCACGGCCCAACTTGGACTTCTCAAGGCACGCAGCTCCCGCTTGGATAGACATGCGGCCAGCGACTTCCGACATCGGTGCCAGCAACGGCAAACCGCCGTTAGGAGAGGTTACGGTTTCATAAGCGATACACGTTGCTTGGCTCGCTTGAAGGTCATCTGTTTGTTCTGGATCGGGTGCGAGGTGAAGATAGGTAAACAACAATTGGCCGGGGCGCAACATCTTGCGCTCTACCGCTTGAGGCTCTTTTACTTTGACGATCATATCTGCTGCGGCGAAGATCTCTTCTGCCGTCGCTGCAATGGACGCACCTGCTGCGCGGTAATCATCATCGCTAAAGCCGATGCCAGAACCGCCATTGGTTTCAACAACCACTTGATGGCCACGGCTCGTCAGCTCTTGCACACTTGCAGGCACCATACCGATACGGTATTCGTGGTTTTTTATCTCTTTAGGGACACCTATCAGCATCTCGCACTCCTTTATCTGTTTTTATTTACTTGGAGTTGGATGGAGCACGTCGGACGCAAAACCGAAATTTGCTGCCCCATCACGTTGTAAACAGATTAGGATCCAGCCCTGTTTACGAGTAGGGCCAGATAGTTGCCAGAGCTTACGCCAGTGAGTAGAAAGGCATTTCAAGGCGGGAAGCCAGCGCGAAAAGACCCGCTGAGCTGGCTATAACATATTGAAAGATATAATAATTAATTTAGTTAGGTTGGCGTTTCATTTGCTGAATGAGCAAACCCACGACAATAAGAACAAGGCCAACAATCGTCGCCAAATGGATCTCTTCACCGATAATTGTGGCGAGCAATAACAGCGAGATAAAGGGCGAGATAAAGATCAAGTTACTGATACGGGCAGTGTTTTCGGTACTCTTAAGCGCCGTTAACCACAGCACAAAGGTAATACCCATCTCAAAAAAGCCCACGTAACCGACCGCGAACCATCCCTGCCAAGGTACGGGTTGCCAAGCACCTTCCCACAGGCTCATCGCGCCAGACAGCGGCAGAGAAACGATAAACCCCAGCAGCACCGACAACACAGGGTCAGCACTATTTTTAGCATTAAGAATCCAATACGAAGACCATAAAATCGTAGAGAATAGCGCCAGACCAACACCTAACGGACTATCAAATTGTAGCCCCAATATATCTCCCTTGGTGGCTATCACCACCACACCTAGATAGCCAAAAAGGATTGCCCAGATATCGTAACGCCGAATGGGATGCCCCAAGAAAAATGCCGCCATCAAGGTCAAGGTGATCGCCCAACTGTAGTTCAGCGGCTGAGCTTGTGAAGCGGGAAGCAGATCATAGGCGGCAAAGAGCACCAAATAGTAGGCCAAGGGGTTAATCAGCCCCATTGATACAAAAAATAGCGGGCGCGAGCGAAAAACGTCCCCCGCCTGCGTCAGCTTACCTTGAATACCTGCCACAGCCGCCAGAGCGACGATAGAGAAGCCGCTCGCCAAAAACAGCATTTTGATCGGTGTGAAATATGTCAGGGTTATTTTAAATGCCGTGGCTACGGTGGACCAAAGCAACACAGCGCCTAACGCGAACAGCAGCGCTTTACGTTCATCCATAAATTCCCTTCTTCTATCTCTAAACCAGTTGAAGCGGCCAGCGTAGCGCACAGCAGCAACTCAAAGCTAGCCGCCACGCCAAAGCCTAAGCAGACCCGGCGAAATTAACATAACCTCACCATATCCGGTGCCGACATAAACCTACTTAGAAACGCTTGGCTGTGCGGCAATAAACTAAACCCATCATGCCCCACACCCTGTACAGTCACAGTCTCTACTGCCAAACCAAGGGAGGTATAGTTGTGTGCAAGCCGCTGTACATGCTGCTGCCTAGTATAACGCCGCCCCGTCAACGGGTCGTGTAACGTCTCGTTGTCTTGGCTACCGATCACTAATTGGATCGCAACATCTTGCATCACCACAAGATCAACGGGGTGACAGTCAAAGGTATGCTGAATATTTGCCGTGCCATCGGGCCAATCGCGCGTTGGGTCGATTAGCGTAATATGCCCTGGGGCCGCCAACGATAGCGCCCTTAAACGTTCTGGATGCAAATAGAAAAACCGGTGCGCGAACTGAGCCCCCCCGGAAAAGCCATACAGAGAAAACCGGGCCTCTACTGCATAATTTTCGCTCACCTCTGCCACCATAGAGAGCAGCACGCTATCAAATCGTACGCGACTTTTATAGCGCATTTTGTAGCCATCATGCGGCTCTAATGCCGGTACACCTAGCGGAAATAGAGGCACTAACACAACACAAGCGTGCTGTTCTGCAAACTCAATAAAGTAGTCCCGGTAACTTTCGGCAGTACGTCCAGAGCCATGCACAACCACCACGAGCGGACGACGACGCTCGGGTTCATCTAACAAGGCTTGGGGGATATACAAGCAGTAGGAAAATCGCGCATCAGCTCGACACGCCGTAAAGGGAATACGGCCGCGCTGAAAACGCAGCTGCAGATCTCTTATTGTCATACGCTTCCTTGCAAATCCGTATTGGCAGCGGTGCCCTTTGCGATGCAGTAAGGTTTACCATTCGCTTGTATCTCAACACGCGCATCCACCTGAAAGACACGGTGCAGTAAATCGCGAGTAATCACTTGAGAAGGCTCACCTTGGCCGATAAGCCGACCATCGCGCATCGCCAAAATGTGATCAGAAAACTGCGCAGCTTGGTTAAGGTCATGCAGTGACATAACCACTGTTAGCCCCTCTTGGTTCAGCTCTCTAAGCAGCTCTAAAATTTCTAATTGATGCCCCCAGTCAAGGTAGGTTGTCGGCTCATCAAGAATTAAAATTTCGGCCTGCTGCGCGATAGCCATCGCAATCCATACCCGCTGCTGTTCGCCCCCCGAAAGTGCAGCGACTGGCTTATCGGCGTACGCAGCAACACCTGTGCGTTCCATCGCCCACCGCACGATCGCTTGATCCTCTGCGCTGTGCCCTTTCCATAACCCTTGATAGGGAAAGCGTCCGAAGCAAACTAGGTGCTCCACCAGTATACCGTCCGGCGCTGCTGGTTTTTGCGGCAGATGCGCCAGCTTCAGCGCTAATGCGCGGCGCGGCCATGACGAAATGGGCGTGTCATTGAGCAGCAACTCCCCAGACTGGGGCTGCAGCAAACCTGCACAGCCTCTCAAAAGCGTGCTTTTTCCGCAGCCATTTGGCCCAATAAGCGCTGTTACTTTACCCACGGGCACGGACACACTTAAATCAGTAATAATTGCCTTTTTGGCATAACCCAAACATACGTTTCGAGCCACTAGACTCATCTTATTAGTCTCTTTCATTTAAACTTGACGGCGCAGTAGGTAGAGGAAGAACGGGACACCAATCAAAGCGCATACAACGCCGACGGGTAACTCATAAGGCAATATAATTACTCGCCCAAGGACATCTGCCAGCATCATTAACAGCGCACCAACACCAACGCAGCAAACAAACTGGAGACCAAAGTTTGCAACGCAAAGGCGACGACAGATATGGGGAACCAAGAGACCTACAAAGCCGACCGGGCCGACCACACCAACCGCACTGGCTGCCAACATTGCAGCAAGCGCCAAAGCGGCAAAGCGCCAGAGAGACACTCGCAGCCCTAGTCCCAGCGCAAGATCGTCATCTAAACGCAATACTGCGAGAGGCCGCCGCAATAACACACACCCTGCTAAGCCGAAAAGTGTCCATGGCCATAAGCTGTATACATGCGACCAGTTACGTCCATGTAGACTCCCCGCCAGCCACTCCATAATCATTTCGGTTTGCGAATGCCCCCACAGCGCCAGCGCACCCGTAACACACGCATTAAGCACACTCGACAGTACCACTCCTGTCACAATCAAACGTAACGGCGTCATGCGAGTGGCACCACTGAGCCGGTAAATACCCAGCGCAACCGCCACTCCTCCTAACATAGCGATATAAGGCAGGGCACTCACGATAGTGCTGCTGGAAAACATCTGTAAATCCAACATCGTGGCACTCAAAATTGCACCAACCGCTGCTAAACTCGCACCCGCAGAGATACCCAAAATACCAGCATCTGCTAGCGCGTTTCTGGTCACCGTTTGCAATATAAAGCCCGCAAGCGCGAAGTGCGCTCCCACCATACTCGCGAGTAACGCTCGCGGTAAGCGAACTTCGTTAATCACCCAATTCACATGTGTGCTCGCAACTCCGTTAAAAAACGCCGTCCACTGCGCCAAAGTTAAGCTTGCAGCACCCGCCACCAAGCTAAGACATAAACTTGCACCTAGCAGAGCTATAAATCCCAACACGAGTGGCCAACGCGGCGCCTGATCATACGCAGATATTAATTTATGCATCCGCCCTCCCTTTTCGGATCAGAAGTAACAACCATGGACCACCTAACAGCGCTGTTATCACACCTAAGGGAGCTTCTTGAGGTGCAGCAAGCACACGCGCTAACACATCGGCAAACAACAAAACCAAAGCGCCAAGAAACGCGGTAAAGGGTAGCCAAAACCGGTGTGTTTGACCGATCAATTGCTGGCTAATATGGGGGACCAACAGTCCGACAAATCCTACTGGCCCTGCAACACTCACAACGGCGGAGGTCATCAAAACAGCCGCCAGTAAAAACATCAGACGCCAGCGCTGTACAGACAACCCCAGACTCTGGGCGATATCATCACCCAAGAGTAAAAGGTTAAATCGCTTCAGCATCGCAAAGCTCACCAACATAGGCACCAGCACCCAGCCAAGCACTTGTTGCACCTGCAACCAACCACGCCCACTCAAGCCTCCCGCCAACCAAAAAAATAAGTCGCCTGATTCAGCTCCTGAAAATAGTAAGAGCGCGGTCATAACAGCGACACATAGAGCACTCACGGCAACCCCTGCCAAGACCACCCGCAACGGAGAGAAATACCCTTCCTGCCAGGCAAGTAAAAATGTTAACGCCGCAGCACACAAACCACCTAAGAAGCCTGCGATAGGAAGCCACTGTGCCGCGACTTCACCCACAGTCACCAACAGAACGATCGCAAGTGAGGCTCCGGAGACCACCCCCGTTAACCCCGGCGAAGCCAAAGGGTTACGGGTAACTCCCTGCATAACGCCACCCGCTAATGCCAGTGCGGCGCCCACCAACAGCGCCAGCACGTTACGTGGCATGCGGAGTTCCCAAATAACAACATGCTGAAGCATTGATGCCTCACCTTGGAAGAACGCCCCTAGAACATCCAAGCCAATAAACTGGTGGCCGACCAAAAACAGCATCACCAGCAGAATAAAGAGCAACGACACAACACGAATATTAAGTGACATGAGACATCAACATCAGCGGTAAGGACGGCTTTGAATAGAAGGCGGCAAAGAGGGCAGTGGAAATACCTCGGGATATAACCGATGTGCCATCTCTCGCAAAATCAACGCTCTAGCTTGAGGGCCGGCGGCTTCTTTCCAATGATGGCCCACTTCGTAAACACGCTGATTCCGCACAGCCTTCAAATAAGGCCAAATCGGATTTAACGTAAACGCGCGCTTTTTATTTGAAGCAAACAGAAAAATTACATCAGGGTCCGCCTCTAACAGCGCTTCAAGGCTGATCCTGTAGCCTAACGGCAAGCGCTGCGAAGGATGTGGAGAAGCACCCGCTATATTGGTGGCATTCAAATAGGTTAATAGCTGTGCACTAATAAAATGATCGTAATAAATGAAAGGCGTATCACTACTTGTTACCAATAGCGCTGCGGAAACACCACCCGGCGCGCGCGCCTGAAATTCGCTCAACGTTTGCGCAAAGGTGCTATTTAGCTCAAGCGCAGCTGCAGACTTGCCCACGGCCGCGCCGGCAACTTGCACGCCGCGATAACTATCTTCTAAGGTGACTAAATCGAGCGCCATATAAGGAGCGATCCGCGTCAGTTGGTCAGCAGACTTCTCTGTGTAGCGCCGGATAGCAAGAATGAGGTCCGGATCAACTTCTGATAGCAATTCCATATTAATTTGCGCACGTGAACCGATGATCGGCACGTCCTCCAGATCGGCTGCCAAGAAATCTGGGCGGCTCAATGGTCCGAAACTGGTCACCGCCGCTGGCGTAATACCCAGCGTTAGTAATAGATCAGCACCAAACGTTGAGATCGCAGCCACACGTTGCGCCGGTTGAGATAGCACGATATCGACACCCCGGTCATCCGTGATAGCCCCAACCCGGCAGCCCCATATCAGCAAGCTACTTAGTAAAAGGCTCTGCCAAAACACTCTTCGTTGCATACGCTACAACTACCTCTCTTGTGAACTTTGGTGGTTTTTATGGTCGGCGCACATCATGGCATAATTGGCGCCAAAATTAGAATCACTTGGCCCGCTTAATCCGCAGAATCGTGTAAGATAAAAGCCAACTGCACCCGCCACACCCAATTAAGGATAATTGATGAGCACCAAAAGCAAGCTGCTGACTGACCAAGCAACCCAACAACTGATTTGCCAGCTTAAAGAAAAGATTGGCGCAGGCATTTATCGCCCCGGTGAATGGCTTAAACAGATCGACATCGAAAGGTCGTTCAACGTCAATCGTTTTACGGTGCGCTCCGCATTTACAGAGCTCAGCAACAGCGGCTTTCTCCAGCACGTTCCTTACAAAGGGTACCGTGTTATTGAGCACTCTATACAAGAGCGTATCGCTATTACCGAAGCGCGCGAACTTTTGGAAAGTGCCGTTGCACTCAAAGTTATGGCTAACGTCGATAGCGAGGGCCTTGAGGAGCTGCAAACACTCGCTGAAGGCTTCCGCGAAGCGTTTGAGAATAGTGACCAAAAGCACATGATGGAGCGCAACTTTGCCTTCCATCGCACCTTCTATCGCTATGCTAACAATACCTACTTATCCAATATGATCGATGAAATGCGCGAACGAGGCGTGGGCCGAGCCAATCAAGGCTGGGCCAAACCCTCTACCGTAGCAGCCAGCTGCCAAGATCACTTCGATATGGTTGAGGCCCTGCGTCAACGCAACATAACCCGCTTACAATCGCTCATTTACCAACATCTTAACCGCTGGCGCGAAGGTTACGAGGAGTTATAAGCGGCGGTATAACATTGGCGCCAAAATGCAGGCCTCGCGATAGCACACGCGGCCTGCATCTAGCCCCCTTAGAACTGATAGTTATACGTGAGCAAGAATTGAGCCGGTGCACCGTAGCCGATTTGGTTCAAACCTGAACCGCCGCCAGTTGCGCCCAGGTAATAGGTCTCATCCAGCAAATTTTTAGCATTCAGCTGCAGGCTGTGCTGGCGCCACTGGTAGCGCACCATCATATCGAGCAGCATGTAGTCATCTAATTTAACCTTTTCACCGTTCCCCGCGTATCGCTCGCCCACATACTTAACGCCAGCACCCACTTTCCATTGTGAATCCAATTGGTATGTTGACCATAGAGAGAACAGGTGATCTGATACATCGTTGGGCTTTAAGCCCGTCGCTGTATCTTCAGCCTCTAGGTAACTATAACCCGCAGCGATATTCCAACGTGGGGTTAATTCGCCACGCGCCTCTAGCTCAATACCTCGATGACGTACTTCTTGCTTAGCGACAACATCGCCAGATACATTCGTTTTTGGTTGCTCTTGCTCAATCTGGAACAACGCCATGTTGACCATCAGTGCATCATCAAGCAGATAACCCTTAGCACCAACCTCAAGCAGGTCGGTATGGAAAAATTCCGCCAGCTTTGGATTGATATAAATACCGGAGTACGGCAACTGCCAAGAACGTGCTGCAGTCGCGTATAGCGAGACGTTTGGATTGAGGCGGTAAACTGCACCTGCACGGTAACTCACCTTATCGTCGTCTAGATACTCTTTATCTTTTCCTACTTTGCGTTGCTCTAGGTCCATCTGATCGTAACGTACGTTGGCAACTAACGATAAGTCACCGAAGCTATGCACGTTCTGCGCAAATACGCCAAATGTTTCCGTCGTATTATCACGCCACGGAGCAAAGCCTGGATCCAAGGTTGTCCGCGTGACTGGGTCATAGAGTGGTTGAGAACTTAAAGCACCATATTTGGCGTAGCGCAAATCAATGTCAGTCTTGTTGTAATCAACGCCCACCAGCAATTGGTTGTCGGCAGTTTCCCAAGCAAGCTCTGACTGCAGCGTACCAATCGTCCGTGGATCGTAGGCAAAATTGTTCACCGTTTGTGACACTTCATTGCCCGTAACACGGCCTTGGCGCGTGCCTTTTTGCTCCAGTTCGATGCTGTTCCATGCAGCGCGATTGGTCCACTTCACCTCGGGTGAAATTTGCATTTCGTGCGTAACAGCTAGGCGCAGGCTATCAAATTCTTGATAATCGTCAGTGCCACCAAAAAATGTTTCAACGGGCACATCAACGGGCAAACCATCTTTTGATGGTACACCGCGATAAGGGACTAACTCTTGGTGAGCAAACTCTACATCCACGTCGACGGTGTGTTGCTCATTCGGCTGAATTCGGATGGTTGGAGCAATAAAAAAGTCTTCAGAATCAACGTTATCTACAAATGAGTCACTTTGGCGGTACTCCATATTCAGACGCGCATTGACACCCTCACTGATCTGCCCTGAGGTATCAACCCGTCCGACAATTACACCGTCGGTACCCACTTGAGAAACCACTCGGGTAAACTTCTCGCCGTTTGCACGTTTGGTCACCAGATTAATTAACCCGCCTGCCGAGCCGCGCCCATACAACGCTCCCGCTGCGCCCTTGACCACCTCAACACGCTCTACATTGGCTAAGCTACGATAGGACTGCAAGCGGCCCTCATCACGCATACCATCGCGATATAGATCGTTTAGACCATCGAACCCGCGAATCACGAACTGGTCACGGCTACCCTCACCCAGAGTATTATTCATACCTGCAACGCCTTGTAACGCATCAACCAAACGTACAGCGCCACGGTCATGCATCTCTGTGCCGGTAACAACTGACACCGCCTGCGGCACATCGAGCCATGGAAGATCAGTTTTAGTGCCAGACGTTGGCAGTTGCGCTGCGTATTCAGAAAACACATCACCCTGAACGGTGATACTTTCATTGACAACCGTCTCTTGAGATTGTGCAGACATCGTTGTTACAGCAAGTAAAATGCCAGCCGACAGGGGCTTGAGGGCATACGCAGGTTTCATGTTTAACTCCATTCGAATCAGCAGATACTTTTATTGGCGCCAATGAGAACAAATATCATAATCACTTTCAACACTTAAAGCGAAATCAACTTTAATTTTGGAAAAAATCGACACTTAATCGAAAGAAAACACCCTTTCTTTATCAGCTCACTCTCAAATCTATGCAATAGCATTGTCGCCCTTCTCCACTAAACAGCTACAGCTGCTTGGAGAAGCACGTAAAAAACCCACTCAAATGATAATGATTATTAACAACTTGAATTGGCGCCAATTTCTAACTATTATGGCCGCGCCACGAAACAGACCATGCTATTAAATCGGCTCTGGTTTCGCTTTAACTGCCCCAAGGGCGCCATAAGCTAGCAGGACACGAAGAGAAAAAGCTATGAGTACACTCAGCCTCCCCACTGCCACACCGTCAAGGCTCGTCAAGCGCAAAGCGCTGTATCGATTCATCTTACTCGCTACCCTAGCGCCACTCGCTCATGCTAGTGACGCCCCAGAGACTCCAGATACCTTAGTTATTACAGGTAACTGGTTAGGTTCCGCCGCCCCTGAAGAGGTCAAGACGTATCCAGGCTCACGCGACGTGATCAGCGAGGAAGAACTCCACCAACGCGGTGCTCTCAACCTTGAAGATGCGCTGCGAGCAGCGCCAGGGCTACAGGTCCTCGACGAGACAGGAACGGGCATCCTACCCAATATTGGTGTGCGGGGTTTAAACCCATTGCGTAGTGAACGCGTGCAGTTTTTGGTGGACGGGTATCCCCTCGCTATCGGCCCTTATACCAACGTCGGCGTATCACTTTTCCCCGTCACCCTAGATAGTATTGAAACGGTAGACATCGTTCGCGGCGGCGCGGCTGTTCATTTTGGCCCCAATAACCTCGGAGGTGTCATCAACCTTCATACTCGTGCCATCCCGTACGAAACCCGCCAAACGTTGAGCCAAAAGCTCACCATTTCAGAAGCAACGGGACATATCTTTAGTAGCACCTTCTATCGTGCCGGTGGGCAGGTCAACGAAGATCTAGCGTTGCAAGTTCAGGCCAACCTTCAAACAGGTGCGGGGACGCGTGACCACTCCGATACCGATGTAGCAAACTTCATTCTCGATGCGCAATATCAACTCGATGCGGACAACGATATAGCAGCCCAATTGCAATATTACGATGTCGATGCCGAACTTCCGGGCGCACTCAGCCCACAAGCATACGCAGCCGATAGCAGCCAGTCCCAACGCCCTCACGATGCATACGACGCTGATATGTTACGCGGCACCCTCACATGGACATATACTCCCTCAGAGGATGTCGAATTCCAATGGCGCAATTTCGCTCATGATGCTGATCGCACCTTCCTCTTTGGTCAGCGTTTAGGGCAAGGGGGTCATTGGGCAGATCCTGCCTACGCAGCAACGCACATCGCTGATTCACCTCGTTTGTTTACGGTGTTTGGCACGGAACCTCGACTGAGCTGGCAAACAGGCGAGCACCAGATAACGGTGGGAGCTCGCTATATCAGTGAGACCGTCGACTTCGACGTAAACCGAGAAGCCCTAGCGAGCAGCACCTATGCTAACGTTCGTGACTGGCACTTCGAAACAGATGCGTATGCGCTGTACGCTAGCGACACAATTAGCTTGCTTGATGAGCGACTGCACATCACGCCGGGCTTGCGTTATGAAAATGTTTCGACCGACTACATCGACAACAAGAGCGGCAACAAAGAGAACAATGATGTCGATGAGTGGCTACCGGGTCTGACGGTCGGCTACCAAGCCGATGACCGCTTATTCGTGTTTGCCAATGCTCAACGTTCACTCGTGCCGGTACAAACAGCTCAAGTGACCAAAAGCGGTGAAGTCGCGAATGAAACGGCATGGAATTATGAAGTGGGAGCACGCTTTGATACCAGCGATACTCTAAGTACTCAAGTTACCCTGTTCCGCATTGACCACACGGATTTGATTCAATACGACAAGCCTAGCAATACCTACCTCAACTTAGGTGATGCGTTATCTCAAGGGATCGAAATTACTACAGACTGGCAGGCCAATGAGCAACTCCAGTTGGAGCTAGGTTACAGTTACTTGGACACTGAGCAGAAGTCAGGCGCCCATCGCGGCAACGAATTACCCAATGCGCCACGCCATCGTATCTCTGCACAGGCTAATTATGATGCTGGGCCATGGCAAGCCAACCTAACAGCACTTCATGTCAGTGATAGCTTTAGTGATGCTGCCAATACACAGCAAGAGACAGCCAACGGCAGTGCAGGAGAACTGGCTTCCTACACCCTGCTCAACGCGCGCTTAGCTCGAACACTTGCTCTGGCTAACAATAAAGAGTTGCAGCTGTCCCTAGCGGTCAACAATCTGCTCGACGAAGAGTATTACTTTCGCGGCGTCGATGTTAGCCCAGTGGGACGCGTACCGGCACAAGGCCGCGCCTTTATCGTAGAAGCGAAACTCGATTTCTAAGTCGAAGGTTCTTTTTCACTCTGGGTGGTTTCTGTTCAACAGTTTCCCCTTCACCACCCAGAGTGCCTTAAAACCACCATCGGTTTGTCTGGTACATCTCTCTTATAGTTGCTCCATCGCCAACAGCCCTTTCACATCGCAGATCTCAATACGCCCACGCTGGCCTCGTATTAATCCAGAAGTACGGTATTTATTTAACAAGCGCGAGAGCGTTTCTGGTGCGATGCCAAGCTGTACAGCTAGCTCTTGCCGATTCACCGTCAATGCTACCGGTTCAGACTGACCTTTACATTGCTCCACAAGCCAACTGACAAAGGTTCTACCCGCACTGCTGCTTGAAAGCTGATCAACACGGTTCACTAACGACAACAAGCGCTGCCCCATAGATTCAATAAGCTTGAGCGCCACATCCGGTTGTTGTAGACATATTTCACGTAACACAGCACGGGGAATAGCGAAAACTTCCGTGTCTGCCTCCGCTTGCGCATTCATTGGATACAGGCCATGACGCATAAACATAGCCGCCTCGGCCACCATATCGCCTGCAGTAAAGGTATGAAACTTTTTAGTCTCGCCCTCAGGTGTCCAACGATAGACGCTCACACGCCCTTGCTTAATTAAAAAGGCGTGATCCGCCTCATCTTCATAACGAAACAAGTATTCGCCTTGCTTGAGACGCTTCAAACGCCCCGCACTGATCACTGGCTGCAATTCACCTTCGCTCAGGTCAGAAAATAGATTGCCTTGCTTTAAACCATCTAACACAACGTTATTCATAAGGGGATGTGACAAATATCATTTCAGTTAACAGAGCAGAAATGAATAATACGATTAATGCGAAAAATTATCATTTACTCTTTTGTTAAAGATCTCTTAATAAAGACATTATCTGCGTAACTTCTTCGTTGGCACTTAAACGAATTCAATTTGACTGGTAAAAGGAAAGTCCATGCCCACCTCTTCGAACCGCCTACCCCACCCGAGGGTCAACTTTGCGCTGCGCCGTCAAACTATCCCAATTAGCGTGCTCGGCGTCATAGCTAGCGTCGCCGCTACTCATGCCAACATGGTATTCGCGGATGCGGAACCGACATCATCATATCGCATGGAAACAATAACGGTGACCGCTTCGGGGCATGAAGCCGATGTGACTAACACGCCTCATGCTGTGACCATTATTGATCGCTCTGCAATTGAGCGCAGTAGCGCCGATAATTTAGGCGACTTACTCCGAGGAGAACCCGGGTTGGCGGTAGCCGCGGATGGTGCGTGGGGTATGAACCCTGTTATCCGTGGGCTGAAAAAAGAGCAAGTCGTTATCATGGTGGACGGTATACGATTAAACTCCGCTCAACCTTACGGAGCAATCGCATCGTTAGTCGATCTTAACCAAGTGGAACGCGTTGAGGTTGTCAAAGGTCCGGCATCGGTGTTGTATGGATCCGGCGCTATCGGCGGAGTTATCAATATAGTGACTCAGCAAGCAGACTTTACAGAGCAACCCGAAGCACATGGCAACATTCGCGTAGGTGGCTCAAGCGCAGATAACGGCATTCGCACAGCAGCAGGCCTAGCGATTAGTAATGCTGACCACGCGCTCAACCTGAACCTCTCAGCGCTTGACGTTGATGATTACTCAACGCCCGCAGGTGACACAGAAAACAGCGGATACCAACAGAAGTCTGTTGCGGCAAAATACCGCACCCGCCTTAGTGAAGTCAGTACGCTATCGCTCAACCTACAACATCAAGTTGATGACGATGTATGGTATCCAGGTTCTGCGAAACCCCACCGAGCCCATGGCACGCAGACGATTCGCTCGCCGCAAACAAAGCGCAGTCTCTATGAAGTTGCGTTTGAAACAGCTTTGGCTGGTGAATCAAACCCGCAACTACGTATCAACTTATACCAACAAGATATTGATCGCACGATTGCAGCGTTCAGCGACAAACTGCAGCGTGATGTTGTCCGTACTGACGTATCGTTTTCTACGGTCGGTAGCAGTCTTAAATTGGACATGGCGCCGACCGAAAACCACTTACTAACATTGGGCGCCGACCTATGGAAAATGACTGGCGATCCAGATCGCTACATGGATACCAACCCACCCCATTTCAATAACAACCTGCGAAATGATCCGTTTGACAAAGGCCGAATCACATCGGCAGGTATCTATCTCCAAGATGAAGTGATGCTCGATAAATGGAAAATTAAAGCGGGCGTACGGTATGACCGCATCACCGGAAAAGCCGATGCAGCAGCAGGTCTTCCCCCTCAAACTCCGTTAACACAAACCAACAACACATTCTCTTGGTCCCTAGGGACAGTTTACAACCACACGTCGGCATTGAACCCCTATGTAAACCTAGCGCGCGCTTATCGCGCACCAGACATGCGCGAACGCTTTGAGTCTAGCCCGCGGGGCGACGGCTTCCTCCATCAAGGAAATCCGCTGCTAGACCCCGAGGAAAGCACCACACTGGAAGTCGGCATAAAAGGTAGCCTAGAGAGAACTCGCTATACATTGGCCGCTTACCACTCACGTATTAACGACTATATTATCGGCCGTGTTACAGGCGCCAAGCACGTTAAGACTGGATTACCGATCAAAGTGACGGAAAACCTCGCTGAGGTCACATTGACCGGAATTGAAGCAACGCTAGATCATGATTTAGGCAACGACCTACTCGCATTCGCCAATTTCAGCTACCTACGTGGGGAAAACAAATATGATAACGAACCGCTTGCTGGAATCCCCCCTGCCGAACTTTCTCTGGGGTTACGCAGCGATCCATCGCACGGCTGGAACTGGAACATCGCCGCCCGCATAGTGGCAGAGCAAGACCGAGTTGGCACCCAACTGACTAACGGCACAGAGGATACAACCAGCGACTTCACTACGGTTGATTTGGGACTCGGTTATCGGTTTGCGCCAACACAAGGCGGGTACAAAAACTCAATCTCCCTTGCCGTGAATAATCTGTTGGATGAAGAGTATCACGAACACTTAACAACCGGCTTAAGCGGGTCCGAACCGCTAGCTCCCGGGATTAACGCACACCTGACATGGAACATGGCATTCTAATATGCAGCTTTTGAAACACATTACCGCAAGCCTGGCAGGCTTACTTTTCATCTGCATCAGCGCTCATGCTGCCGATAAGGTAGACAAAATCGTTCTAGCAGGGCCCTTCGCCTCCGTGTCGAACCCGATGATTCGTATGATCGAATCCGGTGCGCTTGCCGATGTGGCATCTCATGTCGAATTTAAAGTCTGGCAAAATCCAGACCAAATGCGGGCGCTAGCGCTAAATGGCGATACCGACTTTATTGCCACCCCAACCAACGTGGCAGCCAATCTGTACAATCGTGGTGTAGACCTTAAGCTACTCAACGTTTCGGTGTGGGGAATTTTATGGATGATCTCCCGCGAGCCTGACCTAGAAACCCTCAGTGACTTTAAGGGCAAAGAGATCGCGATTCCATTCCGAGGCGATATGCCGGACCTGATTTTCAGCGAGCTGGCTGAACGCCAAGGCCTAAATCTCAAAACGGATTTTCAACTGCGCTATGTCGCGACACCATTAGATGCCATGCAGCTACTGATCATGCGCAGAGTTGACCACGCACTGCTCGCTGAGCCAGCGTTATCGATGGCGCTGCGCAAAACAAAATCCTTACCTGCAAAAATTATCGCGCCTGAGCTTTATCGAAGTGTTGACCTTCAAGCAGAGTGGGGGCGGGTTTTTAACAGAGAAAGTAAGGTGCCTCAAGCGGGGATCGCCTTATTAAACAGCCAGCTACCCCAGCATGTCGTAAAGCGATTTATCGAAGAATATGCCAAAGCTACGCAGTGGTGTATTGATAATCCTATCGAGGCCGGAAAGTTAGTCGCAGCACGCCTTCCCATGCTGACGCCCGAGGCCGTGGCCGACGCGATAAGCGTCAGTCAATTTGACGCTGTTTCTGCTGTAGATGCCCGCTCTGAGTTAACGTTCTTCTTCAATCTATTACATCAGCGCACACCCGCACTCATTGGTGGCAAGCTACCTGATAATAATTTTTACTATCAGTAGTATAAGCGGCGTTCCATGTGCGCCGCTGATTTTAAACACCTCAATAGCGATAGCGGCCAGAGCACTTAGCAAGTATGCACGCATTCCTTAAGATTCTAATCGATTTTCCACGCTATGTTTGGAGTGGCTGGGGCGCTATTGCCAGTTTATTTTTGTTGATCGCATTGTGGGAATTAGGCTACCAACATTTCGGCCAGTTGGTGTTACCTGCCCCTTATGAAACAGCATTACGCAGCATCGACATGCTGACTCATGAAGGCATCTGGCCTGAAATGCAAATCACGATAAAGCGCGCGATCAGCGGCTTTTTTATCTCTGCTGCATTAGGCAGCTTCTTAGGCCTCAGCGCAGGACTTTTTTCTACCGCGGCCATGTTGAGTCGCCCCCTGATTACCGTATTTATGGGTATGCCACCTATCGCATGGATTGTATTGGCGATGATCTGGTTCGGTATGAGCGACACCACAGTAATTTTCACGGTCGTGGTCGCTTGCTTCCCCATCATTTTCATCGGCGCACTCCACGGTACAAAAACGCTGGAGGGAAACTTAAAAGAGATGGCCGAAAGCTTTCAGGCACCTTGGCATATCAAGTTTATTGATGTCTATTTCCCCCATATTTTTTCTTATCTTTTTCCAGCATGGATTGCTGCGCTGGGTATGAGCTGGAAGATTGTTGTTATGGCTGAACTGTTATCAACAACGGATGGTATTGGCGCTGCGCTCGCCATCACACGTAGCCAACTCGATACATCAGGTGCCCTTGCCTTAGTGATGATGCTGGTTGCCTCGTTATTACTTATCGAGTATCTCATCATGGAGCCGATCAAGCGGGAGGTTGAGCAGTGGCGGGAGTAAAGCAATTACAGGTGCACAACATTAGTCACCGCTTTGGCCCGACTGACATTCTTAAAAATATCAGTTTTTGCCTAGATCAGGGGCGTGTCGTGTCGATTGTGGGTCCCAGCGGCGGCGGAAAAACCACGTTGATGCATTTATGCGCTAACTTGCTGACGTTAGAAACCGGGCGAATCGAAAACTCGTTTGAGCGTTATGCTTTTGCGTTTCAAGAGCCTCGCTTACTACCATGGCAAAACACGCTGAATAACATCGCCTTTGGTTTAAAGTCGCTCGGTGTCCCCCGGAATATACGTCACCAAAACGCAACTAAAATTGCAGAGCAACTTGGATTGGAGCAACGTGACTTAACAAAATTTCCGAAAGACCTCAGCGGCGGCATGCGTCAACGTGTTTCCTTTGCTCGTGCGCTCGTCACCGAGCCAGAACTACTTTTCTTAGATGAGCCCTTCTCTGCTTTGGATATCGGTCTTAAACAAGAACTACAGCACTTACTGATTACTCGGAACCAAACGCATAACCTCTCTATTTTGTTTATCACCCATGACTTGATGGAAGCGGTGAAACTAAGTGATGACATTCTACTCCTCGCCGGTGAACCCGGTGAAATCGTGCGCTGCTTTCCGATCGATACCCCTAAACACCTGCGCGACACCCTGTTTGTTCATGAGACAACAGCAAAGCTATTGGCAGAACCCACCATCATTGAAACATTCGAGTTAAGCCTTTATGCCCGATAAACGCCAAGTCATTGCGGATACTTTCGACCACACTCGCCTCAAAAGCCCACAGCTTCCCCTGCTGGCTTATGCTTTTCGACCTACATTCCTGTTACTTAGCGCTTATGTGGTGGTATCCATCGTACTTTGGGGTATGGTCTGGAGCGGATTGCTCTCTATTTCATTCATGCAAGACGTGCTCACATGGCACATTTACGAAATGTTGTTTGGTGTTGCCAGTGGCGGGATTATCGGATTCATGTTGACGGCGCTCCCCGAGTTTTTTCCTGATCTTAAGCCTATTACCGGCAGAACGTTACTCGCCCTCGTTGCACTTTGGTTTTTTGGGCGTATTGGATTTTGGTTGATCGACTTTCTCGGCGTTCTTACAGTTGCAACCCTCCATCTACCATTGCTACTCGGGGTTATTGTTTGGGCAATTCCCCCTGTTTGGCGCGACCCTCAAAAGCGTCATTTAAGCTTGGTAGTCACCTTGGCGATAATTTGGTTCATCCAATGCGTTTTTTTTGCCAGCAAACTTGGTGTACTGCATGAAAACCCTCAAGCCGCTTTATATGCATCTCTCGGCGCGTTTATGGTACTGGTTTTATTAACACTACGGCGGGTTAGTACGGCTATCGTCAACAATTGGCTAGAGCAGAGGCAGATTGATGAGATTTTTATTGCTCGCCCTCCGCGCTATAACATTGCCATACTCTGCATTGGTCTTTTTACGGTGTCGGAGTACTTGATGCCAGGCAACCGCGTACTTGCTTGGCTAGGCTTCGCGGTGACAGCTGCACTCCTGAATACGTTAAATGACCTCTTTTTAACCAAGGCCGTTGTTATTTTCGATACCTTTATTTTACCCCTTGCGCTAGTGCTGATTTTCATCTCGTTAGGCTACGGATTGATGGGGTTTGCCTACTTAGAAAATCAGCCTTATCAGGTCAGCCACTTTCGACATTTCCTCACCACCGGTGCTCTGGGTTTAGCCTTTTATTCAGTCATGATCATTGTTGGCATGGTGCATACTGGCCGCCCCCTTGTTGCCAACAACTGGATTCGCGCCAGTATCATGCTTATCGCCATCGCCACTCTCATTAGAGCAAGCATCCCATTCTTTATGCCTTACAGTCAGTGGATGTATCTGGCATCAGCATTAATCTGGGCGCTACCTTTTCTGATCTATTTTGTGCAGTTCTACCCGATGCTAAGTAGGCCGCGTATCGATGGCTTGCCTGGGTAACAGCCCGACTATCGCTTGGGCGTTTAATTTACTCCTCAGCAAAGTGGTAAACGCCCAACAGCTTTAATTAACACGATGCTGCATCAATAAATGCCATAAAAAATGGCACCCTAAGGTGCCATTGCTTAACCGCAAAATACCTTACACGAAGCCGCGCTCTTTCAGCACCTCTTCTATCTCTGGCAAGATCGTTTCATCATCGATCGTTGATGGCATTTTGTAACTCTCAGCGGCAGCGATCTTGCGCAGAATCGCGCGCAAGATTTTACCGGAACGCGTCTTAGGCAAACGATCCACCACTACAGCACGGCGGAAACATGCCAGAGCACCCACTTGGTCACGCACTCGTGCCACTAGCTCCTGCTCTAAGTCCTCTTCGCTAATCTCTTCACCCGCTTTGAGAACGATCAGGCCAACCGGTAGCTGCCCTTTCAGTGAATCAGTTACACCGATCACGGCACACTCCGCCACTGCTGGGTGAGCAGAAACCACTTCCTCCATCTCACCGGTAGATAGACGGTGGCCCGAGACATTGATCACATCGTCAGTACGCCCCGTGATGTAGATGTAGCCATCGTCATCTTTGAAGCCACCATCACCGGTGTGATAAAAGCCTGGGAATGCCGTTAGGTAAGAGTCGATATAGCGCTGCGGTTTATTCCAGATACTCCATGCCACACCCGGTGGCATAGGTAACGTCACACAAATATTGCCTGACTCATTTGGCTCAACATCGTTACCGTCGCCGTCAAGAACACGGATATCGTAGCCCGGAATAGGTTTGTTAGTTGAGCCTAAGCGCTCCTCAGACGGATTATCCCAACCCATCATAGGTGAGGTCATCGGCCAGCCTGTTTCCGTTTGCCACCAGTGATCAATAACCGGTACACCGAGTAGTCCGCTCAACCAGTCATATGTTGATGAATCGAGCTTTTCGCCAGCAACAAACACCCAACGCAGGCTCGAGAGGTTATAGTTCTTCGAGAGCGCACCTTCTGGGTCTTCTTTACGGATAGCACGGAACGCCGTTGGCGCACAGAACATGGAGTTGACGCCATACTCTTCGATAACACGCCAGAACGTGCCCGCATCGGGGTTACGAATCGGCTTGCCTTCAAAGAAGATCGCGCTGCCACCGCCCATCAAAGGCCCATAAACAATAAAGGAGTGGCCAACCACCCACCCAATATCAGAAGCGCCCCACCACACGTCACCCGCCTGCATACCGTAAACGTTGTTAAACGCATAACGCAGCGCTACCGCATGACCACCATTATCGCGAACGATACCTTTCGGTTGGCCAGTGGTGCCAGAGGTATAAAGAATATAAAGCGGATCGGAGCCTTTCACCGGGACGCAATCAGCCGGTTGAGCACCCTCTTGGAACTCATACCAGTCAAGATCACGGGCGGGATCCATCTCTGCCGTGAGCATCTCGCGCTGGCAAACAATTGTGTGGGAGGGTTTATGCGTCGACAGCTCGACGGCTTTATCCACGAGCGGCTTGTAAGCGATCTTCTTATCAAACTCGATACCGCAAGACGCGGTCAAAATCAGCTTAGGTGTAGCATCGTCGATACGGATTGCTAACTCGTTTGCGGCAAAACCACCAAACACAACCGAATGGATTGCACCCAAGCGCGCACAAGCAAGCATGGCAACGGCCGCTTCAGGGATCATCGGCATGTAGATGACAACACGGTCACCTTTCTCAACGCCCAACCCTTTCAACGCACCCGCAAAACGCGCTACACGCTCGTGTAACTGGTTGTAGGTGATCGCTTCTTTCTTATCAGCAGCGGGCGAATCGTAATAGAGCGCTACCTGTTCACCACGCCCCTCTTCGATCTGTTTATCGACGGCCAAATAGCAGCTGTTAAGCTCACCATCGGGGTACCAACAGTACGTACCATGCTCCGTTTTTTCTAAAATGGTTTCAGGCGCTTTAAACCAGCTGATCGCTTTCGCCTGCTCTGCCCAATAGGATTCTGGGCTCTCAAGCGCATTTAGATATTCTTCTTTATATCCCATGGAAAGGCCTCATGCGTTCTTTATTGTTATTACGGCAATGAAGTAAGCGCCCCGCTTCCGTTACAGGGCGCGATTGATCAGCTTACTGATCTTGGTACAGCTTCAGAACGCTGGAGAAGTCCAGCCCGCCGTTGCCATTGACTTTGTGAAGGTTAAACAAAGCACGTGCTTGCGATCCCATTGGGACTGGAGAAGCACTTTGCTGGCTCATCTCCATGGCAAGTCCGAGATCTTTGAACATCAGATCAACTTGGAAGCCGCCTTGGTAATCGTTGCTCGATGGAACACCGTCCATCACGCCCGGTACTGGGTTATAGACCTGCAATGCCCAGTTGTTACCAGAGCTCTGCTTCATGATTTCAGACAGAACGGCAGGATCCAAACCGTTCTTCATACCCATATTCAGCGCTTCGCTCGTACCCGTCATCAGGATCGCAAGCAGCATGTTGTTACATGCCTTTGCCACTTGGCCTGCACCATGAGCACCTGCGTGAAAGATGTTTTTACCCATGCAGTCAAGAACCGGTTTCGCTTTGGCAAACTCAGCGTCCGATGCACCCACCATGAAGGCCAGCGTACCCGCAACAGCACCACCTACGCCGCCGGATACCGGTGCATCAATAAAACTGATACCGCGTGCTTGAGCCGCATCCGCAACTTGACGCGCCGTAGCGGCATCAATCGTGGAAGAGTCGATGATCAACGCACCGTCTTTAACATACTCAAATAGTGGATCGTCGCCTGTGACAAATAGGCCTTCCACGTGCTTGCCAGCCGGTAGCATGGAAACAACAAAGTCAGCATCCATCACCGCTTCTTTCGCAGATGCCGCTGCACTGCCGCCTTCGCTGACAACGCGCTGGATCGCTTCATCTGAAAGGTCAAACGCCTTAACACTATGGCCGCCCTTGACCAAGTTGATCGCCATTGGGCCGCCCATGTTTCCTAAACCAATAAATCCTATCGTAGCCATTTTCTCTACCTTTCTTATCGTTATTAATTCGATCCGTTACAGCGACGCTAACGGATTAGTTTCCCATGGAGATACAAAGAGTTCGTCTAAAAACGCCGGATCAACATCATCAACCGAGCTGAAGGTCCATTGCGGTTTACCGTCTTTATCAACCAGCAACGCGCGTACACCCTCAGGGAACTCGCGATGGCGGCAACATTGCACTGACAATACCAGCTCAGACTGGAAGACCTCTTTGAGCGACATATGCAGCGTATTCTGCAACTGGCGATAGATCATCTGTACCGCCAACGGGCTGCCATGACCTATCGCAGCTTTAGCTTTTTGCAACCATTTATCGTCCGTCTCCAAGTTTTGGATCGCGGCGTGGATCTCAGCAGCCGAGTCGTAGTCCGTTAGGGCTTGGATTTGATCAAAGTGATCTGCAACTGGCGAGCTCACCTGTTCAAACGCGGCTGCGGATTGACGCTCAAGCTGACGTAATACCGCGCTAACCACCGAATAGTTGTTGCCATTCCATGTAGCCGCTTGAAGCGCTTCAAACATGGCACCGCGCTGCTCTACCGCAATCTTACGGTCAGCCATGCCCAAGAAGATGGCGTCTGCCGCATTCATGCGAGCGCCCGTCAAACCTAAGAACAGACCTGTACGGCCAGGCGTACGGTTGAGGAACCAAGTGCCGCCCACATCAGGGTATAAACCAATGGTCACCTCAGGCATTGCCATCATGGTGGTTTCTGTCACAACGCGGTGACTACAACCACTCATTAGGCCCATGCCGCCACCCATCACGATGCCCGCACCCCAACAGATGATGGGCTTGGGGTAGGTGTGGATCGTGTAATCTAATGTGTACTCGCGGGTAAAAAAGGTTTCCGGTAGATCTTTGTCACCTTCACCTGTCATCGACTTGTAAAGCCCAACAACATCACCACCGGCACAAAAAGCTTTCTCACCGGCACCATCCAAGACAATCGCGACAACATCGTCATCGTTTTTACATGCATCCAGCTTTGGCTGGATAAAATCGACCATCTCAAGCGTTAACGCATTTAGCGACTTTTCCGCGTTCAGGCAGATCTCTACGATCTTTTTACCATCTTGCGTGGCGTGCTCTGTAAAGCGTACTGCACTCATTATCTCGCTCCTTGCTTAGCGGTTTTTCCATTGCGGCGCACGTTTTTGCAAGAAGGCATTCACACCCTCTTTTTGATCTTCACTGTGGAACAGGTCAACGAAAAGCTCACGCTCAAGGATATAACCCTGATCCCAATGTTGGGTGCGGTTAGACTGAATCAGTTGTTTACAAGCTGCGACCGCTGTTGGGCTCTGCTCTGCAACTTGCTGTGCCAGTTCAAGAGCACGTTCAGCCGACTTACCGGTCTCAACCATCTCTTCGACCAAGCCAATCTCCAGTGCTTTCGGCGCTTTAACGCGCTCACCACACAGGATCATCTTCTTCGCCCAGCCTTCACCCACCAGCATGGTCAGGTTCTGTGTACCACCTGCACATGGCAACAAGCCGACTTTCGCTTCAGGCAATGCCATCTGAGCTTGCTCTTCTGCGATACGGATATCACACGCTAGGGCAACTTCTAGACCACCGCCCATCGACCAGCCATTGATGGCAGCGATAGAGACCCCACGGAACTGAGATAACGTCTCGAATGCTTCGCCGAAGTAGCGTGCCATATCACGTGCCACAGAACGGTCACCATCAGCAAATAGGTTCAAATCTGCGCCGGCAGAGAAGAATTTTTCGCTGTCGCTTTTCAGCACTAAGCTATAAACATCACGATCTGCATTTAAGTCTTTTACAACTTGCACCAAGCCTTTAAGGCTCTCTTCCGTCCAGGTATTTGCTGGGGGGTTGTTCATGGTGATGACAGCAACGTTACCCTGTTTTTCAACGATCAATTTGTCGGTCATTTTCTTCTCCAAAACCTGTTACAGAATATCCGCTGCGTCTTCTAGCAGTAGTCGGCGCGCAACGATAACGCGCATAATCTCGTTCGTACCTTCCAAGATCCGGTGAACACGGTTATCGCGGACATAACGCTCCATCGGATACTCTTTGATGTAGCCGTTACCACCAAAGATCTGTAGCGCTTCATCACAGATGTTGAAGCACACATCTGTTGCAAAACGTTTCGCCATCGCACAGTACGTCGTTTTGTCTGGGTGGTTAGCATCCAACTTGCTGGCTGCTAAACGAATCATTTGGCGAGCGGCCACCAACTCAGTCGCCATATCCGCCAACTTAAACTGCAGCGCTTGGAACTGGGCAAGTTCTTTACCAAACTGCTTACGCTCGTGCATATATTCTTTGGCACGATTCAACGCAGCTTGCGCTGTGCCTACAGAGCAGGTCGCAATATTGATACGGCCGCCATCAAGGCCTTTCATCGCGATCTTAAAACCATCGCCCTCATTACCCATTAAGCAGCTCGCCGGGATCACCACATCTTCGAAGGTGATCATGCGAGTCGGCTGGCTATTCCAGCCCATCTTGTCCTCTTTTCGGCCGTAAACAATGCCATCAAGCTTGGCGTCTACTGCAAAAGCCGAGATACCTTTCGGCCCATCCTCGCCAGTCCGTGCCATCACCACAAGCACATCGGTGCTACCCGCACCCGAGATGAAGATCTTGCTGCCGTTGAGCACATAATTATCGCCATCGCGACGTGCTGTGGTTTTCAGAGATGCTGCATCCGAGCCTGCGTTTGGCTCAGTTAAACAATAGGAGGCCAACTTTTGACCCGAGGTGAGATCAGGACACCAAAAATCACGCGTCGCTTCATTCGCGAAGTCCGCGATCATCCAAGTTGCCATGTTGTGGATCGTGATAAATGCGGTGGTTGAGGTACAGCCCATCGCAAGTTGTTCAAAAATAATACTCGAGTCCAAGCGGCTAAGGCCTAAGCCACCCGCTTCCTCTGGGGAGTAGAGTCCACAAAAACCGAGTTCACCTGCTTTTTGCAGGGTCTCTACTGGAAATATCTGTTTCTCATCCCACTCTGCGGCGTGAGGTTCCATCTCATTTTGAGCAAAGGCTTTTGCCATGTCTGCAAAAGCGATCTGATCTTCATTCAGTTCGAAATCCATCGGTTTCTCCCTTTCAGGGTGTTATCGAGCCAACACCATCTTTTTCTTATTGTTATATACAGAAAAGTCTTGAGAACACTAAAAGGCCCCCAAGACTTTGCTTCGTACCGTCCGATAAAACCCTAGTGTTACTTCAGGTTAATCGTAGTGTTTACGCCAGTATCGATATCATCTTCGAACCAACGCGCCGTGATCGTCTTCGTTTCGGTGTAGAACTTAACAGCCTGCTTACCGTAAGCGTGCTGATCACCATAGAATGACTTTCTCCAGCCAGTGAATGAGAACATTGGTAGAGGTACAGGCACCGGTACGTTGATACCGACCTGACCTACTTTGATCTCGTGCTGGTACTTACGAGCAGCCGCACCGGATGCCGTAAAGATTGATGTACCGTTACCGTATGGGTTGTTGTTGATCATCTCGATCGCTTCTTCGATCGTGTCAACTTCGATAGCGATCAGAACAGGGCCGAAGATCTCCTCTTGGTAGATCGACATATCCGTTGTCACGTTACGGAACATCGTTGGACCAACCCAGTTACCATCTGGGAAACCATCTACAACACACTCAGAACCATCAAGAATACATTCAGCACCCGCATCTTTACCCTCTTGGATGAAGTTCAAGATACGTTGCTTAGCCTGAGGATTGATTTGTGGACCGTAGCCCGCTTCTGGATCATCCCACGCACCTGGGCGTACTTTTGCCAGTGCATCACGTACTTCTGGGATCCACTCGCGAGATTCACCAACGAATACCGCAACAGAGATCGCCATGCAGCGCTGACCCGCAGCACCTACAGACGCACCTGCGATGTTATTGATAACTTGGTTCTTCTGCGCATCTGGCATGACAACCATGTGGTTCTTCGCACCGGCAAACGCCTGAACGCGCTTCATTTTGTCCGTGCCAGTACGGTAGATATGCTCACCTACAGCAACAGAACCTACGAAAGAGATCGCTGGTGTGTCTTTGTGAACCAGCAACTGATCAACCACCTCTTTACCACCGTGAACAACCTGCAGAAGGCCGTCTGGGGCGCCCGCCTCTTTGAACAACTCAGCTAACAACATAGGAGTTAGTGGATCTTGCTCAGATGGCTTAAGAACAAATGTGTTACCGCACGCGATCGCCATTGGGAACATCCACAAAGGGATCATCGCTGGGAAGTTAAACGGTGTGATACCTACACATACACCGAGTGGCTGAGTGATGCTGTAGCAATCGATCTTACGTGCTACGTTTTCAACCGTTTCACCCATAGATAGTGATGCGATATTACAAGCGTGCTCTACAACTTCGATACCACGCCATACGTCGCCTTTCGCATCTTCGAAAGTCTTACCCACCTCTTGCGAAATCAGGCGTGCGATATCTTCTTGGCGATCTTTCAAGATCGCTTGGTAGCGCAGCATTAAACGCGCACGCTCACCTACTGGCATATCTTTCCAAGTTTCGAATGCCGCTTTTGCTGCATCGATCGCCTGTTCTACTTCTTGCTCAGTCGCGCAAGGCACCTGCGCAATCACTTCCTGTGTTGCTGGGTTTGTAACTGGAATCCAGTTCTCTGTTTTACTCTGGACGAGTTCACCGTTAATCAGTAGAGGAACTTGTTGAGTCATAATCTGTACCTTGCCCCGTTATATTATTGTTGTCTGGTTGTGCATCGCGCTTAGCTTTGCACGTTTACGTTAACGTCATTTAAGCACAGCCCCGAGGTGCTCGGGATTGATAATATTGTGAGATTACTGGACTATATTGCGATATAATAGTGGTATTCCCTAATACAAAGGTCTAACGATATGAGCCAACCATCTAAGTGGCCACTCCCGCCCGAGAGCTCTCGTTTTGTTGTGCCACGCAAAATCATTGACCAATTACGTCACCATCCGATCAGCCAAGACCTATATCCCATGGGCTTCGGATACTACAAAAGTGCTAGAAACCACACTATGTTGCGGCGCACACATGATGACTACCTATTGATCTATTGCTTAGATGGTGCCGGTAAGTTAACCGTCGAAAAGAGTGAATATCACATTCAAGCGGGCGACTTAATTCTGCTGCCGCGCGGCAAAAGCCACGCTTATCACGCCGACCATTCACAACCTTGGACAATCTATTGGATTCACTTCGCAGGCCCAAGAGCCGACGACTTTATTGACTATATTGCTAACAGCGCAGGTCCGGGAGACAACACATCCTCCTATGTCACACCACTGGGCATGCACTCAAGACTGGTTGGCGAGTTTGAGGCGTTGCTGGGCAGTCGACAAACCAGCTACGACCTCAATGGCTTCATTCATGCCTCAAGCTTGTTAAGGCAGTTGTTAACGCTCATCGCAGAGATCAGGCCGCTTGCCCGTCAACAAGAGGCGGCAAACTCTCTGGATTTAGAGCGTATTCATAGCTTGATGCAAGCACGCGTTCACGAACAGCTCGACCTAGATACGCTGGCAGCTGCGGCAAATCTGTCAAAGTTTCACTTTGTAACCAAGTATAAAGAGCTGACCGGTACAACACCGATCAATCACTTTATTCACCTAAAAATCGAGAAAGCCTGCTATCTGCTGGACGCAACCAACAACGCGATTGGCGAAGTCAGCTTCGCGGTTGGTTACGACGATGCTTACTATTTTTCGCGTATTTTCAAAAAGGTGATGGGGATCTCACCCACCCAATATCGCCGAATGCGTACCGGGGCTGTATCTTACAAGGTGGAGTAGCTAGCCTTTATCTGGCCAACGCCAAGGCGGCGCATCGAACATACCTTGCCCCACTACTTCGGTTTGGCTGAGCTGCTTGTCTAGCGTGATGCCGTTACACAGCGGCGATTGATTGAGCGCACTGATCAAACGCGGCGCATGGGATACCACCCAAACTTGGGTACGCTCAGCAAGCGATATAATCAGCCGCGCCAACGATGGTAAAAGATCAGGATGCAAACTGGTTTCGGGCTCATTAAGTACCATCAACGAGGGTGGCCTTGGTGTTAACAGCGCAGCAACTAGCAAGAGGTAGCGCAAGGTTCCATCCGAAAGCTCCATCCCTGTGAGTGGGCGCAATAAACCATGTTGCTGAAAAGCTAATGAGAAGCGACCATCCTCTTGAGCGGCAATATGCAGACGCGCTCCCGGAAACGCATCACTCACCGCTTTATCCAGTGCCTGCGCATCGCCGATTTCACGAATGGTCTGAATCGCTGCAGCTAGATCATGCCCATCGTGGCTAAGAACAGGTGTACGTGTTCCTAGTTGCGGTTTACGCGCAGGCGCATCAAGGTCAGTCCGGAAGTGATCATAGAAGCGCCAACCGCGAATAATCTCACGCATCTGCAGCACCTCTGGCGCATTCACAGGATCTGCTATTTCATCAAACATGCTAGAGAAGCTGTTTAAATGACTGGTTACCGTGCGCCACCTTCGGCAGTCACGCACTTTAACATGGGGCCCTTCTCGATCAACTAAAGCACTGGCTGGACGGTACACTTCGCCATTCCAGATCGCTTCGCGTTTCACCTCTGGATCCAGCGAAAAAAGCGACTGGCTAGGAATCGGCAAGCCAAGGGATATGGCATAGCCAAAGCTATCGGTCGCAAAGCCGAGTTTTAAGCGTTTCGTATTCTGCAACGGGCCGCCTTGCACTGGCACGGCACCCTCTTTCATACGTTTAGAGATCACCTCTGGGCCAGCCCAATACGTTGATGCCAGCCCACCCTCTTTGGCAAGTGCATTTACAACGCCACCTTGCGCCGTTTCGGCAAGTAACCTCAGCGCACGATAGAGGTTTGATTTCCCAGACCCATTTGCTCCGGTTACTACGTTGAGCGCCCCGAGCGACAACTCTAACGAGAGTATCGAGCGATAGTTATTGATCGCTAGCGCGGTAATCATCGCGGGAACGCCAATAGAGTTTTAGCTAACTTATGGGCTTTATCTGGATCCTCCTGCATAAAGCAGTGGCCACCCTCAATTTGCGTAACACGAATATTGGGATTTGCACGCTCAGCTTTAGCCACGCCTTTGGGGACAAATGGAAAGGTGTCCGTTGCGTGTACAATCTGTGTGTGCGCCGGCAACTTGCCAATTGCACTCCACAGTCCTTTAGGTGAGCTAGAGAAGATACGTGCTTCCAACCATGGAGGGCAGCGCAACTCCCACGTACCCGCACTCCCCGGGCGCACAGCATGATCGATATAGCAGTTCAACGCATCATCCTGCCACGTCTTAAATACACCTCTCCCTTTGAGGCTACGATGTACCTCCTGCCGTGAAGCCCAGCTATTGCGGCGCTGCAAGGCTTTCTTAGCGTGAGGAATGTGATGACTAAGCCCAAGTATATTCGCCAGCCTAACAGCAGCGATGGTAGATTTTGGAAACACCACGGGGTCAAGCAGTACAAGTTGATCAAAAATACCGGGCTGCTGTGCATTGATGAGTGTGATGCAGATACCTCCGAAACTATGCCCCATCGCAATAACAGGGGTGTCTTTCGCCCATGATGCACGGTGCGCCTGCAACGCTTCACACGCTTGCGCCGCCATCTTGTTCCAGCTGGGTGGTTGTTTTGGGTTTGGTGCATCACTGTCGCCGTGACCCGCCACCGCGCCTAAAAAGAGATCATATTGGTCTTGGAATTTCTCAAGAAAAGGCCAATACGTCAGGCTGGACAACCCATTTCCATGCAGAAAAAAGATCACCGGACGCCCGTTATTGCCACAATGGGGTGTCATCCACCCTCTCAGTTCACCCGTTTCAATCTCATGACTCCACTGGGTTAACTGCTCTGTAATCGCTTGCATTGGTTCTCCTTCCCTCTACAACATGCTAGCTATGCGTCTAACTCAATACATCTAACCAGATAGGTACGCTGAACAAAGATAAAACGGTTGAGAATACCACCAACTGGGAGGTCTCTTTCTCGAAGACTTGGTACTTCATAGCCACCACATGGGCCAACGCACCCGTAGGCAATGCGGTTAACAGTACCATAGTCATCTGCCATATCGGGTCGTTTACGCCCACCAAGCGACAAGCTAGCAGCGTTAGCAAAGGATGTATGATGAGTTTTATCAAAATCAACCATATCGCCTCACCTATGCGCAGCGCCGTGCGCTTAAACTGCAAGCTGGCTCCTAAACAAAACAGTGCCACAGGCACCGCTGAAGGGGCGATAAGAGCAAGACTATCTAACGCCACTTGTGGCAGTGTCCACTGTTGATATGATACGCCCAGCCCTGCAACCGTTGCGAGGAAGATAGGGTTTCTGAGCATAGCACGGTCGATCACCTGCCAAACCGCCAACAGGTTTAAGCCAGACTGCCGTGTTGCCTCTATCAGCAGTTGCGCGCCGCCGATCAGCAAAATATTACCGGCAAGGATAATACTCACCGTTGCGCCGTAAGCCGCACCCCCAAGTACTGCAAACGAGAGCGGAATACCCATGTACGCATAGTTGGCAAAAGTGCTGTTCAGACCCCGTAAAATCAGCCCCTCGCGTTCCGTATGGCCGCGTAACATAAGCGGTAGTAATGCGACCGCGGCTGTCAAAGCTGCACCTAATACAAACGCAACCCAAGCGGCAGGATTAAACAAACTAGCGAGTGATTGCTGGCTAGCCGCCTGAAAAAGCAGTGCCGGAACAGCAATAAAATAGACGTACTGGTTGATACCGGGCAAAAACTGGCTATCAAATACGCGCTGCTTAGCGATATACCCCACAGCGATCACGACGAACAGCGGCAGCACCGCAAGCAAGCTATCTGGCATGATTCTCTACCACTTATCACTCGGTGGTGTGTAGCTTTCGATCATCGCTAACAGCTGCGCCGGATCATCACTAATCTGCGCCATCTCGCCGTACTCGGGGCGCATAAAGCCTTGGCTGATCATCGTATCGATAAATGTGAACAACCCATCGTAGTAGTGATTCACATTGAGAAAACAGCATGGTTTGTGATGGTAGCCAAGCTGTGCCCAAGTCCACGCTTCGAAGATCTCCTCCATCGTACCCACGCCACCGGGCATGGCGATAAATGCATCGGCAAGCTGAGCCATTTTTGCCTTGCGCTCATGCATATCTGCAACGATATGTAGCTCACTCAGGTGAGGGTGTTGAATCTCTTTCTCGGTCAAGGCAATAGGCATAACACCCACCACATCACCGCCGGCAGCCAGAGTGCTATCAGCAACCTGCCCCATCAAACCGGTGCGCCCACCGCCATATACTAATACGTGGCCCTGCTCTGCGAGGAAGCGCCCAAGCTGGTCTGCAGCTTCACGGTAAAGGTTATTTTTGCCAGGGCTCGAGCCACAAAATACTGCTATTTTCATCACTTATTCACGCCAATATGAGAAGATCGTCGAGCCTAGCAAACATCGGTAGATGTGAGCTAGGTACAGTTTCGACAATCTTTTCGGGGTCTCTATGAAAAAACTCACCGCTGGTTCACTACTTATCTCTGCTGCACTCACGCTCTCTGGCTGCTCTGACACGGAGGTAGGCGAAGTGAGCTTGGGCGTGTTCACCACTAAAGATATCAAGCTCGAGATCGTGCAAGACCCAGACATATCAGGGGTGAGTTGTCATATCGCCCATGTCGAAGCAAACCTAGACTTCGCTGATCCTTCTGATATGTCCATTGCTTGCCGCCAAACCGGGCCAATCACCAAAGCGATGATCGACCAGATTGATCGCAGCAAAGGCGGTGAAGTGATCTTTAAAGCATCAAAAAGTATTCTCTTTAAGTCACTCAAGGTGCGCCGAATCTTTGATGCGAAAAACAAAACGCTCATCTACGTGAGCTACTCCACCAAAGAGGTTAACGGTAGCCATAAGCATTCATTGTCTACGGTGCCGTTATGGGGTAACCCAGTATGGCAACAACTAGATGAGCCAAGCCCTAGCAGTTAAAACGCATGAGCCAACACATCAACCAGTTCACGCGCGCCGGTAGAAAGTGGATAGCGCCTGCGCGTGAGGATACCAACGCGCCGATTGACGATCGGCGCCTCCAACGGGCGGCAGAGAGCACCAAGCTCCTCCATCTGCCGTAAGCAGAGGGAAGGAACGACACTCACCCCTAAACCGGTCGCAACCATACGCCCAATCGTCGCAAGCTGATGGGTTTCATACTGCGGGTTTAAGGTCATCCCTTGCGACTCTAATTTGCTTTCTACCAACAGACGCACACTCGATGGCCGCTGCAAGATAATAAAATCATCCTCTAGCAAATCTGGCCAGCGCACCACTGATTGCGCACTTAAGGGGTGGTTCATTGGGATCACTGCAATAAATCGATCATCAAACAGCGGATGAAAGTTCAGATCACCTGCATCGTCAGGGTCAAAGGTCACTCCCACCTCGACTCGCCCGGTGCGCACCATATCAACAACATCCTCGGCGATGACATCGTGGACCATCACGTTAATTGCAGGAAAGCGCTCCCGAAAGATTTTCAGTGCCGCAGGCAACTGATTCGACGCAAACGACGGCATACTGGCAATCGCGATTTTTCCACGAAAGAGCGAGAAGCGGTTGTGCATCTCCTCGTACGCTTCATCTAAGTCAGCCAGAAGGCGCTGCGCCGTCGGATAGAAGGCCTCTCCTTCGGGCGTTAACGCTAATGTGCGTGTCGTACGCGCCAACAACTGCCCACCCAAGGCGTCCTCTAAATTTTTGATTGCAACACTAAGCGCCGGTTGAGAGAGGTGCAGCTGGTCGCAGGCTTCAGTAAAGCTGCGTGTTTTCGCAACGGCTACAAATGCTCGCAGTTGTTTAACGGTTATATTCATTAAAAAAATTTATTATTTGTTTGAATAATTTCATTGGATAAATATAAACCGTTGTATAAAACTACTCAAACAACATCACAGCCCAAATTTAGAGCGCTCTGAAATTTTTGGCTGATAACAACAAACAACAAGCAGCTTGACATGGAGGATATCAATGTCCGGTTTCGATAAGGTAGTAGGTAGCTACGAAGAAGCTATGGCGGGTCTCGAAGATGGTATGACCGTCATCGCAGGTGGATTTGGTTTGTGCGGCATTCCAGAAAACCTGATCGCTGAAATCAAGCGCAAAGGCACTAAGGAGCTTACCATCGTTTCCAACAACTGTGGCGTTGATGGCTTCGGTCTTGGTGTCTTGCTGGAAGATCGCCAAGTCAAAAAGATGATCTCCTCTTACGTCGGTGAAAACGCGCTGTTCGAGAAACAACTATTAGCAGGCGAACTTGAAGTTGAATTGACGCCTCAAGGCACCCTAGCCGAGAAGATGCGTGCCGGTGGTGCTGGCATCCCTGCATTTTACACAGCAACAGGCTACGGCACGCTGGTAGGCGAAGGCAAAGACGTACGCGAATTTGATGGCCGCAAGTACATTCTTGAAGAGTCGATTAAAGGTGATTTCGCAATCGTTAAGGGCTGGAAAGCGGACCGCTTCGGTAATGTTATCTATCGCCACACGGCACAGAACTTCAACCCAATGGCTGCGACGGCTGGCAAGATCACGGTTGTCGAAGTCGAAGAGATTGTTGAGCCGGGCGAACTTGATCCAACACAGATTCACACGCCGGGTATCTACGTTGATCGCCTCATCCAAGGCAACTTCGAAAAACGCATCGAACAACGCACTGTGCGCCAAGCTTAAGGGAGGAGACAAACAATGGCACTTTCTCGCGAACAGATGGCAATGCGCGTAGCGCGTGAGCTACAAGACGGTTACTACGTAAACTTGGGTATTGGTATCCCAACACTGGTTGCAAACTATGTCCCTGAGGGCATGGATGTCATGCTGCAATCAGAGAATGGCTTGCTTGGTATGGGCCAGTTCCCAACCGAAGAAGAAGTTGACGCCGACATGATCAACGCTGGTAAACAGACCGTTACAACGGTAACAGGCGCGTCAATTTTCTCATCTGCAGAGTCTTTCGCCATGATCCGTGGCGGTCATGTTGACTTAACAGTACTGGGAGCTTTCGAGGTAGATATCGAGGGCAACATCGCATCCTACATGATCCCTGGAAAACTCATCAAAGGGATGGGCGGCGCGATGGACCTAGTGGCAGGTGCAGACAATATTATCGTACTGATGACCCATGCCTCTAAGCATGGCGACTCTAAGCTACTAGAAAAATGCACGTTGCCACTCACAGGCGCTGGGTGCATTAAAAAGGTACTGACTGACCTAGCTTATTTAGAGATTGAAGATGGTGCGTTTGTTCTAAAAGAACGTGCACCTGGAGTGTCCGTTGAAGAGATCGTCGAGAAAACAGCTGGTAAATTAATTGTGCCAGATGAAGTTCCCGAAATGGTCTTTTAAACACTTGTAGCGCATTGCCCGGACATTGTCCGGGCTTTTTTTTGCCTGTTACATCGGGATGGTTTTAACCTCGCTAATTAACCACTCCCCATTAACATTTAACAAACGAAACTCTTTACGAGTCTTATCCGCATAGTTGCTCGCTTGATAGGACTGCACAAAGGTGGCCGTTGCAGTATTTGGATTAACGAGTTGTACACTCAGCTCACCGATACCAACCTGAATATTCTTAGCTCGGTTGATACGTTTTGCGCGCTCTTTACGCCATTTTTTATTGGTCGCGTAACGGCGCGAAGAGTAGTCACTAACGTAGCTACCGTAGTAACGTTCAAGATCTTTGGTTGACCACGCTAGCGCCCATGCCTGAACTTGCTCACTAATAGCTTGACTGTAGTCATCTGCACTGGCGGCAATCGCTTCTTGGCTCACCGTGTCCTGAGCAACTTGTGCAGCTTTTTTAACGTCAGTTACCGCTGCCATCTCTTTTTCAACGGCTTTGTCTTCAGAGATATTCAAGTCATCAAGTAACGCTAGTACCTCATTGCTGGCCTCTTTTGCCGCCACCTTCTGCTGTGCTGTCACACCTGAATTTTCATCTTCTGGGTAGACGATTCGCTGCTGAACAGCCTCGTTTTCGCTGGATGCTAGCTGCGCTTCGGAGGCGCTTGATTCACGCGTTTTTTCATTAGACTCAGATTGATCAGCGCCGGACTTGTCTAATTCTTGCAAAAAGCTCTGCGTCGAAGCTAACAACGCCTGAGTTTTCTCTGCCGCTTCGCTATCGGCTTGACGTTCAACCTGATCACCCTTACCGGCAATATTAGGTTGTTCTGCCAACACTGAAGGTTTTACCTGAGCTATCTGATCGCTACCACCAAGGTAGCTCATGGGTACGACGCGTGCGTTGTTTTCAAGTTTAAGAGCCTTGAGATAGGCACCTGATGTCATCGCAGCTGAGAGGCTATTTATGTTTTCATAAACTTTATGATACCCCGGATGCGTTTCCAGCGCTTTGACCAGCATATCCATCGAGCGCTCGTACTTACCAAGCCGAGATAAGGCGATAGCTAAGTTGTTATGTGCCTCGTAGCTACCAGAGTATTGATTCGCAGCAGCCGTCAAAACACGCTCGGCCTCTTCATACTTCTGCAACTCAATCAGCAATTGCCCTTTCAACAGCCTTGAATCGAGATCACTCATCAGTTGGCGCTGCGTCGCTGTTTCTAGAAGCTGCAGCGCATCTTCGATATTACCTGAGCGCGAGTGTTTTAGAATTCTCGTCGTCCACTTGGCTTTATCGGCAGCATCGTAAGTCACCTCCTCTGGCGCTCCAGATCTCACCACACTCACGCCAACTAAAACACTGCCTATCACGGCCGCTGCGATACCCCATTTCACGAACCGCACCGAGTTCTCGGACTGCATAACTCTCACCCTTTAAAGAACCAAAAAACAAATAACCGAACCGATAAAACTTACTTTTGCAGCATATATGTATCGTATTCCAAATCATTGAATACTTTATTAAGCCACAACAAACCCACGATAGTGGGTACGGAAACACCTAGCACAAACCCGTACCCATAGAACGCCGGCCCGAGTTTGATAGATAACATCGAAAAAAACAAATTAACGACAAAAAACAACCCTGTAAGCGCATTAGCAACCCAACGCTTATCAAGGTAAAACAGCACATTAAGAATACTCAGGAAGATGACCTGTACTGCCACTCCCACTAAATCCACATTTAGCAATGCGCGGTACTCTAAATCGATACCTAACATTTCTAACAGCACACCACCCCAAATCAGTAGGGCAATCACGGTAATGCCTTGGATCTTAAAGATCTCGTAGATACCGCGTCGAACCGCAGCGATCATCTCATTCTTGATCGCTAAAATTTCACTCAACGTCGCATTCCCCAGCACCGCTTGGTAGTACTTGCTATGCTGCTCAGCAAAGTCTGTCTCGATACGCACCAAGAACACGGCCATTCCGGGAATGATCGATAAGTAAGCCAGGAAAATCGGGATGTCGTAGATCAAACTCGCCCGAAATAGGCCAACCACATGTTCTGATGTGGCCTGCGAGAACCAAAATACGAACTTGTCTGACCAAACGCCTAAGTTGTAGAGCGTGCCGCATAAAAATAAGCTGTAAAACGCTTTCTCTTTATCCAAAAAACGAAAGGATACTAAGTTACCCGATGCAGGATACTTACGGATGACAATGGCAAGAAAGGCAAAAAACAGAAATGCATGGCAGAAGAAAAACGCCGTAATCAAGCCTTCTAACTGAAAGCCATTTAAAAGCGCAGAAAGGATAACAAGCAAGGTATAGCCAGCCAACATCACTGCTAAAACCAACTTATATTCTTTCAACCCGGACAGGAAAATAACCATCATCCAAAGGTTACAGAGCGCGACAAACGACCCGGCTAAAAGGAGATTGTAGAACAGGGTATTTTCCGGAAATAATGGAATGGTAGCAAAACCTAACACGCCGGATACGAGCGTTACAATCGTAACCGCACCGAGAACATTAGGCAGCACCTCTTTATCTGCTTTTAAAAATAATAGATCAGACACAAACCGGGTCAGCATAAGCTGCAAACCACCGGTCAGAATCAGCGAGCCGGCCATTAGGTAGGTTACCGATACCAAAAACTGGATCAGCATCTGCTGGGAGACCATGACTCCGATGCTGATTAAGCCAACCACGACCATCGCTAAGATAGATAAAACCCAAGGCCCAGAGCCGATAAGCCCAGCATACCCGTATGCTTCGAAGACCGAGAGAAGCGAGTTCTTTTTGAGGATTTTCTTAATCTCAAACCCTATTCCGGCCATGCCATCACCTCGCTATATAGCTGCTTATAGCTCTCATACATCATCTTTTCATCGTAGATGGCTTTGACGCGCGCCAACCCTGCATGCTGCATGTCATGCCACTTATCTTGATCATTTAATAGTTCAACGATGGCGTCGGCGGTTTTTTGCGGCGATGCGATCGGCACAACCATTCCAGCCTGACCGAGCTGTTGATCTGCGTCGGTCATACCCTCGGCAATTTCACGGCACGAACCCACATCAGTCGCCACAAACGGTACGCCCGCTGCCATACCCTCCAATAGCACCAAAGGCTGCGCTTCCGAGATCGATGTTAAGACCATCACGCCCAGCTGAGGCAGTATCTCGGCAACATTTTGCATCCCCATAAAGGTCACTTTATCGGCAAGACCTAGGGTATCCACCAACTGACGGCACTCTTCGTAGTAGCCAGGATCTTCGTCGTACGGGCCGATGATTACTCCTTTAATCTGTGGGTCTGTGCCGCAGGCGTGACGTAGCGCACGGATAAAGGTCTTAATATCTTTGATCGAAACCACACGCCCAACGAGGCCCGCCACTTTAGGAATCTCTTTACCACGGCTCGCCAGCGCATCGCTGTAGCGTTCGATATTGATACCGTTTGGAACAACCAGCGTTTTTTGTGCATCGGCACCATCCTTTAGCTGGCGGCGCTGATTACCTGCATAGAGCGCTGTAATTTTGGCGGCAGCGTGATATCCGCTCAGGCCAAGCTGTTCAAAAAAGCGTATCCACATCCTACGGATATAACCCATATTCACAGCGAGCCCTTCCTCAACCAGTTGATCATCCCCTGCTATCCAGTTTGCTTGGGCAAGATCGATTTTACGCTCTTTCGTGTAAATACCGTGCTCGCTAATAAGTAACGGCGTGCCATGAAGCGCATTAGCGCCCGCACCCAAGAAACCTGCATAACCCGTTGATATCGAATGATACAAACGCGCTTTCGGTAAACTTCTGGCGATGATTGCTGATTTCAACAATGGCAAATAAAGGTTGCGGTAGGCCCAGAAAAAGTCGGTAAATGGGAAGTCTGGGCAATAGGTTCGATAGCTCTTAACTAAAGCGTGCCACCCCTCTTTCGAATGCATAAAGTCCTGCACAGGGATGCCACTATCGTCACCCAACAAGGAGAACATCTCTCGAAGCAACTCAGTGGGCACCGCTTCCTGAGTATCATGAAAGTAAGTTTCAAAACGCTTCCACTTGTCATAGGCCGAAGCGTTACCTTTTGAAGCCCGCGCTTTCGTGTAAGACTCATCCATAATGTAGTGAGTATCGAGCCCCACCACATTATCAGGCAACTCATACTTCTGCTCGCCATAAAATTCGGGATCACCGCCCACGAAGACTAAGTGAAATGTGAGGTGTGGCATACCCTGGATGATCTGATGCACCCAACTGGAAACGCCACCACGTACATACGGATAGGTACCTTCCAGCAGCAAAACAACATCAGCACTCATGACCAGTACTCCTTAACCGCTCGTAGCGCCAAATTCTGTTGCACTTGCGGGATATCCTTTAAGTATTGCTTCACTTCGTTATAACGCTTCTGCTTAAAGGCTGCTTCCGCAAGATAGGGCAACACTTGTTGTTTGGCGCTGTTGCTATCGAATGCGAATAAAAGATGCTCGCGTGCTGCCCCAGGATCATCAAGGGCAAGATAAGCACGCCCAAGCAGCAGACGAGTGGCTAAGTTATCAGCAATTGAGATCGCCTCCTCACCATAGCGGACTGATTCAGCCAGCACGAAGCGCTTCAACTCTCCCTCAGTGATACCAAGATAGCCTAACTCCCAATAGCACTCGGCCAACTTACGCAGAATACGGGCTTTTCTATCGACACCCGTCTTTTGACCCAGCAATAGATTGAGATAATAGATATTGGCATTGATACGTGACTCTTTCTGGTCAAGTAACGAATACGCTAACAAACGTACGTCATCCTCTAAGTCATTGAGGACCAAGCGTAAGATTGGAATCGCGTCTTTATCCTTCATCTGGCGCGTGGACAACACTGCAGCTTGGCGCTTGTCCGAGCTATCTGCGTGTTTTAATACGGCGCGCAATCCGCCATGCGAATAGAGCGGTGCAACCTCTTCCTGAGGCGTATGGGGCAGGTCTGGCACTTCGAACTGCCGAGTATTAGCAGCCTTTTGATCTTCAGGAAAATAGAGGCTAAACAGAAGAATAATACCCGTAAACAACATGCCCAAGACCGGCAAGAACAGGTTAAGAGACAATAGCAAAGCAAACCCTTTAGCTCCGCCCAATTGGTAAGAGCTTGGTAAGTTACGCCAAACCACAAGCGCGACGACAAGTGCAGTCGTTAAGTAAGCCAGTAGCCCAACCGCGATCATGCGACTCTCTCTTCAGGAGCTGCTTGGTTAACCATGCTCGCAAGGGTATGAGTTGCCAACGGAAAGCTAAGTGGGGCCTCGATTGAGACACCCACTTCATCCAGAGTTTTCCCAAGCCGCTCAGTACTCCAGCGTTCCAAACGATGTAAAAATGCGCGTGCATCGCTCTCTTCTGTCAGAGGCATCAGCACCAGCCACGTCTGCTCATCCTGCTGAAAGTACAGATCGAGTCCACGACGGGTTGATGAAACATACTGGTAGAGCAACCGAACTTCTTTATCGGCTATTTGCGAAGACACCTTGATCAATTGACAACTGACGCCATGCTGTTCTGCATCAATCTGGGCTCGCTCAATACAGCGCATAAAGTATGCTCTATCGGCCGCGACCAGTAAGGGATTTTCGTAGGACTCGCGCAACGAATCGCCGATGTGACCGGCCATCACGGCTAGTAGTGTTAAGTTTTGATCGGTAAGCGAGAAAAACTGTACTTGTTCAACAAGTACAATTGCGTGCAATGTACCAGCGGCATCACAAACAGGCACCGCCAACTGATAGTGCTCTTTATCGGGGTTCGTCGACTGATCAACCGCAATAACATGCCCAGTTTCTAGCGCTTGAGCCATCACTTGATCTCCGCGAATCAGCGCTGAAAAACGACCGACAGAGGCTACCGGTTCTGCATCTACGTTTCCGTTATTGACGCCAAACAGCCCGGCCGTTTGGAAGCCGCCATACTCGACGAAGAGATCCAAGACCTGACTCGCACACCCCTCTAGACTCGGTTTTTGCTCTGCAAAGATATTACGGATCGATTGCATTGATTCACGCAAGCTTAAAGCATGGCCTGCCATCGCTTGTTCCATGCGATGGTGACTGGTTTGCAACAGATGATAGTTCGCAGCAAAAGAGCGTAAGCGACCTTGGGAGTAGGCATAGCTCTTTTCGAGTTGCTCAATCCGGCGCGCCCAGGCATCACGAAACTCGCCTGCCACCAAGACAGCCAATACATAAGCAGCGATCGCTTCAAAGGGGTATGGATCGATATAAATCGCCACACCGCTGAACAAAGCCCAGAGCTGAAACAAAATCACACCCAAAACGCTGCAAAGCGCTAAACCGAAACCATAGCGCAACGCCACCAGCAACGGGCCAATGATGGGCCAGAAAAAGTGTGTTTCCAGTAACAGCGGATCACTCGAGAACAACAGCCATGGCAGTACAACTGCCATCAGCGTCAACCCGAGGGCTTCCTGCCAACCCGATAAACTGATTGTACGCCAGACGCTTCTAATCACTCTGTTTCCATCTCAATATCAGATAGGATTTTTGCCATAACCTTTTGTGCCGTGCCCGATAAGCTCTCACGGTCCCAACCACTGCGAGCGCCAGTTGCACTCCAAACAACTTGGTCATCGCTAGTGCGATGCAGATTAACAGTCAAGCCAACCGTCGGCTCGCCGCTCAAACCCGACTTATAGCGCCACTCCGAAACCGAACCACTCAAGTAGTAACTTGCTGACTGTTGCGCTAACCAGCCACGAACACGTTCGTAGCGCTTCTGATCATCCAAATCTGGCAGGCCATCATTCGCCGCAGTACCACGAGGGTAAACTGTCAACGCAGTGTTGCCTTGCTGAATCCAGAGACTGCGCAGGATATCTTCGGCTTTCTCTCCGGCGAGTGGTGTTGTCGAATGATTCACTAGTGGCATCAACACAACTGCATCGTTCTCAGACAGCGCAAAAGACTGGCCACTGTAGTGGCTTGAGCATCCTGCCAATGCGGTCACTGCGAGTAGAGCAAGAGCACACTTTTTCATATCAAAAGTCCTTAAAATTGTTTCGTATAATCGAGTTTAACTTCTGAGCTGTCGCGGCCTGAGCGCGGCTTTGATTGATGCTCAACACCCAACGACAGTTGATCATCACCGCTCAAGCGCCAACCAATCTGAGCCTTAGCAGCATAATCAAAGCGCGACAGCTTGGGGCGGTACCCAACCGATAGGTCAGCTTCCCAACGCGGGTTAGCGGAATGAACTAAAGGCCGCTGCCCCATATAACCTTGCCCAACACGAACACCCGCAGCGATACGTTGATAAGGATCCAAAACCAATGGGCGTCGCTCATCTGGCTTTCCAAGCGCCCCTTCTTTATCAAAAAACTGCGCAGTCACATCACCGTAAATCTCAAGGTGGGTATGCCCTGCTGCTAGCGATTCGCTGAGCTGCAGCGAAATCTCCGCGCCATCGCTCAGTGTATGTTGGTCTCGATCCAGATAACGCAGCAGTGCCGCTTTTGCCGATGCGCGAGTACGCGCAGAGATCTGGTATTCAGCCGTCATCGCCACGCGATGTTGAGCCGCACCACGCTCAAACGCTTTGTTTTGTTTGTTCTCTTCGTTGAAGCCCGCCTCAACTCCCCAAACAAGATAGGGTGTCATCTGCGCGCGGTAAGTGAATGATGCTCCAACCCGGCTGCCGAGTTCTGCGTTATCACCGCTAACTTGCAGGCCATACTCAGAATCAGCAAAGAAACGCTGCAGCGATAGCTGCCAATTGATTCTTTCAGTGTCTTCTCTGCGGCGGTACTTGTACTGCTCCAGCTCAGCCGATACTTGCAGGCTACGCCATGGGAAGTTCAACGTGAGACGCAGGCGCTCGTCATCATCCCGATTGCTCGAATACGAAGCGCTAAAACTGCGGTTATGATAACGGCGCAAACCGTACCATTCGCTGAATAGCTGACGCTTCTGATTTGCCGAGTAATCCTGATCTTCAAGCTGCTTTTCTGCCAGCTGGAATGCCTCTGCGAAGAGGCCCATTTTTCTCATCGCGGCAATACGATCTAACGTTGGTAACGCGTTGGGGTCCAACTCTTTTAACAGCGCCGCTATGCGCTGTGTGTCGTTCCGCTGCAGAGCTTGGGATAGCTGGAACCACCCGGGCAGATCGATCTCGTGCCAAACTTGGCGGCCGAACATATAGCGCCCAAATTCAGATCGCCCTTCCCCAAGCAATCGCAACAAAGCAAGGTCTGCTTCTTCACTTGGCTGCTGCAACCAGCGGCGCGCGGCAAATGCTGCTGCACTTGCTGAGCCGAAGAACTGCTCGATGACCGCATCAGCAATATAGTCCGGCATGGTCTCTAGCTTCGATAAGCGGCTCGCGATATAGCGCCGAATGCGCCAGCTAGCGTCAATTTGGTCCGTGCGTAATAGCACTTCGCTCAGTTGATATAGGATCGCGATGTTATCGCTATCGTTAGCAAGCGATTTTTGATAAAGAAATATAGCTTGCCGATCAAGACCAAGTGCATCACTCATCCCCGCAAGCAATAAGCGCCAATCCTGATTTGGCCATTGATCTGACCAACGGTAGTAGAAAGGCCGCATTAGGGCTTCATCCCGTTTTTCAAGATAGAGCCAACCAAGCGATTGGTGACCAGATACGTTATTGGGGTTTAGTTCGATAGCGTGATCTAGATACTGCTCCGCCTGTGGGATATCACCACTTGCTAACGCAAGCTGCCCAAGCACAGTATAAACATCTGAGCTGGAAGGCTCGTTACGAAACGCATCTACCGCTTGAGCTAACCGTTTAATGTCTGCGTCTCGATCCGAGCGGCTTGTCAGCGTTGCGATTTGGATTAGCTTGCTAGCATCCGGAGCCTTGTCAAAATCTTGCCAGAGCCAATCAAGCTTCGACTCGACATTTCTGCCAAACTTCGCCTCAAGGTAGCGGGCTTTCTCGGTTTCTTGAGCTTCACCGCGCTTGATCAACTCCGCATAACTGCGTGCGATAGCGCGTTCATCACCGATACGCCAAGCCATCTCAGCTAGCATGCTCCAATAATCTTCGTCATCCTGCATAACCGCCAGTGGCGCAGAAGCCAGCACATGATATGCATTGGCATAGTCACGCTTAAGAGCAAACGCCATTGCAAGACTGTGATATTGGCGACTATTAGCTAAACCTACCTGTTTGAAAACGCTCAACTTATCGGGCATGTCAGCCATGTTACCCGTGCGCTCTAACAGATGAATCTCCCAGTCTAGTAACATCTGACTGTAGCCAAACCGTGCCGCATAATTGCGCAGATCAGTAATGCCCATTTCAGGCGTGCCTGCCAATTCATGCGCCTCGACCCATTTGCCAATTGCAGGGTCGCGAATGCGGTTTGTTTGCGTGTAATCGCGGTAATACTGGGTAAGCTGGTCATACTCATATGCCGCCCAACCCTGTCTAATGGTTTCATTGAACACATCTTCGCTCGGTGCATGGGCAAGCAACCAAGCACCATCTTGTGTCGCAAGCTCCGGATGACCCAACCAAAGCTGCAATTGCCAACGACGATATCTTAGTGAGCTATCAGACGGGCGACTCTCGACCACTTGATCAACCAATTGACGCGCGCCAGCCAAATCTCCTGCGGCGATGCGGCTGTTGATTGCAGGCTCTAGCCACTTTTCGCGTTGCTCAAAGTGAGCGGGAAAAAGGTTATCGGGCAAACTGGTCAAATCAGTGCGACCGACAATTTCCGCTAATTTTAGTAGTTGGTCATAGTAATCAGGCAAAGCTTCTGGATAGCGTTGTAACCATTCAATCGCGCGTTCGTGCTGTCCAGCCGCTTGAGCGAGGGCAATACCCTCCATCAGGTTCGCAGGCGTCACAGCCTCATCAAAAAGCGTGATGGCAGCTTTACCATCGCCTGCCGCTAACAGGGCTTGCGCGGCTGCCAATAGATCACCTTGGGCTTCATAATAGAAAGACAACCAGCGGTTCATCCCCAGCGCTCTTGCAACCGCCAGATCATCAGCCGTGACCTGAGCTGGCGTTAAGCCTTTAATTGTCGAGCGGATCTGTAGCTCAAGCTCATGCTTATCCGCACCAGAGACACTCGCCCAAGCACCATACAGAATCGCCCGCTGCAAACGCTCAGCCCGAGCATCATGACGCTGCACCAAAGGCTCCAATAAGGCGCTTGCTTGGGTATATTTACCCTGATCGATCAAATCTTGAGCTCTAAGCAACGCGGCATCTGCGTTATCAGGTTGCGTTAGAGTTTCTGCCTTCAAGTATGCAGAACTGACCTGACTTGGCGCTTTTTGAGCAGCTACCACAGGGCTTAACTGCCGGCTACTGTATTGGTTATAAGTTGCCCAAAGCGCCCCAGCAATCACTAGCAGCAGAATAAAAACATAGCGTTTACGAATAAACGGTTGTTGCTCGTCGAATTCAGTTTCCATACTCATTACCCAACCCTATCAACGGCAAACCAGTGAGCCTCGATAAACACCTTTGCTCATACGCAATACCTGCTTGTTCCCCACTTTTTTCGGCGTAAAACGCTGCCCATTCGCCTGATAGTGACAACGGCCAGATACAGCAAGTGCCAGCTCTGCCGCTTCATAAGCGGTGAAATCTAACAGCGTTTCATTACCTTGCGGTTGCCAGCGCTCAAGTAAAACATTCCCATCAACAACGCGAGGGGTTTTTCGGCTCCACTTTCCTGGCGCAATAATCGGGTTTTTACCAACAAGATGGACATAGGTCCTTTCTTTTTCCGCAACAAACCCCGCAACGCCCTCACTACCAAGATTGGTGACAGCCACCTCTTGATCGAAACGAACCGTCTTCAGAGTTTGAGAAGCTAACACCCAGCTACCATTGGCGTGTTTTGCCAACGCAACATCGTAGATATCTTTTGCGCGTTCAGCGTACTCGGAAAGATAGGCAGCCGTATGGGGTTGTTCCATCGAATATTGGTATACCGCTTGTAGCGCTTTCACACTCGCAGGGTACGTACCCGAATAGAAGTGATAGTAGATATTCATAGGCTTGAGGCGATAAGGAACGTCCGTCTTTTTGAACGTATCGATCACATCGCGGAAGCCATAAAACGGTCCAGTCCAGTCATTAGTATAAACGTTCTCGTTCATGATTGGCGCATACAACTGAACCAACCCCTCTTTCTCTGGACGCCCAACGGGCCACACTTGAGATAACGACGGATGATTCTTATTGGTATAAGTAACACCGCCGTTCACATTCAACACACCGGCAGCTTTTGCCAGCCTGAGAGCCTCAACGCGAGCGGTAGCATCCCCAGTCCACAGCATCATCTTCACGCGCTTTCCTTCGGGGGCAAGCGCGCTGTTAATATAATCGATGGAACCGGTAATTTCGCGCTCAAGTGATACCTTGTAGCCGGGCACATCCAAGTGGAAACCGTAAAGTGTATCTGATTCATCCACCTTGGAGCGCCCAACCAGATACTCCCAGAAAAATGGATGGCTAAATGAGTGCGATGCCATCTCAACGTAGTCTTCCGAGAAGATCTCTCGTGCTAATGTTTCTAGTTTCGGACTTTGGAAGCGGTATAAGCCTTTCGGGCCCACCTCTGCTTCGATAACAGATACGGTGGTTGGTAACTGATATTTACGCAGTACATCATCAAGTATCACTTTGGGCACCAGCGGCGTCCCTTTAATAAACGCCTTACTTGGGAATCCATCACCATCAATGTGTACAAGCAGTAAACGGCGTCCAGTTTCTGTCGATACGTCAGGCGCAGGAATGTCTTGCAGGCCGAGACCTTTTTTAAGTAGATAGATAGGATCAAGACGCCAACGCATCACACCGTTTGGCAGTAGATCGATTGGCCACAGGCCTAGCACCAACATGCCCGCATCGGTTTTAATCGCTTGGACGATCTCTTTGTTGTAGGCATCTTTTAACGAGAAGAGCACTTCGCCTGTAACTGAGTCATCTCGCACATACTGGTCGATATCTTGCCGATCCCACTCGACCGCACCTTCACCGATAATCGCGGGACCCAGACGGTGCACCTTATAAGGTGCTTTTGCTGTGGCAGGCTTAACACCAAATTGACGCAGTAAACCAGCATTGGTTGGCGCAGACCCTAAAATAAGCATTGGAATCTTGTGCATAGCCTCGCCTAGCCACGCATCTAGCTGCTCAGAGTAGAGTCCATGCTGTTGAGGCCAAAACACAACGCCAGCATACAATGCAGGGTCGACCTTGGGTGGTAACCTCTCAGCCAGATCGATATAAACAGGGTTGTAGCCAAGGTACTCAATCATCGTACCGAGGTGTTTGTGAATCTGGCTCATTACGAAGCTTTCATCGCGGCTATCATAGAGCGCAAGTAGCTTACGAGGCACCGGCCGCAATGAGCTAGTTCCCCATTCCGATAGTTGCCCATCGGTTACCCATGCCTTAAACCCTGCTTTGTTGATACGGTCAGCCATCGCCTCTCGCATTGGCAAAGCCTGCGCGTAATCGATGACCTGCACATCAAAGCCTAGCGACTTTGCGTGCTTGAGCCGCCCCATCAGCCAACGTCGTCCTTCGGGGTCAGACTCGCCATAGCTATCTCGCTGGTTGTTGTAGTGGCTATATAGCCCTTCAGCGACAACGGCCTCCGCTAGCCCAACACTTTCATCAAGAATATCGAAGCCGCGATTAAAGATGAGCTTCCCCGCCATCTGCGCTGAGAGCTGCTTAACAATCGCTAGTAACGCCTGACGCTGAGGCTCAAATCGTTCGGCACCGACTAAATGAAAACTATCCATCGTATCCAGGAATAGACCGTCAAACCCCTGCTCCTGATAGCGTTGCGCCTTAGCTACCAATGAGCGCTGCCATTCTAAGCTCGTCAGATCGGGCACTTGAGTACCCCAATTCTCGTTTACCGCCAAAATGGGAGCTGAGCTATCAGCAACAACTTCACCTACACTTAGGTACGCATAGACTTGCGTGCCGCGCTGGTGCAAAAACTCAAGCTGCCATGCTTCGATGGCGTTGGGCTGAACAACAAGTCGAGGATAGAGCGACGCCTCCTGTACCGGCAGGTCAGGGCTGTAGAAAAAAGCAATCGAACGATGCTTCTTTTCGAGACCAGTGCTTGCAGCGGCCATGCTAGAGGTTGCAATGAGGCAGAAAAACAAAGAGATGAGAAAACGCAAACAAAACTCCTTCAGTAGCCACGCAACTTTCGATCTAAACTTATTTTCAAACACTGTCTGAAAATAATAACAGTCTCAGTTGAACCTTATCTTAACTCTGATGTCTCGCTGCCAGCATAGCTGCTCTTCTATAAAAGCGCATGATTTAGAAGGAGTTTTTTGATCTAAATACTACTAATTAAGAAGTTACTTGTTCTGTGGCATAAAACTTTGCGGCGCAGATCAAACCGCCCAGCGAAGATTGCTTTCAAAGAGAGACGAATGCTTATGAAAGCATAAAGAAGAGAGCGTATTAGCTAAATGAACCGGAGGTCAGTGGAGTGCGTTAGACAGCTTTTTTCGAGGAGGGACTAAAGAAAATCTGGAGAGCCATAGTAGACTCCCCTTCAAGCGCGACTAGCGTGCCGCCAGCGGCGCAATGTGACCAATAAAATCGTCGGCGCTAATCATACCGATAACCGTATACTCTGGGCGCAACTCACCTTGAGCATCATAGAAGATCAAGGCTGGCGGCCCAATAACGCTGTACGCCTTGTTAAGGGCCTTAGCTGCATCATCGTTGGATGTCACATCAATCTTAATCGAGACAAAGGCATCAAGTGAGCGTTGTACCGCGGCATCTGAAAAAGTGAATGTATCTAACTCGACGCACGACACACACCAATCAGCATAGAAGTCGAGCATAACGGGTTTACCTTGTTGCTTAGCATCCGCAAGCAGTGGCTCCAATTGCGCCATGGTCGTCACTTTGGTGAAGGCCACCTGTTTGCTCGGTGCAACTGCGCCATTAGCAGACGCCAACGACTGCAACGGGTAAACCATGCTGTTCGCCCCTGATAGCAACCCAATCATCAGTGCTACCCCATAGAGCAGCATCAGCACCCCCATGCCTTTCCATAGACGATGCCAACCTTTAGCTTCGGAGGAGAGTTGGTCCAGTGCACGCATATAGATCGCAGTGGTAATAAGCACGATGGCTGTAAGAGCCATGGTGACTTGCGCAGAAACAACACGATCAAGCATCCAAATGGCCATCAGAATCAGCAGGACACCAAAACCTGCTTTGATAGAGTCCATCCAAAGGCCAGCTTTGGGAAGTAACTTTCCTGCCGATGCTCCCACCAATAGAATGGGCACTCCCATCCCCATACTCAGAGCAAATAGCGCCGCACCGCCCATGACTGGATCACCTGACTGACCGATATAGATCAGCGCACCCGCTAATGGCGCCGCCATACACGGACCGACAATCAGCGCCGAAAGCAATCCCATCACCGCAACACCCGTTACTGTGCCACCCTTCTGATCATTGCTACGCTGACTGAGACGGCTTTGCCAAGATGCTGGCAGCTGGAGGTCATAAAAGCCAAACATTGACAGTGCCAATGCAACAAAAACTGCGCTAAAAAAGCCAATAATCCATGGGTTTTGGAAAGCAGCCTGCAAGTTTTCACCAAACAACCCTGCTAAGACGCCCGCAATGGTGTAAGTAACAGACACAGCCAGTACATATACCGTGGAGAGCCCCAGCGCTTTTCGCGTTGTGATGCGATGCCCATGGCCTGCGATAATACTTGAGATAATAGGAATCATTGGGAAAACACACGGCGTTAGCGAGAGCGCTAAACCTGCGAGGAAAAAAGCTCCAAGTGTTAACAACCAATCCTTGCCAGATAATAACTGGGCGAACTTGTCTTGTTCGCTAACACCACCACGAGGAGCCACTTCGGATACGGCAGCACCGCTAGCTTTGGAAGTGGTAGCTGCGGGTACGCTCGCTGCGCTTACCGGCGTTAACTTAGCCGGCACCGCTGAAACAGGAAGCTCTTTACTAACAGGTGGATAGCAGATACCTCCCTCCCAGCAACCTTGATAACTAACACTTAAAACGCCATCAGTTGGTATTTCTAGCAAGCTTTTGAGCTGCAGCACCACTTCGGCGTCGTAATGAAATACCTCAACGGTGCCAAACAGCGGGTCGTCTTTCGTATCTGTTGTGCTATTGGAGCGCGAAACAACCTCAATGGTGTCAGGAGGGGTGACTTGTACGCGATCACGGTACAGATAGTAGCCTTCAGGAATTTGCCACCGCAGCACGACGCGCCCGTCCTCTCCTACTTCAGGACTAAAGACAAACGCCTCCTCCACCGGCAACGGCCCATCCTGCTGGCTTTTTCCAAATGGATTGCTACTGCTCTCAAAAAAATTAGCTACAGCAAGCTGAGAGAATAGCAGGCTCAGCATAAAAAATAGCGATGCAAAATAACGACTGTTCAACAACACCGTTGAGTTACTCCTACACGACTGACCGGTGGGCTATGGACTCGTAACACCTACAAGAGTTCGCGCTTTACTGCCCATTTTAAAGTTTTTTTCCACTTAAAGCTCAATGCTTTACTAGCACCTTTGTATTCTAACACTACTCATTCGTCGTATTGTTCACCAGAAGATCACAGATAGCCTTATAAACTTCATGTAATTATGGTAAAAGTATCGGCCCTTAGAAAACGTGTGAGCTGAAACTTGCACTTGTTAATGCTTCAGGAAATGCACCATGACTGATAATCGGGTAGAAAACCTCAATATAGAATCTCACTCTGTCTTGGTAACGCCGGAAGGTCTGAAACAAAAGCTCCCGATCACAGACAGCTCTGCAGCTGCTGTTATGGAAGGGCGTCAGGTTATCCGCGATATCTTAGACCGTAAAGACAAGCGTTTGTTTGTTGTGATTGGCCCATGCTCTATTCACGACGTGGATGCTGCCATCGAATATGGTAAGCGCCTAAAAGCGCTGTCTGAGAAGGTTAACGAAACGATCTATATCGTCATGCGTGTGTATTTCGAAAAACCACGTACGACTGTTGGCTGGAAAGGCTTAATTAACGACCCTCACCTAAACGATTCGTTCGAAATTGAAGAGGGTCTACATAAAGCGCGTAAGCTACTGCTCGATCTTTCAGAGATGGGGCTACCACTGGCAACCGAAGCACTGGATCCTATCTCACCTCAGTACATGCAAGATCTGATCGCTTGGTCTGCTATCGGTGCGCGTACAACTGAATCTCAGACACACCGCGAAATGTCGTCTGGTCTGTCCTGTGCAGTGGGCTTTAAAAACGGTACTGATGGCGGCCTAGATGTGGCGATCAATGCCCTGAAATCCGTTAGCCACCCACATAGTTTCTTGGGTATTAACCCAGATGGGCAGGTATCTATTATTCGCACCAAGGGCAACCAATACGGGCATGTTGTGCTGCGTGGTGGTAACGGCAAGCCAAACTATGACTCCGTTAGCGTTGCGCTGTGTGAGCAAGCACTAGAGAAAGCTGGCGTGCAGCCAAACATCATGGTTGATTGCAGCCATGCGAACTCTAGCAAAGATCCAGCACTTCAGCCTTTAGTTGCTGATAACGTTACCAACCAAATTATTGAAGGTAACAAGTCGATTGTTGGCTTAATGATCGAATCCAACTTGGCGTGGGGTAACCAGTCGATTCCAGATAATCTAGCCGATCTCGAGTACGGCGTTTCTGTTACTGATGCCTGTATCGACTGGGATGCCACTGAGAAAGCATTGCTACAAATGCACGAAAAACTCAAAGGTGTGCTGACAACTCGCTAGTCACACCACCAAATAAGCCCCGCTCAACCGCGGGGCTTTTTGTTTCCCAGCAGCTACCTTGCTTGGTTCTTTGCAGGGCAATAGCGCCGAATCACAAAAAAGCCAATAACGCCCGACACAAACGATCCGAGCATAATCCCCAAACGCTCATCAAACACTTGGTTTACACCGGTCTCACCAAAGGCAAGGGAGCCGATAAATAAGCTCATCGTAAAACCGATACCGCAAAGCAGCGCGACACCAAATAGCTTGCCCCAATCAATCGATTCAGGGAGCTTTGCAAAGCCAAAACGCACACCAACCCAGCAGAATGCAAACACACCGATAGGCTTTCCTAACGCAAGCCCTAACGCAATGCCTAATGTTACTGGGTGTGTGAGTTGAGCGATGCCAACCCCAGCCAAGCTAACGCCAGCGTTACAAAACGCAAAAATAGGTAAAATCACAAACGTAACAATTGGCATCAAGTCGTGCTCTAAGTTACGTAGCGGTGAGCGCTTTTCTTTTCCCGGCACAGTAATCGGGACAAACATCGCAAGCAGCACGCCCGCCAAGGTTGCATGTACGCCGGACTTCAAAAGTGCGACCCACATGACTAACCCAATGATCAAATAGACGCGCCGATAAGGTACACCAAAGCGATTACAAGCAAATAAAGCCGCGATACAACATCCAGAGATTGCCAAAGCTACTAGCGAGATGTCTGAAGTGTAAAACACAGCGATAATGATAACGGCACCGATATCATCGAAGATCGCCAATGACGCCAAAAAAACCTTAAGCGCCAAGGGGACCCGATCACCCAGCAGCGATAGAACCCCCAACGCAAAAGCGATATCGGTCGCCACAGGAATAGCCCACCCCTGCAACCCAGATGCGTTGTCGCGATTCAACGCAAAGTAAATGAGAGCAGGCACCACCATTCCACCCAGCGCCCCCAAGCCAGGCAACATAACGTGTTCAAACTCTTTCAGCTCACCCACTAAGAACTCGCGTTTTAGCTCCAACCCTACCAACAAGAAAAACAGCGCCATCAAGCCGTCATTCACCCATAGCAAGAGTGGTTTAGAAAGGCTGGCGCCGTTCAAGCTAACTGCCAACTGCGTATCGATAAGGTAGCTATAGAATTGCTGGTAAGGAGAGTTGGCCAGCAGGAGCGCGATGATGCTGGCGATCACTAATACGGTGCCGCCAATGCTCTGCTTAGAAAAGAGTGATCGCAATGTATATGCTAGCGAATTTCCCATACAGCCTCCTAAGCAAGGTTCAGGGTGTCATCGGAGTAGATATCATGTGCTTCGCTGTTATCAAAACGTAACTCTAGGCTGTAGGTCAAGCCATAGGAAACCTACTATCTATAGCGCGACCACCTAACTAGTGACTCATAAGCACTTGTTGTTTACTCAAATTGTTTACTCAAAGCCGTCTGTGCCAACTAGCGGCATAGCCAGTGACAAAAAACTGGACGTTTCGGGCAAATATAAGCGCTTAATTAATTGAAAGTGTTAAAATTTAGCTTAGATTAACGAAAAATAATGGCAAACTTTTTCCGTTATCGTTATCTAAAGAAAAACTAAATTTCTAGGACATGTTTTATGCTCAACTGCTTCACCACACCACGGGGCCGCACCTGGATGTGGATTCTTATCTTAGCCCTCGGTATTGCCATGGAAGCGGTCGCTCTCTTCTTCCAATATCAGCTAGATTACGGACCTTGCGTACTGTGTGTACATATTCGTGCTTGGGTCTTCGCGATTATATTGGTCGCACTCGTCGGCTTATTTTCAAACAGCTGCCAGATTGCACAACGATTTAGCAGTGTGCTCTTTTTAGGCGCCGCTATCGGCATGTTAGAGCGTGCTTACGTCACCCTCGGGATTGAGCGCGGTTTCATTGATGGCGCATGTACTTTGGATTCTGGTTTTCCAGATTGGCTGCCGCTGGACAAGTGGTCAGCGACGATTTTCGAACCGTGGGAAGCGTGTGGCTATACACCAGAACTGCTGTTCGGCATCACAATGGCCGAGGGATTAGTCGCCCTTGCCGTACTGCTGGTAATGGCCGCACTGCTGATGCTCGTAGGTAGTTTCAAAAAAGCGTAATGCAGCTTGAGAGAGCAGATTTTGCTCTCTCTATCCTCAAAATCAGTCGAAGACGTACGGACAACCACCGTATCTGTTCATGTCCTCGCTCCAACGCCGCACATCGTTCGCACGGCGCCAGCGACTATGGAAAAACTCCATAAGACAAACGCCCTGCTTTACTTCTACGAGGAATGTATCACCCTCTTTTACGTGGCTATACTCAGGATACTGATCAGACCGCCCCCAAGTTATGCCACCTTTGCTCGCGGTATACGCCTCCCAGAACATCTCCACATCGCCACCAGACTGCCACACTAGCGGTTCGGCTTTATCGGTAGCACCGTGCTGCCCTTGAGCATACGCCTGCATGCTAACCAACAGCGTTAACACCATTAAAACCTGTCTCATAACACCTCCTATCAACAATTCACTACCTCCCAGCATAGCTGAACGGCGCTATTCAGCTACCCAATCAATACCTGATGAGTCATTGATAAAGGTATCCACTACCAGCACAGGTACCTCTAAACGATGCGAAATTTCTTTAAGCACAACAATCTCAGCGTGAGTAACGCCGCCATCCGCCTTCGCCATTAAACAAAGATCACGGATAAGCTGAATACGGCGCGGCTGTGTCACATGCTTCACAACCTGCGCTGCGCGCTTAGGTAGCTCCTGCTTTAGTTTCTGAAGGTTAAAGTCCTCACGGTACTTGTAGCGACCAAAAAACTGCTCAAACACCGCTATCTCGTTCGGCGAAATACCTCCATCAGCATCTGCTACCAGGAGTGCGCCAGCAAACAGTAGATGGCGCATCGCCAACGCAGATTCCGTGCGAGACTCTAGATAGCTTGGCTCCATCAGACCCATCAGCCCCTCGACACCCATCTCCAGATCCATCTGCGCTGCACCGCCTTTCATCATCAGCTCAGAGTGATGAAAGAGCTGCAAAGCTTTAACACGCAACGGGCTGAACGGGTGAGTAGAGAACCAGTCCTCTGCACTTGCACTCGAACCCGACTGCTCATCAGTGATTTGCATATCATCCACTTGGCTCAGAAAATCATCTAGATTAAACCTTACCGCCGTGCTCGTAACACCCGACGCTAGCTTGAATAGAGCTCGCGCAACAGCATGTAGGTTTTGCGTACAGAAAGCGCCGGCTCGATCAGCAGAAATCTCCGCATAACGGGACCAACTTGTTAGGCGCAGCGCAAGATCAGGCGGGATACTCGTCTTGCCTTTAAGCAGATAGCCAACCGGAATATCATGGTGCTGGTAGACAAAGTGGCCAAGCTCATGCCCCATTACAAACCGTAACTCCTCTTCATCAAAACTATCTAATAAACTTGAGGAAAACATGATAAAAAGCCGCCCTTCCTCTGGCTTAACACATGCAGCGTTAAAGTGAGGACTAGAGTAAGCGTAAAGCTCAATGGGGATCGTGACACCTAGCTTTTCCGCACAATCTTGCGCTATACGGCTAAGGCTGGGCGCCATTACAGGGCTCAGCCTAACGGATGTAGATAACAAGCGACGCCTAACACTTTGCACCCCCTGAGCTTCCATCTGGGCAATCTGCTGCTGTATCGCAACGACTTCAGGCGTTTGTGCTAGCTTCTCGGCTAACGCAGTATCATGGGAAGATCGTATTAGCGCTGCGCTCATAAACCTACACTCCTACTTCATTGTTTTTTATGAGGCTGCATCAATTTCTGCCAGGACACAAGCTTGTTGTGCCCTAGCTAGCTAACTGAGGGGTCGAAAACCTCAGGTCACAACGCCTAATTTACGGCGCAGCAAGCTGTAGTAGAGCACTGGAATGACAATCAGCGTCAGCAGTGTTGAGACAAGCAACCCAAACACCAAACTCACCGCTAGGCCACTAAAGATCGGATCATCGAGGATGAACAGAGCCCCCACCATCGCCGCCAGAGCCGTGAGTATGATGGGCTTAGCTCGCACGGATGCCGCACTCACAACAGCATCGTCAAGCGACACTCCAGCATCAAGCTGTTGATTAATGAAATCCACAAGCAAAATTGAGTTGCGCACAATAATTCCCGCCAATGCAATCATCCCAATCATCGAGGTGGCAGTAAATTGAGCGCCGAGCAAAGCGTGCCCCGGCAAGATTCCGATCATTGTCAGAGGAATAGGCGCCATAATCACCAAAGGCACTCGATAAGACCCAAACTGAGCAACCACCAAAAGGTAGATTAGGATCAGCCCAACAGAGTAGGCCGCTCCCATATCTCGGAAAGTCTCATAGGTGATCTGCCACTCTCCATCCCACTTAACGCTAGGTAGAAAGTGGGTATCAGGCTGCTGAATGAACCACTGCTCAACATCGGGTAGCTCAGAAACCATCGCAAACATACTGTAAAGCGGGCTGTCTAGGTCACCTGCAACATCAGCCGTGACATATACCACTGGCAGCAGGTTCTTATGATAGATACTCTGCTCCCACGGTACACGATTGAGGGTAACTAGCTCAGATAACGGCACCAATGCACCGGACGCTGATGGCAGCTTAAGCGCCATAAACGCTTCAGAGGAGTCGCTATCAAACTCAGGCAGCTGAACGCGAATAGGTAATGGATACTTCGCTACACCATTATGTAGATAAGCGACATCCATACCGCTCAATGCTGTGCTAATCGCTGTGACGATATCACTCTGCGCAACGCCCAAGCGGCTGGCTTTTGCGCGGTCGACGTCGACCAACAAGCGGGCGGGCGATACCTCAACCGTATTATCAACGTCCACAACCCCCGCCACCGTCGTGAGTTTTTCTGTGAGTTCCAGTGCGCGGCGCTGCTGCTCGTGGTAATTGGAGCCATAAACCTCGGCCACCAGAGGTGCCATAACGGGCGGCCCAGGCGGCACCTCCACGATCTTAATAGCAGCTTGCGAACTTGCGGCAATACGATGCAACTCTGCTCGAACCGCTCGAGCAATATCATGACTGCTGCGCTCTCGATCCTCTTTAGCGACCAAGTTCACTTGCAAATCACCCAGATTTGGCGCACTGCGCAGGTAATACTGCCGCACAAGGCCGTTAAACCCGATGGGAGATGCTGCTCCAGCATAACCTTGCACATTAATTACTTCCGGTATCGTCAGCAGATAGTCTGACAGCTCAAGCAATACGCTATTGGTTGCTTCAAGCGGCGCATCTTCTGGCATATCGACAACAACTTGAAATTCACTTTTATTGTCGAATGGCAGCATCTTCATCACCACGGCTTGCGCAGCCACTAAGTAGATGGCCGCACCTATCGACACAACCAATGCCAAACCAAGCAGATAACGGTTACGCCTTTTTGCTCCACACCCTAAGAACGGGGTCATCAAGCGATATGCCCACATACTTGGCTTAACCTCGCCTTCGGGCTCTAGGTGAGCGTGCTCTTTTTTTAGAAGCTTTGCGCTCAGCCACGGGGTGAAGGTAAACGCGATAATCAAAGATAACAACATGCCCATTGATGCATTAATGGGAATCGGCCCCATGTAAGGCCCCATCAAGCCGGTTACAAAAGCCATCGGCAATAGCGCAGCAATCACCGTAAACGTAGCTAAAATCGTTGGTCCGCCTACTTCATCAACCGCACGTGGGATCGCTTCTAGAAGGGTACAACCGCCTCGGCTGAGGTGGCGATGGATATTCTCAACCACCACGATTGCATCGTCCACCAAGATACCTATCGAGAAGATAAGCGCAAAAAGGGAGACGCGATTTAATGTAAAACCCCAAGCCCAAGAAGCAAATAGCGTCACTAACAGCGTTAACACCACAGCGCTGCCAACAATAAACGCCTCTCTGCGCCCCAATGAAAAGAGCACCAGCGCGATAACAGAGATCGTCGCAAACACTAATTTTTTAATGAGCGTATTGGCCTTATCGTTTGCCGTTTTTCCATAGTCACGCGTGATTGTTATATCGACGTCAGTTGGGATCAAAACGCCTTTTAACTGCTCGATACGCTTAAGTACGCCCTCCACCACATCGACTGCATTTTCACCGGGCTTTTTGCTGACAGTCAGCGTCACTGCAGGGCGCACATCAACCTTTTTATCCCGATACCAGACGTAATCATCAATCAGCTCTGGTGCAAGCTCGACCGTTGCGATGTCCGTTATATAGATCGGTTTGCCTGCATGCAGCCCTACCACCAGCGCTTCGAGTTGATCTGTGGAACTCAAGAACGATCCGGCTAACACATGCGTCGACCGGTTGTTAGCTACGATACTGCCGGCCTGATTGACAACATTACTCATCTGTAGCGCTTGAGTAATCGCCCCGATAGATAGGTTTCTTGCGGCGAGTTTTTGCGGATCTAGCGTGACTTTAACAACCTCATCTGGCCCTCCTATCGTTTCGATATCACGCGTTCCAGCAACCGTCTGTAACACCGTTTCAAGCGTATGCGCTAACTTCTTAAGCTCGTAAGCGCCTAACGTGTCTGCACGGCTATGTAACGTCAAACTCAGCACAGGAACATCATCAATGCCTTTGGGCTTGATAATCACAGGGCCAAGCTTTAATTGGCCTGCTTTCCAATCTTGGTTGGAATAAACCGCGTTATATAGACGAACAAGTGCGGGTTCGCGCGCGATACCCACATCAAACTGAACAGTAATAACCGCTGTGCCAGGCTGGGAGACGGAGTAAATATGCTTCACTCCCGATATTTCACTCAAGATTTGCTCAAGCGGTGTGGCTACCATCGACTCCACATCAGCCGCAGAAGCACCGGGAAACGGCACCACAACATTCGCCATGGTGACATCAATTTGTGGCTCCTCCTCCCGCGGCGTAATGATCGCGGCAAAAAGTCCCATGAGAAGCCCAACGATCGCGAGCAGCGGCGTTAGCTGCCACCCCATAAATTGGCGAGCGATACGGCCCGAGACACCAAGGCTCTGCATCTAACGACCCTCCTCTGCGCTAGAAAGCACATACGATGCACCCTGATCAACAAAACGCAGAATCGATTCCCCCGCACGTAAGCCCGCTAACACCTCGATCTCGTTGCCATACTGCCTACCTACACGAACCTGCCTAAGGGCTACGCGCTCATCACTCCAAACGTACACGGCGGAAACTTCCGAATGGCGCAGCAAGCTTGAAAGCGGAATTCGAATGGTTTGGCGCTGACCAAGCTGCACGGCAACTTTAACAAGCTGCCCCGGATATAGGGTTTTAACATCACCGGGAAGGTTGAGACGAATGCGCCGTGTACCAGAGTGTGGGTCAGCCATCGGAAAGGAGGTTACCGAAATGGGTGAAACTCGCGATTTATCTGGCAGTTCTATCTGTACGTCAGGCTGAAAAGCTCTGTGCTCTACCAGAGATTGCGGTATGTCAGCAATGACGCGAAGGCGTTTAGGGTCAAACCCACTCAACATCGGCGTCCCCGGCTGTACCGCCTCACCGACCTCCACATGACGTGCACTCACAACACCACCATAGGCCGCTTTAACGGTCGTATAAGACACTCGTTGTTGCGCCTTTTTTAGGCTGGCTTCAGCACTTTTAAGGCGAGCCTGCGCCGCTCTCAATGCGCTTTGTGCATCATCATAGGCAGACTTTGATAGCAACCGCTTCGCATAGAGGGGATCCACTCGATCAAACTGCTGTCGTGCTGCTGAATAGCTTGCTTGCGCCTCAGCCACTTGGGCACGGGCTTGATCCAAACCGGCCTGCTGGTCCACAGAAACTAAACGCAGAACGGTTGCGCCTGCAGACACAAGATCCCCGACATCTACTAAAACCTCTGCCACACGCCCAGTCGTTTCAGCTGATGCGGTTGTTACCGAAGCGGCTTCAACAACTCCTTCAACCAGCCTTTCTTTGGCAACAGACACCTGCGTAACAGCCAACACATCGACCGAAGCGGCTCGCACGCTAGTCACCACGATTACGCCCAAAAATAACGCCAGCCACTTCATCTCATACCCCTATGCTTAATAACTTATATTATATATTAGACATTTATAATATAAAAACCAGCGATAATTGGGAATCAAATCGATGCGCGGTAGTCCAAACATGGTAATATATCAAGCAAATTTGGTAGATATCGTGAAAAATGTGGGCAAAAGTCCACACTTTCTTGGCAAGCTTGAGTTTTTTCAAGCCATGCCGATAGCGTAATAAACAGTGGAGTTGAGTATGGTCCTACTCATTTACGACAACGGCAACCTTGTAAAAAACCTTTCCGATGCTCAGTTTCCTCAACGCGGAGTGGATGCGACTTCACAGACATCGGCTGCGCAAAATTCACTGCCTTACAATGAACTTCCGCAGCAGCAACAGCCACAACAGCCGCAAGTCACCGTTTTAAACAGCGCGGCTCAGACACAGCAACGCGGCAGTACGTCACGCTCATCTCAGCTTTATGAAGAGACAGGGAGAAAGTCAGATTCTCTGCAGGATAGACGCAGACTAAACGCTGTACACATAATGAGCTCGCCTGTGATATCGGTAAAGACATTCGACACAGTAAAGCGAGCTTGGGATTTGACAGAGCAGGAAGATATCAATCACCTAGTGGTAGCAAACGCTCAAGGCGAACCTGTCGGTGTTTTAACTACGGGTGACATCCTTAAGCACGGTACAACATCCAGCAGCTTTGTTGACACGCTCATCCAGCGGAAAAGCCTTATCGCGGTGTCTCCGGAAACGCTAGTCAGGGATATAGCACTTATTTTTATGGACCATAAGGTCAGCTGCGTCCCTGTTATCGATGAAAACCACGTTGTCGCAGGTATCATCACCCGCAGCGACCTTCTTCGCCTTTTAGTTAGCGGCCCAAATTTAGAACAACGCGCCTAACTCACACCTGCAAGCAACTTCCGTTTTAACGTTAGTTGCTCACCCTCACTGTGGACATAGATATCATCATCTGAAATCGTGAGCGTGATCGCCATCTTACGCTCTAAGAAGCCGCCAAAATCATACTTTTGCGCCCAGCGTAGTGCCCATACGGTGGTGCGAGGAAGCGCCTGAAAGCTTGCCGCTTCCTTTTCCCACCAAAGGTCGAGGCTATCGCCGTAGCTGTATAGACTCACACTCTTGGCTAAGCTCACCGCTTTGCGTATACGCTCTGGCGATGCTTGCCCCACTTCAATCCATTGAAGAATCTCACCACTCGGCGAGCGCTCCCATAGATCAGCTTCGTCCGTTGCAGATAGTCCTCGACTAAAGCTCAGATCAGAACAATAGTGCAAACCAAACGCAATCAGCCTGATGAGCATGCGCTCGGGTGTTTCTGAAGGGTGCAGCGCAACTGTTAGACCGACGTTGTCATAACAATCTCGATTGAAGTCAGACAGTTGCAGCTCTACTTTGTAAATCGTTGGTTTCAGGGCCATGTTAGCAGGTCGTATCGAGCGCAACAGGCGAGGTCAGGATGGACACCAATGACTGTGAATGCTCCGCCGCTTGATGACCTAAGTCGGTAAGGTAGCCGCCATCGACTTGTGAGATCAAACCTTTATCAAAAAGGCGCTGCGCAGCCGCAATCACCTCTGGTGAAGCGTCATGATGAATTTTAATACCGGTTTGCGTCGTGCTCAAATCAAACTGATTTAGCAAATTAAGTTCTGCGACAAGTTCTGCATGGTAGTTCATTAGCCACTCCGCTTACTAAAATGATGTGGCTCCAGCATAAAAGGAAACTCACTGAAGTTGTAGTGATATCAGACAATTAAGCCCAATTTATCCGAAGGCAAGCGAGCAACCCAAAAAGCGATTAGAATAGCGAGGAAACTAAGAAAGGAGCGCCTCGTGGAGTTAAAGCATCTCGTTATTCGTGAAGTAATGAAAGAAGAGGAAAAACCCGCTGTGGTTGCAGACCGCGGCGGCGTGGTTACCTCAAGCACTGATATTGCCAGCCAAATGGTTGAATCACTGAATAACGCCCTCGCTCGGCGCTCGACACTCACTCACGGCTCATTCAATCAAGAAAACCCTGCGGGGTATCCGTTTATCGACGCATTTAGCCAATACCTAGAGAGTGAGCAAACCTCAGATGCTTTCAGCACGCTATGCGATACCGGCTTAGCCCAGCTTACAGTCGCGATCGACGCACCATCGGCGCGCTCTGCAACAGGTGGCTATGTTGTCTTCTCCCACTACGCACTGGAACGCTACGAGTTCCTTCTGGTCGCCCTGGTAAGGAACCGCGCCACCATCTCCTTAGGTGACGACCTAACACCACAGCAAATTAATCAACTCGATCTAGACAAACTACACCAAGCAGCGAAAGTAAATATCACGAACTTCCGTAAAGGCAAGGAGAGCTATCTCAGCTTTACTGGCACTAAAGAGACCGGCAGCGTAACTCATTATTTCGCGACAGCCTTCGGCTGCACGGATGTGGTGCCCTCAAAAAAATCCACCAGTGACCTACTGCAAGCAGCCAAGGATTTCTGCACTGAGCATGGTATGTACGATGAACGTGAGCAAGTTGTAGAAGATGTGGTCAGCTATCTCAATCGACAACGCAGTGAAAAGCTGACGGCAAACCTACCTGAAGTTGAACAGATTTTTGATCAATATATTCCCCCTGAACAAGCGGAGGAGCTCAGCGGCAGTTTCAGCCGATTTGCCAATGGCGAGCGCTACCAAGTTAGCCACGAGTTCCAACCGCACACCCACACGCTCAATAACCTAACCAAGCTCAAGTTAAAGTCTGACAATTGGCAAGCGGACCTGTCAAAAAAGTCGATTGGAACACCCGGTACCGGCAACGACATTGAGTTTGATGAGGAAAACAAACAGCTGGTGATTAAACGCCTTTCCACCCGTGTCATTGAACAGCTAAGAAAAGCACTCGCCCAAGAGGAATAACTCAATCATAAGGCAAAGAAAAAGGCGCCTAAGCGCCTTTTCGAACTACTCACCGGAAGCTTTTGTATCTTGCTCCGCATTTTCGTAGATAAGAATAGGTTCCGAAGTCCCGTTAATCACACCCTCATCAATCACGACTTTAACGACGTTATCCATAGATGGCAGTGAGTACATCATCTCTAAGAGGGTCGCTTCCAAGATAGAGCGCAAACCCCGCGCACCGGTCTTGCGCTCTAGCGCCTGCCGAGCCACAGCACGAAGAGCATCTTCACGGAAATCAACCTCAACACCTTCCATTTCGAATAACTTCGAGTACTGACGTGTCAAGCTGTTCTTAGGTTCAGTAAGAATCGTCACCAGCGCTTCTTCATCAAGCTCAGCCAGTGTCGCGATCATCGGCAGACGACCCACAAACTCTGGGATCAATCCAAACTTAACGAGGTCTTCTGCCTCAATATCCAAGAGCGTCTCAGATACTGAGCGGGTATCATCTTTACTCTTGACCGTCGCGCTAAAGCCGATCGAGCTTTTTTCTGAACGATCACGGATGATCTGCTCTAACCCAGCAAATGCGCCACCGCAGATGAACAAGATATTTGAGGTATCAACCTGCAAAAACTCTTGCTGAGGGTGTTTGCGGCCACCTTGTGGTGGGACTGACGCAACAGTGCCTTCAATCAGCTTCAACAGGGCCTGTTGAACACCTTCACCAGACACATCACGCGTGATTGAAGGATTATCTGACTTACGCGAAATCTTATCGATCTCGTCAATGTAAACAATACCTAACTGCGCACGTTCGATATCATAGTCGCATTTTTGTAATAGCTTCTGAATGATATTCTCAACGTCTTCACCAACATAACCGGCTTCCGTGAGCGTTGTGGCGTCCGCAATCGTAAACGGCACATTCAGCATACGCGCGAGCGTCTGTGCAAGCAGGGTTTTACCACTACCTGTCGGGCCAATGAACAAGATATTGCTCTTACCCAGCTCGATATCGTCATCCTTGGAATTACTCTGGAATCGGAGTCTTTTGTAGTGGTTATAAACCGCTACAGAGAGTACTTTTTTCGCGCGGTCTTGACCTATGACGTACTCATCGAGCTTCGCTTTAATCTCCGATGGAATAGGCAACGAGTCTTGAGACTCATGCTCCTCTACATCTTGAATTTCTTCACGAATGATATCGTTACAAAGGTCAACACATTCGTCACAAATAAAGACTGAAGGCCCAGCGATAAGCTTTTTTACCTCATCTTGATTCTTGCCGCAAAAAGAGCAAAAAAGCTTCCCTTGTTCGTTGTCTTTATCGTTGGTTTCGTCGCTCATTCGACTACCTCATGCATGTAAGCGGTATAGTGTAGGTGGGGGCATACAGAAAAAAAACAACCACCTCTTCCCTTATGGTTACAACAGCGGTTAGCTGTCGCCACCTCGCTTCTCGAGAACGGCATCGATTAATCCATATTCAGCTGCCGCCGCCGGCGCCATGAAATTATCACGGTCAGTGTCACGCGCGATCGTTTCGATGGATTGACCAGTGTGATCAGCCAAGATCTGATTTAACTTCTCTCGAATGCTCAGAATCTCTTTCGTATGAATCTCGATGTCAGAAGCCTGTCCTTGATAACCGCCCAACGGCTGATGAATCATGACACGAGCATTAGGCAGCGCGTAACGCTTACCTGCTGCACCAGATGCCAACAACAGAGCACCCATGCTAGCTGCTTGCCCGATACACATAGTGCTTACATCAGGCTTAATGAACTGCATCGTATCGTAAATCGCCAGTCCTGCAGTCACTGCACCACCCGGTGAGTTGATATACAGATGGATATCTTTATCTGGATTTTCAGCTTCCAAAAAGAGCATCTGTGCAACAATAAGGTTGGCCATATGATCTTCTACTGGGCCTACCAAAAAAATCACACGCTCTTTTAACAAGCGAGAATAGATATCATACGCACGCTCTCCGCGCGCAGACTGCTCTACTACCATCGGCACCAGACCCGAATTTTCAATGATCTGTGAGTTGCCTTGATGGATTAATGACATGCAATTTACTCCTTACCAAAAATAAAAAACGACAGCCAGAGCTACTGCTAGCACCAACTATCGTTTTTCATCTAGTCGTGTGCCATCGGCACAGACGTTACTTACTCTGCGCCGTTATTCTGCTGAGCTGGCTTAATCGCCTCTTCATACGCTACCGCCACTTCATTGACTTTAGCAGAAGATAGCAGGTGATCAACCACTTGGTCTTCCATCACCAGACTCTTAACCTGATTCAGCATTTCTTCGTTGCCGTAGTACCAATCGATCACTTGTTGTGGCTCTTGGTATGTTTCAGCAAGCTCTTCAACTGTTTCACGAACACGCGCTTCGTCCGCTGTGATTTCAGCCGCCTTAACAACTTCTTGAACCAACAGACCAACGGTTACGCGACGCTTCGCTTGATCTTCGAACATCTCTTTCGGAAGCATATTCGGATCAAGATCTTGACCACCACCGAATTGCTGAACAGCTTGACGACGCAAAGCGTCAATCTCAGTGTCAACCAATGCGCTAGGAACTTCGATAGCATTTAGCTCAACAAGTTTCGAGAACACTTGATCTTTCAGCTTCATTTTTAGCGCGTTTTTCAGCTCGCGCTCCATGTTGCTGCGTACTTCCGCTTGGAAGGACTCAACATCATTCGCTTCTAGGCCAAATTTTTCAAAGAATGCTTTGTCTAGTTCAGGTAAAACAGGCTCAGATACTGTGTTTACTTTTACCTTGAATACTGCTGCTTTACCTTTCAGTTCTTCAGCATGGTACTCTTCAGGGAAGTTAACGTTTAGCTCAACGTCTGCACCTACCTCAGCGCCCACCAAGCCATCTTCAAAGCCTGGAATCATAGAGCCAGAACCAAGCACTAGATCGTGACCTTCCGCTTTACCACCTTCAAACGCTTCGCCGTCAACAAAGCCTTCAAAGTCGATGTTTACGCGATCACCGTCTTGAGCTGCGCGCTCAACAGCAGTCCAATCTGCTTGCTGCTTACGCAACGTATCAACCATCTGCTCAATATCAGCGTCAGTTACAGATGATGTTTGCTTCTCAACTTCTGCTGTAGAGAAATCAGTTAGCTCGATTTCAGGGTACACTTCAAATGTTGCTACGAACGCAAAGTCTTCACCGTCTTTGTCGTTTTTGAACTCGATTTGCGGGCTGCCTGCAGGCACGATTTTTTCCTGCTGCACAGCTTCGTAAAAGCTCTGCTGGATCACTTCACCCAAAACGTCCTGACGAATTCCAGCGCCGTAACGCTTTTTAACAACTTTCAAAGGCACTTTACCTGGGCGAAAGCCATCTAGACGTGCAGTACGAGCTGTCTGCTGTACGCGCTTATCAACATCGCTTTCAATGCGCTCTGCAGGGACAGTAATGGTCATCTGACGCTCTAGAGCAGAGGTCGTTTCAACAGAAACTTGCATGGAATTCCTCACCAAAAATACGTTTACCGGTTTATATGCGTCTATGAAGCAATGTTTATCCGGCATCTCACCTAAAAACAGTTCACAGAACCTTTACATCACTGGGATGACAAAAATCCCAGCGTAAATTTATAAAGCGCAAAATTCTCCGGTAGTTAGACACAATAGTCAAGAGATATGAGTCAACTCAGGCCGGGATAATCCACATGGCAGCTATGGCCGAACCGAACTAACATAGATTAGAACAACCATCGGAACGTAAGAAACACGCGCCAATAAGAGGCAAGAAAATATACTCGATTAAGAACAAGGAGAGATAAAACTTAGAAGTGAAGGCACCAAAGAGTCTTTCAATGGTGCGGACGGAGAGACTCGAACTCTCACACCGCTAGGCACCAGAACCTAAATCTGGCGTGTCTACCAATTTCACCACGTCCGCACAACGAAAGCTTACTACATGGGGTGGACGATGGGGCTTGAACCCACGACCGCCGGAATCACAATCCGGAGCTCTACCAACTGAGCTACGCCCACCATAATCCAATTTTTTGTGCACCAAATCAACCTTTGAAATGGTGCGGACGGAGAGACTCGAACTCTCACACCGCTAGGCACCAGAACCTAAATCTGGCGTGTCTACCAATTTCACCACGTCCGCATAGCACTCTGAAAATGGGGTGGACGATGGGGCTTGAACCCACGACCGCCGGAATCACAATCCGGAGCTCTACCAACTGAGCTACGCCCACCATCTTCAGAACCTTGTTTGAAGTGCCCCTCAACAAGATGGGGCGTATTCTATGGACCGATGACAGCCCTGTCAACACTTTAAAAACAAAAAAATCATATTTTTTACAACTAATTCAATTAGCTACATCAGCCTGTTCAGAATACGCGATAAGGAATAGTACTCAGTAGCGAATACTGAAAATTCAATTAGCTGATAACTTTTATAGATAAGAGAAGAAGTCAATCACAGAGATGCGGGGCTAGCAGGATTCGAACCCGCGACCGTCCGCTTAGAAGGCGGATGCTCTATCCAACTGAGCTATAGCCCCATATAGGGAAGTCTTTGAGAAGCCCTGCTGCTGAACCGAGATTCAAGAGCCCCCCAAAGAGAGCGCGTATCCTAATGCAGCCCTATTATGTCGTCAACTGGTTTTTAGAGGCTTCTACTATAGTGCTTGGACGTGGGCCCATTTACATGAGAAAATCCCGCCCAATTAAAAATATCACGTCACGCTAGGTAATTAGAAACGATGACCGCCAAAATTATAGATGGAAAACAGATCGCCTCTGAGGTTCGACAACAAGTAGCAAAACGCATCGGCCAGCGCCTTGAGTCAGGGAAAAGAGCCCCTTGCTTGGCTGTTGTTATTGTCGGCGACGATCCAGCCTCACATGTTTATGTCCGTAATAAAAAGAACGCATGTAAAGAGGTTGGTATTGAGTCGCTATCTTACGACCTACCCGAAACGACCACGCAAGCTTCATTATTATCGCTTGTTGACGACCTCAATAGTAATGATGCGGTCGATGGCATTTTGGTTCAGCTGCCATTGCCTGAGGGATTAGATGGGAATGAAGTACTTGAGCGTATCAAACCGAGCAAAGACGTAGATGGTTTCCATGCTTTCAACCTAGGACGTTTAGCGCAGCGGATGCCGACACTGCGCCCCTGCACGCCAAAAGGCGTTATGAAACTTCTGGAATCTACAGGCGTAGACCTTCACGGCTTGGAGTCCGTTGTTGTTGGCGCATCTAATATTGTTGGCCGCCCGATGTCGTTGGAACTTTTGCTAGCGGGTAGCACCGTGACAACAACTCACCGTTTCACACGCGATCTGCCAAGCCACCTTGCACGGGCAGACATTGTTGTAGTTGGCGTGGGTATTCCCGGATTAGTCAAAGGCGAATGGATTAAAGAAGGGGCAATTGTTATCGATGTTGGTATCAACCGTCTCGACGATGGCCGCCTTGTCGGTGATGTAGAGTACGATGTAGCAGCAGAGCGAGCGGGTTGGATCACCCCCGTACCGGGCGGCGTTGGACCGATGACTGTTGCTTGCCTTATGGAAAACACATTGGAGGCCGCCGAGCGCGATAGCTAACTAGATTTATATGGATTGCTCGGCGATAGTCTATATTGATCTATTCGTCGAGCCACAAGGAATTACTCAGTTTTATGAACTTCGTTTTACGTCACGCTTATATTCTTATTGTTGCAGGCGTCTTCGTTGGTGCCATCTATGCAACCACCCTCCCGCTGGACGCACAAACCTATTGGCTAAGTGAAGATGGGCCAGTGGAGATGTCTTCCGCTATCGCGTATGTCATTTGTGCGGCGATTATGTGTATCGTCGGAGGCAAGACATTTATCACACGCTACTACTACCTGGTCGGCATAACCATGCTTTTTGCTATGCGTGAGCTCGACTTTGACAAACGCTTTACAACGATGGGCGTTCTAAAGAGCCGTTTTTACTTAAGCGATCAAGTACCTCTCACTGAAAAGCTAATAGGCGCATGTGTTGTTGGATTGCTGCTATTTTTTGTATACAAAATTGTGAGCAACCACGCTAAACCTTTTATACAAGGCCTGCTTCGTCTAGATAAAGTCCAGATTGGCGCGGCGCTTGTGGTGACTTTTCTCGTTGTATCTAAGTCGATGGACGGCATTGACCGTAAGCTCGGAGATATCGGGATACAAGTCTCTGCTGACTTTGCCGAAAAGGCCGAAACATTCGAAGAAACCATGGAGCTTGGTATACCTTTATTGATGATGGCGACGTTTGCCGCCTATCGCCAACGAAAACTGACGAGCGCCCTGTCGTAAACATACATAAAAAAAGCGCCTGATGGCGCTTTTTTGTACTCTATTTCAGCTTAACTATCTTCACGATACCAAGTCGTGCCCTCTCGGCTATCTTTCAAGACGACACCCTGCTCTAGCAAGGCTTGGCGAATACGGTCAGCTTCGGCATAGTCCTTGTTTGCTTTAGCTTGCGCTCGCAACTCAATTTGAGCCTCAATCTCGGTCGACGTAATCTCACCCTCTTTATCATCACCTTGCAAGAAGCTGTCAGCAGGTTGTTGCAACAACCCTAAGATCCCGCCCAAGCGTTTTAGCTGCGCGGCAAGTCGGCCTGCGGTGACTTTATCTTCTCGCGCATGTGTGTTGAGTTCATTGACTAGATCAAACAACACGGCGAAGGCTTTAGGAGTATTGAAGTCGTCATCCATTGCAGCAAAAAAGCGTTCGTCGTAGTCATTTTCTAGCGGCTCATCAACGGCCTCAACGCTCGCTAAAGCTTGATAGAAACGACTCAGCATCACTTGAGCTTCTTTTAAACTATCTTCGCTGTAGTCGATGTAAGTACGGTAATGAACACGCGCTAGGAAGAAGCGCACAACTTCCGCGTTATAGCTTGCTAACACGTCTCGGATAGTGAAGAAGTTACCCAAAGACTTTGACATTTTTTCGCTATTTACACGAACAGGACCTGCGTGCATCCACGTGTTAGCAAATTTGCAGCCATTCGCAGCTTCAGACTGAGCAATTTCATTTTCATGATGAGGGAACGGTAAATCTGGGCCACCACCGTGAATGTCAAAGGTATCGCCTAGCGTACACTTAGACATCGCAGAGCATTCAATGTGCCAGCCCGGGCGGCCGGCTCCCCAAGGAGACTCCCAGCTTACCTCGCCCTCCTTCGCTGCTTTCCAAAGTACGAAATCTAGAGGGCTCTCTTTCGCATCTGTCACTTCAACACGTGCACCAGAGCGCAGCTCGTCCACGTTTTTGTTAGTGAGTCGCCCGTAATTTTCGAACTTTTCAACGCGATAATACACATCGCCGTTTTCTGCAGCGTAGGCATAGCCCTTATCGATTAACACTTGAGTCATCGCGATGATATCGCCAATATGGCCCGTCGCACGCGGCTCGATATCAGGACGCAGTACCGCCAGTGCATCTTCATCTTCATGCATCGCAGCGATCATGCGCTCAGTGAGGGCATCAACCGACTCATTGTTTTCATTCGCACGCTTGATGATCTTATCGTCAACATCGGTGATATTACGGACATACTTTACGTTCCAACCACGTGCCCGCAAGTAACGAGTGATCACATCAAAACAGACCATGACACGCGCATGTCCGATATGACAGTAGTCATAGACCGTAATGCCACACACGTACATATTAATATGCCCGTCGATTAGGGGTTTAAACGGTTCTTTCTGCTTGGACAGGGTGTTATAGATCTGAAGCATGGTATTCCATTTCATCGATTGTTAATTAAAAACTTGCTCTGGCGAACAATAACCGAGCTAGTATAAAGGAAATTAGTGCCTTATGGATATTTCAGGAAGCGTTGTTACCTTAATACGTCCCACTTGATTTGGCCCAAGCGCACTGCGTTCAGCCGTCAAAAGCAGCGCATCAGATGACTCCCATGCGATACCCTCCCACTGACCGTATGGCTGCACAATCAACCGTACAGCCTTCTCCCAAAGGATCTCTGAAGCAGAGTTGGTGGGTGCCAGCCAGATAAACGAAAAACCCCAGACAGATGCTTTGGTATAACCCAGTAGCGCTAACACGCCCGTTTGTGCATTGTAATCAGCTCCTGTAATCAAACCATCAACCGGAAAGCTCTGCTGCTTGACGGCTCGTTGTGGTGTTCCCCGTTGAGAGAGAATATAGAGATCCGTTGTGAGACTTTTACGGTTTTTCGTGAACAGCCATAACTGATCATTCACGGCCGTTATCGCCTCACAATCATAATCATGCGACTTACGTTTAGAGTAATCCTGCTGGCCTGAAAAGCTGAAGTCGATCTTCTCCACTGGAGCTATCGGTTTTGCCAGATCGTCGACAGCTACTTTATAAATCGCCAAGTCCCTTCTAGCACCGCGATTATTACCACAATCGCCAATAAACAGATGCGTATCACTGGCTGTAACGGTCTCCCAATCAGTCGCCATTGCACCGGGCAGCTTAACCTCATGATCAACATTCAAAGTCGCTTTATCCAAACCAAACAAGACGGCATCACCGCCGCTATCGTTGTGCGTCCAGTAGCGGCCTGACGCAGCAACGAGGCCAGACGACTCATCGATATCGGCGGGATAGTAAGCTAAAACGTCCACATTAACGGTAGGGCTGACGACAGCAGCCTGAGCGCAACCTTGCAACGCGAAGACACAACCAATAAGTGACAAAAACTTCAATAAACGCAACATGTTAGATAAATGATCAATTGTCCATTTAGGGAACACCGGTTATACATAGAATTCATAAAAAAGAACAGCAAAGGATCTCCGGTGACAGAGCTTAACGACCACTATAGTCAGCACTTAAACTATAACCAGCTCATTCAGCAGGTTGCTGATAGCTTTCCCGAGGGGCCAACTTGCTTTGATTTAGCTCCCCTTGACCAGTTGCATATCGGCGGCATTAAAGCCTCGAAGCAGCTTTTAGAACACATAAAACCTTACTCCCATCCAAGGGTGCTTGATGTTGGCGCAGGTCTCGGAGGGCTGCTTCGCTTAGCCGCTAGCGAGCAAGAGATCGATGGTGTCGCGCTCGACTTTACACACGCATTTAGCCAACTCAACCAAGCGCTCAACCTGCTGTCTGGCTCTGAATGTATCTCGGTTGTTTCAGGCGATGCGCAGTTACTCCCCTTTGCGAGTGACTATTTTGATTGCGTCATTTTCCAACATTCGCTCCTAAATATTCCTAAGCCAAGCGAAGCATTAAAAGAAGCTCTACGCGTTCTTAAGCCGGGCGGTCGTATCGTCTGTCATGAGGTGATCAAGGGTCAAAACCCTGAGGCGATTGAGTTTCCAGTGCCTTGGGCGGCAAGAGCGGAGCTATCTTTCCTCCACTGCGCTCAGGATATTCGCCGACAAATTGAAAGCGCAGGCTTTGAGATATCAAGCTGTGATGATTGGACCGAACAAGCCCTAATGTGGCGCGCTCGCCAGACAGGCAAAGAGCAGTCTGGCCAAGCAAGATCTGGACTCAGTCCTGCTGCGGTGCTTGGGAACCAGTTCGCGACAATGGGAAAAAACGTACATCAAGCACTGCAAAACGGCGCTATCGGAATTATTGAGCTTTCTGCTCAAAAACCTCAGAGCAGATAAGTATACCCTGAGGTTTTAAATGGGTTAGATCGCCCAATCAGGTTGGGGCCGCTGTTGTTTCAAATGCTCCACCATATCGACGAACTCAAGCGGCTTCGTAAAGAAGTACCCCTGCCCAATATCGCAGCCATATACTCGCAACAATGCGAGCTGATCTGCATCTTCTATCCCTTCAGCGACAACTTTTAAACCCAGCTTGTGAGCCATGCCTACAACGGTGTGCGTCAATGTTGCATCGCTCTTATTAGAGACGATGTTGGTCACGAAACAGCGATCAATCTTCAGCGTTGATACGGGGAAACGCGTCAAATAGCTAAGGGAGCTATATCCTGTACCGAAGTCGTCAATACTTAGTGTCACACCAAGCTGCAACAAACCATTCAAGATAGGTTGCAACTCCTCCATACTCTCTGCCAATAACGACTCTGTAATTTCCAATTCAAGCTTCGCAGGTTCAAGACCCGACTCATTCAAAACACGAGAAACCGTCGCAATAATGTCGGAGTTTGTAAGCTGCCTCATCGAAACATTCACTGCCATGGTTAATGGCTCAGAGGAATAGGACTCAAACCGCTGCAGATCGGCACACGCTTGTACGAGTGCAAACTCGCCCAACTGATCGATAATACCAATATCTTCAGCTACCTCGATAAACTCGTCTGGGCGCACCAAGCCGAGCTTACCGCTATTCCAACGCATCAAGGCCTCAAAACCATAGACACGCTCGTCGTGGATATGGTTCTTTGTTTGATACACCATAAAGAGTTCTTTGCGCTCTAACGCGTTACGTAACTCGGATTGAATTTCGACAAGACGTTTGTTTCTCTCATCCAACTCATGATCAAAAAAGCTATAACAGCTCCGACCACGATTTTTAGCCTCGTAGAGCGCGATATCAGCCTGCTTCAAGACACCTTCTGGTTCCGCGCTATCCTCAGGGAAGCAAGAGATACCAACACTCACGGAAGTAAACAGTTTTTTACCATCAAGGAATACCGGCTCACGCATCGCTGCCAACAGCGCTTCGGCCATAGCAGTGACTTCATACTTTTCTTCAAACCCCATGAAAATAAGGAACTCGTCACCGCTCATATGACACGCGGTGCCAGCACTGCCCACCACCTTTTGGAGCTGTGCAGCAACGTACTTAAGAAGCTGATCACCCAGCAAGTGACCAAACGTATCGTTCACTTGCTTAAAGTTATCCATGTCCATATATAGGATGGCCACTTTACCATCTTGCTTCCAAGCCGTTTTCATCTTTTCAGCCAGCAGGTCATTCGTTCTTCTACGGTTAGGCAACCCTGTCAGAGCGTCGTAGTTGGCCTGCTTATACAGTTTCACCTCGGCTTTTTTACGCTCGGTAATATCCTGGGCGATAATTACGTAGTTTGTGATGTGCCCAAGATCATCCGTCATTGAGCTCACCGAGAACGAATACCATTGCTTTTCTTCGCGAGCACGGCGTTCCCCATACCAGTTGTTGCCATGCTGCAGGTTTTCGGAGATTAACGACAAGTCTCCCGCCAGCACCGTGTGCGGGAACACTTCAGTAAGCCTGCGCCCCTCTTCAATGCGGCGCGGATCGTCACCGGCAATACCTAAACGGCTATTTGCGTATTCAATCACCCAATGCGAGTCAGTCACAACAACACTACTTGGGCTCTGCTCAATGGCCTGTGAGAGTTTGCTCACGTTACTCTCTGCTTCATTGCGCGCCACCTCAACACGTGAGGCACGGCTAAAGATGTTACGGAAAACGAGCAAGCCAGCACCCAAAAAGATCAGCACCGTCAGCGCAACAAACTTCATCCGCTCCAGCCATCGCTGGTAGAGGTCATGCGATGGCAGTGCACTCACCACAAACATCTGATACTTATCAAGGTGGCTCGCTGTAATGAGCAGGTCTTCGTCTTGATAATTCACCTTGGCCGAAGACTCGGCCTCAGGATTGGTAATACTAGAAAGCGTATCAAGAAATGGCTCGGTTACCGTAAAAGATAGGAAGCTTTGCCACAGGGTTTCTGTTTCTGGGAAAGCAAGGTAGATACGTCCATCTTCACCGACAAGCATGGAACGACGTCCGGCTTCCGATTCCTCAGCTTCCTGCCAAATGGTGTTATTACCAAGCATACGATAAGCTGCAACCACATAACCATTGGGCCGACCCATATCGTCAAAAATCGGAGCCCGCAAAGGTAAAACGTTCTCACCAACAAAGCTTGGTCGGAATGGACGGCCGATAACTGAGTCATCGCTTTCATACAGATCAAGCCAATCCGTTGCTGATAGATCGCCCGTAGCCGCGATCACTGTCCCACGACGATCAAGAACAGCAAGCACTCGCATCTGCGGTGTGGCTTGCAGAAAGTCATTTAAACGCCCAGAAAGGTCTTCTCGGGTGGTGGATCGCTCTCGAAGGTCTGCGGCCAGATCCGTCAAAAGCGTTTCTTGGTGATTAAAAAACCGTTCGATAACTTGAGTCAGAGTTTTATTGTGCGGTTCTAACGACTCAACTGCTTGGCCCTTCACATCTATCCACGTTGCGTATCCAAACGTAAAGAGTGCCATCAACATCAGCAGCGCCAACAAACTATATAGCAGGTTGAACCAACGCGAGGTTCTGCCAAATCCTTTAATCATCTTTGCTCCACTAGCAGGAATCGCAAACGCGGTACCTCTTAAACGAGTTCAGTACCGTAATAATCCATTAAAAATAGCAGGTTTTTAGTATAACTGGATAAGATAAGCCGAACATTAGACTGTTGCACAACACTTGATCGCTCCCAGCTCCTTCTGCTCATACCGCTTTGATTTCACAGCGATATTCATTGAGCGTAACTTCCGATACGGGATAATCACGTTGCGGAAAAATCATCAGCTGCATGCGTGCTGCACCCTGACCGTTTTTTATCGGGGTGCGAATATGCCCAACTTCCTCAATTTGCTCACGGCTACTTCCCGAGTGCAACGTTAATATCGAGTTACAAGAAACATTGGCTGCTTCAAATCTATCTGGCGCAGTAATCGCAAGGTCAAGATCAAGTAAGCACCCTTCAACATGTTGCTCGCTATCATCGGCCGGTAAGCAATTCAGTTTCAGTGCGATTACATCCACCGATGGCTCAACAAATTTTGGTTCAGCAGGGCTGAGAAAGTTAACATGCATCCAACCACGCTGTTCACCGCCCTCTTTCCGATAACGCACATCAACCCAACTGTTCTGGATTCTCATCGCCTCAACGATAGCATTTTTATGGAGTTGGAACTTTACAGCGTAGTTCGTTCCCGGCCCCGAGCGCACATTAATCGGCTCATCGGTTACAACATACTCTTGTGCACCCGCTACCATGGTAACCAGTGAAACACTCAGACTGAAAAGTACACAAATTATTGTTTTCATAGGTCCGTCAACCCTACTTCATCAAAACCGCTTCGTAAGATGCTGCCTGCAGCGTAAAGCTTACTGCCGTTGGATATATCGCTGGTGCGACAAAACGCCACATTCCACTTATACTGGCTCGACGCTATTCTAATGCTAACACTTGATACAAAAGAGCCATATGAAATCCAAGCAGAAGGCACTCATACTGCTAACCCTAGGGGCGGCCACACTTCTGATATTAGGTAATTTAAACCAGATTACCTCGGCAACAAAAGCACCTGCAAGCACTCTTGTACCGCTTTCTGAGTGCTCTCTTGAGTCTGGGCGCTGCACCGCTTCGCTCAATGGCCAAGAGATCGTTTTATCCGTTGATAGCTCGCCTGCTTCTCTTAAGCCTCTCGCATTCGAACTTGATACACATGGATTGGGAGAGATTAAAAGCGCTAGCCTTAACCTAAAGGGAAAGGAGATGTATATGGGCATCAACCAAACACCATTTAGCATCTCAAATAACCATTGGACCGCAACAACTGAGCTAGCTGTTTGCACGACAGGCAAAATGGTTTGGCAAGCGGAGGTTGTCATACTTCGTGATTCTGACAACGCTCCCATAACGGCAATCTTTGAGTTTGAAGCAAAATGAGCAAACAAACATTAAGCACCTTGCGTACTCTCCTAGTCTTAACCTTCTTCCTCTTGTTGGGCTTAGCAATTGCATTTGCTTATCGCCCTGCAGCAACTGAGGAATCACGTTACAGTAGTTTGGGCGGAGACTTCACCTTGCAATCAGCCACAGGCGAAGTGTCACTTGCAGACTTCAAAGGCAAGGTTGTGGCGCTGTATATCGGTTATGCCTCCTGTCCGGATGTCTGCCCAACCGCACTTGCCGTTACAACGCAAGCCTTCAACGAACTCTCGGAAACGGAGCAACAAGCGGTTGCCGGCGTCTTTGTATCAGTTGACCCAGACAGAGATACACCCGAACGTCTCGCCACCTATGTTCAGTTTTTCAGTCCGCTCTTTACCGGCTTAACAGGCAGCCGAGAAGCGATAGATCAGGTCGTTAAGCAATACGGAGCTTTCTACCGAATGGTAGAAATGAAGGACTCTGCGATGGGCTATGCCGTGGATCACTCATCGCGTATCTATTTAATCGATCAACAAGGTAATCTCGTTAAAACCTTGTTGCATAACACCTCTCCCGCTCAGGTTCTCACGGAGATTCGAGCGCTATTGGGCAGTAACAAATAAGGAAGATGAAATGAAAAAGGTTTTGTTTGCGACGCTACTAAGCGCAGCTTCACTGTCACACGCAGACGTTGTGGTAGAAAATCCCTATGCGCGCGCGGTTCCGCCTGGCCAGATGAATAGCGCAGCGTTCATGATGCTCAAAAATACCGATAGCGCACCTGTTGCACTTATCGCAGCAAAAAGTGACGTTGCAAAATCAGTTGAGCTGCATAATCACATCAATGAAGAGGGAGTGATGCGTATGCGCCAAGTCAAAGAGATTACGATCCCGGCTAACGGCATGACCAATCTGCAGCCGGGTGGCTACCATGTCATGTTTATCGGTCTCAATACAGACCTGCCTGAAGGAAAGAACGTAGACGTTACTTTGCAGTTCTCTGACAACAGCAGTCAGACAGTGACGTTACCTGTTAAGAAGGTGATGGCTGGGATGAAGCACCACCAGCACAAGCACTAAGCTTCCCGCACAGCAGGTGTTGAAACCCTATCAGCACATGCTGTGCTAATTATGCCGCGTTGTTTCCCCACCTCCTGTTCTCAACTGCATACGACCCATGCTTCCAAGTAATCCCCAAAAGATGACTGCACAAGCAGCGTAACCAGAAAGCCAAAAGCATTTCCCCCTCTACTGAACGCCAAATGGAGTTTGCTTCGGGACATATTATGAGACCCACCAGCGACACACGATGTGTAGCTGCTGGCTCACCACTCGTTAGCACATGCTGCAACCGCGCAAACGCGTGTCAAAGTGTGTGTAGATCGCTAAACAGCATTCAACTTCTTCAAATTCGCCGAGATATTGCGTTTTATAGGACTGCACATAGTTGACACTACGCACTTCTGGATCATCTGTTTTGGCGACCACATAAGATTTAAACCCCACCCGATAGACTCCAGCATAAAGGGGATAACAAGGTACACCGGCTTCTACCCTCAAAACCGCGGGCTGCGCCAAACGCAGCGCTGGAATTTTCAACTCGTTCCCTTGATGAAGCATCAAGAAGTACTCAGCCTGCCCTATGTTATCGAACACACCCAGCACATACTCAACCGCATCTGTGCTTTTATCCTCCTGTATCCGCGTAGCGTAAAGATACCAGCGCTCTCCTGCATCCAAGCTCAGGTGCAACAAGCGGTAAAGGAATGTATCGGTAGCGACTTCACCAAAATAGGATGAACCAAAGGGCTGAAAGGGATTTTCAACCACTGGGGGAATTAGTTTACTCATAGCACAAAATCAAAATAAGAAAACACTAATATACAAGATAATCGCACTTCGCACACTGAGCTTTATACCAAGACACGCTAAAAGCAGCTTTCTTGAAAAAAGAGATCTCGGACGCGACATTCCGAATCCGAACACTCACTGCAACAGTAGCCAATCACTGAGACGGCAAAAGTGGCATCAACCTTACCTAACACAGATGATTTAATCAGCAGAAAAGAGCTCACCGAACGGCAGATAGGAAGCAAAAAAACGGCCCCAAAGGGGCCGTAGGAATGCGGGTTTTCCGCGAGATACCTGCGACGCATACCGCAAAAAACCAGTATGCGGGGGACAGAGGTTTAGAAAAAACCGAGTGGGCTTTCGCCGTAGCTAACCAGCATATTCTTCGTTTGCTGGTAGTGCTCAAGCATCATTTTGTGCGTTTCACGGCCTACACCCGACTTCTTGTAACCACCGAATGCGGCATGCGCTGGGTATAGGTGGTAGCAGTTCATCCATACACGGCCGGCCTGAATGCCACGACCCATGCGGTAAGCGATGTTTGTGTCACGGCTCCAAACACCTGCGCCAAGACCAAACTCAGTGTCGTTTGCGATAGCTAGTGCTTCCTCTTCTGTTTTAAAGGTCGTCACAGAAACCACTGGGCCGAAGATCTCTTCTTGGAAGACACGCATATCGTTGGTGCCTTTAATGAGCGTAGGCTTGATGTAGTAGCCACCGCCGTATTCGCCCTCAAGCTGCTCAACGCCGCCGCCCATTAGGATCTCTGCGCCCTCTTCACGGCCGATATCCATATAACCTAGAATCTTGTCGAACTGCTCTTGAGACGCCTGAGCACCCACCATCGTTTCCGTATCGAGTGGGTTACCACGTTTGATCTGGCCGGCACGTTCAATCACTTTAGCGATGAACGCATCAGCGATGTCTTCTTGCACCAACAAGCGCGAAGGACACGTACAAACCTCACCCTGGTTGAAGTATGCCAACACCGCACCTTCAACAGCTTTGCTGACGAAGTTATCGTCTTGATCCATCACATCATTGAAGTAGATGTTCGGTGACTTACCACCCAGCTCTGTGGTGGATGGGATAATGTTTTCAGCCGCACATTTCATGATGTGCGAACCCACCGGCGTGGAACCTGTGAAAGCGATCTTCGCAATACGCTTGCTAGTTGCCAGTGCTTGGCCTGCTTCAGCACCGTAGCCGTTGACGATATTCAGCACACCCGCTGGCAACAGATCACCGATGCACTCCATCAGCACCAAAATAGAGGCAGGCGTCTGCTCAGCAGGCTTCAGAACAACACAGTTACCGGCCGCGAGCGCAGGCGCTAACTTCCATGCAGCCATCAGCAGTGGGAAGTTCCAAGGGATGATTTGGCCAACAACACCCAGCGGCTCATGGAAATGATATGCAACGGTTGTTTCGTCAATTTCGCCAATCGTGCCTTCTTGTGCGCGAATACAGCCGGCAAAGTAGCGGAAGTGGTCTGCTGATAGAGGCACATCGGCGGCCAACGTTTCACGTACCGCTTTACCGTTATCCCACGTTTCAGCAACAGCCAAACGCTCCAAATTCTCTTCGATGCGATCAGCGATTTTTAGCAAGATGTTTGAACGCTCCGCAACAGACGTTTTGCCCCATGCGTCTTTCGCTGCATGAGCTGCATCTAGCGCTAGCTCGATATCTTCCGCCGTAGAACGTGGGATCTCACATACCGCTTCACCGTTTACCGGTGAGGTATTTGTGAAGTACTGGCCATTAACTGGCTCCTTCCATGTTCCGTTGATGAAGTTACCGTAACGTTCTTTGAATGAAACTACAGACCCGTCTGTACCTGGCTTTGCGTAAATCATCTTATGAGTGCCTCTTGTTTTTATTCACCTGTCTGTTGCGACAGCGCTGTTTCATGACACCCTCATAGTAGCTAGCCACCTCAAATGGTCGGTATCATCCCTTGGAATCGAAAAATTACTCCTTTGGTAGTAATTAGCTTGGGCCTGAGCATCAGTTCAACAGCCCACCTCTCTGGCATTAGTGTTTCTAAGAGCCCCCTTAAGAATCCTCCCTTACAACGGCATTTTTACTCATATTACTGACATAAAGCGCTCCTAAACTCCCTTCCCATCAAAACGAGCTAACTCAAGAAGGTGTGGAAATAATGGGAAAACTCATACTGGTTATGATCGACGGCATCAGTGCTGAGCACTTCGAAAGCTACCGTCAGCACCTCCCTAATCTGGATCGTTTAGCCCGCGCAGGCACGCAAGTGTCAGGGATGAGCCCAGAAATTTGCGGCACCTCGTGTCCGGGGCGCACCTCGATTATTGCAGGCGTCTCTCCGGCTGAGCATGCCATCTATGGCAACTTGATCTTTGCCGACGGTCAGTTTCGTTGGGCCAACCCTTATGATGTGAAATGCCCAACCTTGCCGGCTTTGGCTAAACAACAAGGGCTCGATGTGGCATCTATTGGCTACGGCATGGTTCGCCCTGAAGATACATCGCTCTACTGCGGCCCATGGTGGGTAGACGAGATGATCATGCGCGGTAAAGATGAGCAGCCTTGCACTGCAGATCAGCAATGGTTACGCGCAAACGGGGTCATTGATCCTGATGGACGCATTGCCGCCCTCAACACCGAGACACCGGTAAAGCCAAACCAGACGCCGGATATCAAGCTGCAGATGGGGATGCTGGCTGATCAGCAATATCTCGATATTGCAGCGGGGCTTGCCACATCATCACAAGCACCCGACTTTATCCTCTTAGAGATTACGATCACCGACTACTTCCTACACAAGTTCGGGCCAGACCACGATTTAACACGCTGGTCTCTACGCACCGCCGATGCACAACTCGGAACACTGATTGCACGGTTGGATGCTGCCAATATGCTCGATCAGTACAACTTTGCGATCTGCAGTGATCATGGACACAACGCAATGCCACGTGCGCTCTACGTCGACCGCCTGCTAGGCGACGACGTGATCTGGAGCAGCGAAGGCGCCATGCTGCTGATTAAGCCCGCAAACCCAATGGAGTCCGAGCGCATTACGAAGCTCCTGTGTGACGAAGGCATCGAGCCATGGAATAACGACTTCCTACCGCCAGAAGACGCTGCGCAGCTACTCGTGTTCACCGTGCCGGAGAACTCCGATATCAGCTTTGAGGCCAGCAAAACCGCAGGCGAAGGTATCTATGGCCCGTCAAAATATCGCTCTAATCACGGGATGCGTCCCGGCACTGATGCCGATTTCCGCTTTTGCATCTTCAGCGGTCCCGACGTACCCAGCCGACAGCTTGGGCGCGCAGACAAAACCCAGTTCGCCCAAACCATGGCAGATATTCTCGGGGTTAACACGCCGTGGAAGGCCACCTCTTTGTTGCAACAGCACACTCAGCACAGCGCTGCTTCGATAACCGAAGCGGCGCTTAACTAAACACTTACACACTTCTGGAGAATCACATGAAAACGCTAGCGCTATCCGTGGCAGTCGCTTCAGCTCTTCTTAGCGGCGTGACCGCTGCAGGTAACTTTCGTCTTGCCCATGATGTCGGTTATGCCGGTGCGGAGTCCCTAGACCCCATCTCACCCAACCGTTTTTTCTATGCCAACCAGATGCTCTACAGCCGCTTGGTACGCCAAGACGAAAGTGGCCAGCCAAGCCCAGATATCGCTACACGCTGGTCAGCATCAAAAGATGCCAAAACATGGACACTCGAACTACGTCAAGGCGTTAAATTCCACGACGGGTCCGACCTAAACGCGGCGGATATCAAGTACACGCTGGAACGCATTAAAGATCCAAAGATCGACTCACCAGTGGCAGCCGTACTGGGTGTGATCGATACCGTTAAGGTTATCAACGACCACAAAGTCGAGATCAAACTGTCCGCGCCCCATGCCGATCTTCCGCTGCTCCTGATGGACTACCGCGTGCGTATCATCCCAGAAAACAGCGGTGATGAGATTGCCAAAACAGGCATCGGCTCCGGCCCTTTCATGCTGGATGAGCTTGATCCAGAGGGCACTACCGTATTGAAAGCAAACCCCAACTATTGGGAAGGCGCACCCGCTGCCGACGCGATGGAAATTATCGGGATTCCAGATTCACAAGCGCGTGTGCAAGCCCTTATGGCTGGCCAGATCGACTTTGAAGACAGCGTCCTTTCCCAGCAAAAGCGCCTTTTCACAAACAATCCACTGTTCAAAACACAGAGCATTGCCACGGGCGAATGGCGCGCCCTTGTATTCCGCACCGATACAGCCCCTTTTGATAACGCCAAAGTCCGTAAGGCGCTGCGTTTAGCGGTTGATCGAAATGAGATGATGAAGCTCGTTTCAGGCGAAGGCGCTGGCACCGTTACTTGCGATCACCCCGTCTGGTCAGGAGACCAGTACCGCACCGAGATCAACTGCGATCAAGACATCGCAACGGCGAAGCGCTTGCTTAAAGAAACAGGCTATGAAAACGGGATTGATGTCGAGATCAGCGCCGCTGATAACGAACCCGAATGGCTGCGGATGATTGAGGTATACCAACAGCAAGCGAAACCCGCTGGCATCAACGTAAAGGTCAACATGGTGCCATCAGATGGCTATTGGAGCGATGTTTGGATGAAACACCCAGCCGTGGCAACACGTTGGTCGCAGCGCCCTGCTGATCAGGTGTTGAACGAAGCATTCCGCTCAACCGCAGCATGGAATGAAACCTTCTTTAAAAATGCCGACTTTGACAGCGCGCTCGATAAAGCACGCTCGGAACTCGACTTTGATAAGCGCAAGGCTCTCTATGCGGATCTACAAAGCACCCTTTGGGAGCAAGGTGGTGCACTCATTCCTTACCACCTCAACCAAACCCGCGTGATGCGAAGCAACGTGACCGGTTTAGATCCTGTTGAGAACTTCTCAATTCGCTGGAACCGAGTGAACGCCGACTAACGCCGCGCCTTAGCAGCACCAGAGCACGCACACGCTTTGGTGTTGCTTCACCCAACCTGAAAGCCTTTCCAACAGCCGTGCCATTACTGATACGGCTGCTCGAAACGTTTTCATAAGCTAACGAAAGTAAACCATGATAAAACTGATCCTCCAGCGTTTGGCGCTGGCTTTCCTGACACTAGCCACCGTCTGCGTGCTCGTTTTCAGCGTCACCGAAGCACTACCGGGAGACGTATGTACCGCTTTTCTTGGTCGCGATGCACAGGGCACCCGCCTTGAAAACTGCCGTCAGCAGCGCAATCTCGATCAACCGGCGCTACAGCGCTTCGCCACATGGAGTGCGGGTGTGTTTCAGGGCGATTTAGGCACCTCGCTAAAGCGCGACAAACCCATCAATGATCTAGTGGCCAACCGAATGCGCAACACCGCAGTCCTGGGCCTGGGGGCGGCGCTCATTGGTATTCCTATGGCGATACTACTTGGCGTACTGGCGGCGTTACGTCGTGATCGCACTCCTGATATGGTGATCTCTGGCGGTTCTATTTTTGCCATGACGATTCCCGAGTTTGTCACCGCAACGCTGCTCATCTATATCTTTGCGATTCAATTACAGTGGTTTCCAGCCATTACCACCGTTCGGCACAGCGCCCCATTGAGCGAGCTGATCCCAAATACTATCTTGCCGATGGTGACGCTCGCATTGGTAATGATGGCGCACATTCTGCGTATGGTGCGCTCATCAATGATCAATGTGATGGCCAGCGACTTTGTGCAGATGGCACGCCTTAAAGGCGTACCTTATTGGCGTATCGTCTTTATCCATGCGCTGCCGAGCGCCATGTTACCGGCGATTAACATCATTGCTCTAACGATCGCTTGGTTACTCGGCGGCGTGGTGATTATCGAGCAGGTGTTTAACTACCCCGGCATCGGCACGTTGATGATACGCGCCATCTATGATCGCGATTTACCGCTGGTACAAGCGATCGCACTGATTTTAGCAGCGGTCTATGTGCTCTGTAACTTACTGGCCGACCTCGCCTCGCTTGCCCTGAATCCACGCCTACGTAGCGCCCGCTAAGGAGCCATAAGATGACCGCAATCACCGCGCCTGTCGCAATACACCCAAATAGCTCCCGTTGGCAACAAGCATGGCAGAACATGCGCCGCTCGACATCGGGCATGATCGGTTTAGCTGTTTTACTTCTACATTTAGTTGCTGCTGCCATCGGCCCGTGGCTCGCACCCCATGACTGGACCCTGCAAAATGGCTATATCATGTTTCAAACCCCATCGTCTGAGTATTGGTTTGGTACCGATAACCTTGGGCGAGATCTCTTTAGCCGCACACTCATCGGCGGCAAAGAGGCGATCACCATCACATTACTCGGCACATTGCTGGCGATGGTGTGGGGCAGCCTAGCAGGAATCACACTCGGCTTTATCGGCGGCAAGACCGACGAGTGGTTCATGCGTTTTGTCGATGCGCTGCTTGCGATTCCATGGCTGCTCTTTCTGCTGCTGATTATCGCTTTGGTTGGTCAAAGTGGGCTGACGTTAGTACTCACGTTAGGTTTTTTCTACGGTATCGCCGTTATTCGTGTAGTGCGCGGCGCCACACTGGAATATGTGCCCAAAGACTTTGTACTGGCGGCCAAAACCCGTGGTGAGAGCAAATTCACAATCGTCACCAAAGAGCTGTTGCCCAATGTGCTGGATGCCCTGCTTGTGGAAGCGGCCATGCGTTGGGCGTGGATGTTACTCGCCTTTAGCTCACTCTCTTTCTTGGGGTTTGGTGTCGTGCCACCCACTCCAGACTGGGGGCTGATGATCGCTGACAACCGCGGCATGATCTCAATTGCGCCTTGGGCAGTTCTCTTCCCGGCACTGGCGCTATCGAGCCTCATCATCAGCATCAACCTTACCGCAGACGCGTTCGCCAAAGCGATTGGCCTTGATCGCGCCAAAGCCCCCGTATAACTGGAAAGCACCATGCACAACTCTATTTTACATGTTCAAGATTTCTCTCTGGGTTATCGCAACCGTGCTGGAGACCTTGTCTCGGTCCTACGGCATATCGACCTAGAGATCCGCAAAGGCGAATCCATTGGTTTAGTGGGCGAGTCAGGTTGTGGTAAGAGTACCTTAGCGCTTGCCATGATGGCGTTTCTGCGCGGCGGATCTGAGGTGATCAGCGGCCAAATCGATTTTCACGACAATAACCTTTTTACCCTCTCCAGCGCGAACCTGGCGTCGCTTCGGGGAGGAAAAATCGGCCTTATCCCACAAAATGCGGGGCAATCATTAACACCAACGATGAAGATTGAAGCCCAATTAACCGAGGCACTGCGGCTGCACTCCAACGTACCGCGCGAACAATGGCGGCAACGCGCCATTGAACTGCTGCAACAGGTCCGCTTGCCCGCTCCCGAGGCGATGCTAGCGCGCTACCCACACCAACTTTCTGGCGGCCAGCAACAGCGCGTTGCGATCGCGATGGCGCTCGCCGGAAACCCTGAGCTATTGGTGTTAGACGAGCCCACCACCGGTCTTGATGTGACCACTCAGGCTCATATCCTTGAGCTGCTGCGATCCTTGCGCCTTGAGATGGGAATGACAATGGTGTTCGTGAGTCACGATCTTGGCGCCGTAGCACGCATTAGTGATCGTATCGCCGTGATGTATGCGGGCGAGATCATTGAGTTGGGGCGCTGCGCAGACGTCTTGCGCACGCCAGCCCACCCCTATACACAAAGTTTGCTGCGCGCGATCCCGCGTTTAGATGCCAAGGGGTTGCCGCCATCACTCGCAGGTTACCCACCCAAAGTTGGCTCTGTCACGCAGGGCTGCGCCTTTGCCGCACGCTGCCAATATGCAACTGACCAGTGCCAGCAAGATGCGCAACTCTTACCCCATAAAGAGCAATGGGTGCGCTGCCACCATGTCGGCCAACTACCGGCAAGCAACACTGCCGTTAGCCACCTAGTGCCGCCTACCAAGCAAAATGCCGATACATTGCTGGATATCAGAGAGCTAAAGATCAGCTATCACAAACCCGGATTTTTCGAGCAGCTGCGCAACCGTCCCGCGCCGGTGGCAACCGTTGACGATATTGATTTAACTCTCAAACAGGGCCAAACACTGGCGCTCGTGGGTGAGTCGGGTAGCGGAAAGTCCACCATTATGAAAGCGATTAGCGGGATTCAAACGCCCAGCCAAGGCCAAATTCAACTGCAGCAAGCTGATTTAAACCAGCCCGTTGAAAAACGTGATCGCCAGTTGAAGCGCAAGGTGCAGATGATCTTCCAAAACCCCGATGCATCGCTCAACCCAAGACATACAGTGTTTGAAATTCTACAGCAGCCATTACGCCTCTACTTCGGGCTCAATAACACCGAGTGCCGCCAACGAGCAGCGGAACTGCTGCAACTGGTGCGCCTTGCTCCTCACTATCTAGACCGGATGCCCGGCCAGCTATCCGGTGGGGAGAAACAGCGAGTCGCAATCGCGCGCTGCTTCGCTGGTGATCCTGAGCTCGTACTCTGTGATGAAGTAACCTCAGCGCTGGATGTATCCGTTCAGGCGGCCGTATTAAAGCTGCTCAAAGAGCTACAGCAAGATAAAGGGGTCACTTATCTATTTATTGCTCATGATCTCGCCGTCGTGAAAGCACTCGCCGATGAGGTGGCCGTGCTCTACCAAGGGCGCCTTTGTCAGGTTGGCTCGGTGGAATCAGTCTTTGGTGGCTATCAGCACCCCTATACCTGCGCCTTGCTCAACGCCGTGCTCCAACCCGATCCAGATCATGCGCCACAACTATGCGGTGATGACACCGCCGAGCAACACCCTCCTGCACAAGGCTGCGCCTATCAGCGCCGTTGTACACTCGCTGAGCCCCGCTGCCGCCAAGCAACACCGCCATGGCAGCAGGCTGGCGGCAACCGCATCCGTTGCCACCTCAGTTTGGATGAGCTATCTAGCCGCAACGGAATGCCAATGCTGATCGATGCAGCCAATTTTTAAGACGATATTTTCAGTTAGGAATGCAAGTTTAACGCTATGGCTATTATTGTTTACGATCTCGACCACACACTTATCAACGCTGATTGTTCTGAACTTTGGTTACAGTATCTGATTGATACCGACCAAGCGGGCACTCAATTGATAGAGGAAGCCGAACGGCAACGTCAGCAGTATATGAACGGCACGCTCGATATGCAGGACTACTTAAAAATGATCCTGAAAACGCATATCGGCCAAACGCCAGATGAAGCAACCGCCGGTATCGATGACTTTATCCGCGATTATGTTGTACCGGCTATCCGCACCGATGCGCTTACTAACATCCAGCAACATCAAGCATCTGGTGATCGCTGCGTGGTGATCTCTGCATCAGTGGATTTCCTTGTTAAACCGATCGCAAAGTTTCTGGGTATCGAAGACGCCATTGGCGTGCAGATCGAAACGCGAGCGGGCTTAATTACTGGCGCCGGTCATGAGGTGATCTGCTATCAGGAGGGCAAAGTATTCTTCTATACGCAGTGGCTACGCGAGCAAAACGAAAGCTCTGCGGGCAGTTGGTTCTATTCCGACTCACACAATGATTTACCACTGCTGGAGCATGTTGATAACCCTGTCGCGGTAACTCCGGACCCGCAACTGCTAGCGGTCAGTGACGCGCGTAATTGGCAGGTGATGCATTGGCAATAAAACAGAGAGAAAGGAGAAGCTGAGCGCGAATGCGCTCAGCGATGGGCTAATAACTTAGCTCTTAGGTAGCTTGAAGGTCCAGACAGTGCCACCTTGGTTAAGGTGCTTCACGCGCTTAGCAACCTCACCACCCCATAGCGGTACTGCGCCACCCCAACCGGAAACAACGGACAGATACTGCTCGCCATCTTGTTCCCACGTTACCGGTGAACCCACGATGCCAGAGCCGGTGTTGAACTCATACTCCACCTCGCCAGTCTTCGCGTTCAAGCCCTTCAGGTAGCCTTCTGGTGTGCCGAAGAAAACCAAATTACCTTTCGTTGCCAGTACGCCGCCCCACAGTGGTGCGTAGTTCGTATGACGCCAGATCTCTTTACCCGTTTTCGGGTCCATGGCACGCAATACACCAATGTACTCGTCGTTCATCGGCTTGATTGTGAAGCCCGCACCTAAGTACGCCGCACCTTTTTTGTAAGCGGTTGGCTCATTCCAGATATCCATCGCCCATTCATTTGATGGCACATAAAACAGCTCGGTATCTTGGCTGTACGCAATCGGCATCCAGTTCTTACCACCGAGGAAGGATGGAATCGCAACAACCGACTTACCTTTTTTGCCATCAGCAGAGTCGGCAGGGTTACCTGGGCGGAACGCTTCGTCGTAGATCGGGCGGCCCGTCTTCGGATCTAGACCTTTTGCCCACGTGATTTTATCCACGAACGGGAAGCCACGGATAAAACCACCATCTTCGCGGTTAAGGACATACATAAAACCGTTACGGTCAGCCGTTGCTGCGGCCTTAACCGTTTTGCCGCCCTCTTGGTAGTCAAAAGAGATCAGCTCGTTTACACCGTCATAATCCCAGCCATCATGTGGAGTCGTCTGGAAGTGCCAAACGATTTTGCCGGTATCGGGATCAATCGCCAAACGCGATGAAGAGAACAGGTTGTCACCTGGGCGCAAGTGCGAGTTCCATGGCGCAGGGTTACCCGTACCGAAGAAAAGTAGATCAACATCTGGATCGTAGGTGCCGCCTAACCATGTTGCTGCACCGCCTGATTTCCACAGATCGCCGGGCCAAGTTTTACCCGCTTCGCCACCGGAGATGCCGTTCTCCATCTTTTTGCCATCTTTCCAGATGTACCCCATGTGGCCTTCAACGGTTGGGCGAGACCACGCCAGCTTACCGGTTTTCGCATCGTACGCTTCAACTTTACCCACGATACCAAACTCACCACCGGATACGCCGGTAATCACCTTACCTTTTACGACAATCGGTGCTGCAGTGATCGAGTAGCCTGCTTTGTAGTCCTCTACCTTTTTCTTCCACTTCACCTTGCCGGTCTTAGCATCTAGCGCAACCAGCTTGGCATCTAGCGTACCGAAGATCACCAGGTTGTCGTACAGCGCAACACCACGGTTGATTACGTCGCAGCACGGCATGATGCCATCGGGCAAACGTGCGTTGTACTCCCAAAGCTCTTCACCCGTTTTCGTATCGATAGCGAAAACACGTGAGTAAGAGGCTGTCACGTACATAACGCCATCTTTGATCATCGGCTGCGACTCTTGGCCGCGCTGCTTCTCACCACCAAATGAGAACGCCCACACCGGACGCATATCTTTTACGGTGCCTGTGTTGATCTTGTCCATTGGACTGTAGCGCTGGCCACGCAAGCCCATACCATTTGAGACGACATCTTCCACTGTCATCTGATCTTTGAGGATATCTTCGTCAGTAACACCTGCATGAACAGCGCCCGCAACTGACATGGCTGCAACGAGGGCAGACAGTGCGAATTTCTTCATCGTACGCTCCTTTACGGATTTTATTCTTGGCTTTAGGAGAGAGTCGGGAAAATTTCCCAAATCATGCAGGCAATTGTTTTGTTTTCGAGTTTTTCCAACAATTAATCAGCCGAAGTAGTTTTCTCATCACTTGGTAGTAATACCGACCAAAGCACCGTCTCTTGCGGCGGCCTCCCGCTTTACGAATCTTTACCTAGCTTTACACGTTAAAACCTTACGAAACCAAAGGCTTAGCGGGATAATTTGTCCATAACAAACAAGGACCTAAAGATGAGCAGAGCAATTTCACTTTCAAAACTCACTATCCGCCTTCACTGGTTAATCGCTGTGGGCATGATTGGCAGCTTGGCGTTTGGTATCTATCTCGATGAGTTTGCAGCGTCTGCAAACAAAGGATCATTAATAGGCTTGCATAAATCCGTTGGCGTCATTGTGTTGCTGCTCGCTCTTGTGCGCTTGATCAATACCGCTAAACAGGGCTTGCCAACGCCGATCTCAGAAAGCGCCGCCTGGCAACTGAGTGCCGCCAAAGTGACCCATATCTTGTTGCTGGCAGGCACACTGTTTATGCCAATATCAGGCGTGATGATGTCGGTGGGCGGTGGATACCCAGTAGGGGTATTTGGCCTGCCATTAATACCAGCAGGCGAAGAGAACGAGATGCTAAGCCAGATTGGCCACACTATGCATGGTGTTGGTGCGAACATTATGATCGCAGCGGTACTGCTACACGTTGCTGGTGCCGTGAAACATAGTCTTATTGATAAAGATGGCACGATGGCCAGAATGCTCGGTAAGCAGATCGGAAACTCTTAATCTAAGCCTTTGTTGTTGTGCCTGCACAAAACAGGCACAACAACACTCACTACGGCTTGTTTAAGCGCTTCTCAATAGCCCGCTTTTCCCAATCACCCCCGAACAAGTCGATCAGATCAAAAGCCCGCGCAGCATGAGATACCACACCTATTCCCCAGCCAAGCGCTGGCCAAACTACCCACCAATACCCAGAATAAGTGAATACATTGATGAGCAGCAACAAGACCATGACGCCAGTATAAGACAGGAGGTGGGAGTAGAAGCTCTTCACCGCCTTTACGTGCTGACGCGCGGCTAGCTCTTCTGCTGAGGTACCTGCCACCAAGGTTTCATCACGTGCTTGAGCAACGTGCAGTTGGGCAAGGTCAACTTCAAGCACCGCAGCAATCGCTTTCAGAGACTCAGCACCCACTGACTGGCCCTTCTCTGAACGCTGTACCGTCCTTACGCTAAGCCCTGCAACCTCTGCCAGTTGCTCTTGAGACCAGCCCCTGTTTTGCCGTAGCTGCCGAATAGTCATCACACCTCCTGTTATGTATGTATCGACTATACAACGCTATAAACGTGCGAACCACGACATAAACATGACTGTCACCTGACAGATCAATAAAATCAATGTGTTAGCAACAGTTACCTGATAACTTAACAGTCTGAAAGACTCCCTTGAAGGTCACCGTTTGCGCTCGGCGGCCAACTAAAAGTTAGCCTCCTCATACTTCGGATAAAGGTGGGCGACCGTTCGGGCAAATTCCCGACGGCTAAGCGCTAGCTCAGCAAACTCCGCCTTGATCGGTGTTTTCATCACCTCAGTCATACTTAAGCCTGCTTGTGCAGCCTTCGTCAGCGATTGATCTAACCAGCGCAGATAGCTCTGCATCTGCGCAATAGCGCGTCCATCTTCAATCAGTGGCCCATGTCCCGGCACCATAACGGTGTAGTCAAGTTCACCCAGTTCCGTTATCTGCTCAAGCCAAATAGCCAAGCCCGGCGTGTGTGGGGTTGTTAACGCGCGCTGATAAAACACCATATCGGCCGCAAACACGACGCCGGTTTTATGGTCTTTAATCACTAAGTCTGCGCCGCTATGACCACTAAAGGGCATCAACGCAAGCCGATGAGACCCCAGCGTGATTTCCGATTCGGTGATGACTTTACGTGGCACTTCAACCTCAGTGGAGCGCATCCAATCGCCGACCAAGCGGTACATATTTTCCGCAAAAGCATCACCATGCTGAGCAATCTGCTCGGAAGTTTGCTTCAGTGCGTAGATATCAACATCGGAAAACGCCTGATTTCCCAAGAAGTGATCAGGGTGGTGATGGGTGTTCAGCACTAACTTTATCGGTTGATCCGTTGTTTGTTTAATCACCTCACGTAGCGCACGGCCATACCGAAGCGAGGGGCCCGTATCGATAACAACAACCCCCTCTTCCGTAACAATAAACCCAGTATTGACGATGTTACCGCCATTTTCGCGCGAAAAGTCCTCAAGTTTTCCTTGTAACACATAGGTGTTGGGCGCAATGAGTTGAGCTTTCAAATTGTAAGTTAACGGCGCAGCACTCACTTGCGCTGCCCCAAACACAAGAACACTGAGGAGCCATCGAATTATCATCTCTCTACCCTCCTAGAGTGCTTGCTCAAATTCATTGCCGCCGTTATCCCGTAGCCAGATCATGTGCTTCTGGTTCGGATGACGCACATCCAGCGTGATCACAGGGTTTTCACTCACCGGTTGCGACAATTTTAGGCGCGCCAGATCATCACCCTGCGCGTTCCGCACAACAACCTGCTCAATGTAAAACTCAGGGATAGCATCCACTAAGCCGGTATCCATCGGGTGGATGATCTTGAACTTGTACCGCCCGCCCGTTTCGCGGGAGAAGAAACGGCTCTTCATCTCACCTAGGTGGCTCTCCCAATAGGGATTTCCAGCCCCCGTGCTTGGTGTTGTACAACCGCCACCGGCAGCATCCAGATAGCTACCGCCCATATGCCAAACGCCTGACTTGGTTAACACAGCCGCTCTAACCGCTGTTCCCTGCTGGACCTTAATGCGCAGCGATACCCGTGGCACCACATCAGGATGGGGGTGGTAGGTAAAGATATGCTGAATGGGATTGAGATCCGCCCACACAACAATGCGCTCAATCTCACCAGCCAAGTTTTGTGCATCAACGGTAATTGGCACTTGGGTCGGGTCTTCAGCAAAGGTGGGCACTTCAACTTTAACCTCAGGATCAAAGCGAAACGGAGCGTCGCCAATAAACTGCTGGCGCATATAGTCCCACAGCGGCGAGTTGAGTGGATCAGGTTCGTTGGCGTGCGCCGCCACACAGCCTAATGACAGCAGTGCCGCAGCGATAATTTGCTTAGCTCGCATAACAGGTCTCCCCTTTTATTTTTATTTTCGGGTTGTATGGATGTTAGTTTTGTTGGGTTTGGTAAAACTCCGGAAGCTCATAGCGTAAGCCGTAACGCTTGTAGATCGTCTCCATCTCACCAGACAACACCATGCCTTCGACCACATCAGCAATGGCATAGCCTAGCTGACGATAGGTGTGTTTAATCGCCATCCCGATATCCCATTTCTGCTTACCCATCGTGGGATAGCCGTTTGACGCCAGTGAGAAGTTTGCATTGGGGGCGCTGGCCAGCAGCCAATCGACCTCTGCTCGCATCGCCATAATTGCATCGACCTTTCCTGCCGACATCGCCGCATATGCAGCGCGTGCATTAGCAAAATGATGCGTGTTATCGCGCATCCGCCCACCAAAAGCGGAGGTCAGATAAAAGGCCGGTAAGCTGTCGATCTCAACGCCGATGGGATGGTATTGGAACACGGCCAAGGTGGAGACATTATCGATCTGCGTATGATCGTAAGCCACTTGCCAACTCTCACGCTGGTAAGGGCCAAACATCACAACCATATCGTTGATGACATAACCCGTTGAGTCGCGCATGTAGCTGTACTCGCGATCATAGGGAACGCGCATCATCACATCAGCAATGTTTTTCAGCGCTAACGGGTTTTGCTCGTTTTTGTCCAGATAGTGCCCTTTCCAGACATTATTACGGAGATCGTCCTCTAAGTTTTCATCGGGAGTGATCCAATGGGGGCGGAACTCTAGGTTAAATGCTTTCGCGATACGCTGCCCTATCTCAACATCCACACCCTTAGGCTGGCCATCTTCAAGATAAGAATAGGGAGGAAAATCGCGATAGAAACCCACTTTGATATAGCCGCTATCGATCACATCATCGTAATAACGCGCAAACGCCAGGCTGCTATGCAGGCTGACGTTAGCGAAGATAATAGCGGTTAGTAGCGCTAACTTACTCATCGGTAGCACGCGTTTCTAGCCAAGCGCGAATCGCCCATAGGGCTTCTTGGCTGAGGTGTTCTGCCATTTTTGGCATGTAAACACGTCCATCGCGCACCGCACCGTTTACAACGCGGTACTTATACCATTCGTCACCCTCAATACCTGTCTCTAGGTAACGTAAATCCGGTGCTATACCGCCAGAGATAGCGTCAAGGCCGTGGCAACGAGCGCAATTTTGCGTGTAAGCAGACTCACCAATTTTGACGGCCAAATCACGGTTATCGTAGTCAGCGTTGTATGGATTCTCGTCTAGCCACTCTTCGCCGAGTGGCTGCAAGCCTTCAACGTCAATACTTTGCGGCGTTACATCACCGTGCGCGATAACTTGACCAGCGATGGCCGCGGTCAGGAAACCAACTGCTGTTAGACCTAAAGCTTTCTTATGAATAGACATCTTTCTTTCACCACTTAGTTTTTATATTCGTTGCGTGGGTTGATACCAATGCAGTTTGATCAACCGCTCTTTCTCTAAAGAGCAAACCAACGCATCTGTTTGCTCGCCGCGTCACCCTCTGCGGCTGGGATGTCTATATAGTAGGCCGAGGGCAAAATCGCCCAGAATTGTACTTTGGGTTTCAAAAACTACTCCCTTGGTAGGAAAGCCGCCACATACCGCAACTTAAGTACACCATTTGCTAACCCGCTCTACTACCTACGCACTACGCCAACCTAATTACTACGGGTTTTTTCCCTAATACCACAGGGAATTGCTCCCTCAAATTCAGGTGAGACGCCCGCAATAGCGGGGCTAAATGCCGTTGTCCGCTGCGCTATGCAGCGCTGAGAATGAACAGAGCGATCAATTCATCGCAAGCCACGAACCTCCTGAATAAAGGGTTTTTACAATGACAAAAATAAACAAAATCGGATTGAAGCCTCTCTGCGCTGCACTCAGTTTGGCCGTTATCACAGGGGTTGCTCATGCCAAACCTGTGACATGGGACGACATCAAGAATGATGCTCAAACACCGGAAGATGTACTTGGTTACGGCATAGGCCCTAAAGCCCAGCGCTGGAGTGATCTAGCCGAGGTAAACACCACTACGATTAAGAATCTGGTACCTGCATGGTCGTTCTCGTTTGGCGGAGAAAAACAGCGTGGACAGGAATCCCAAGCGCTGGTCCACGACGGGGTTATCTATGTCACCGGCTCGTACTCACGTATCTTCGCACTTGATGCAAAAACCGGTGAAAAGCTGTGGGCCTACTCGCACCGTTTACCCGACGATATCCGCCCATGTTGCGATGTTGTTAACCGTGGTGCCGCCATCTTCGGCGATCTCGTTTATTTTGGCACCCTAGATGCCGCGATCGTTGCGCTGGATAAAAAGACCGGTAAGGTCAAGTGGAAGAAGAAGTTTGCCGATCACACCGAAGGCTACACCATGACCGGTGCACCAACGATTATCAAAGATCAGAAAACGGGCAAAGTCATGCTGATCCATGGTAGCTCTGGTGATGAGTTCGGTGTGGTCGGAAAGCTGTTTGCTCGTGACCCAATGACCGGCGAAGAGATCTGGATGCGCCCATTTGTCGAGGGCCATTACGGACGCCTCAATGGTAAAAAGAGCACGCCGACAGGCGACCCACGCGCGCCTTCGTGGCCGGATGATCCGAACTCCCCAACCGGCAAAGTTGAAGCATGGAGTCATGGTGGCGGCGCGCCTTGGCAATCGGCAAGCTTCGATGTCGAGAACAATATGATTATTGTTGGTGCGGGCAACCCGGCACCTTGGAACGGTTGGGCACGTACCTCCCCAGATGGTAACCCGGCAGATTACGATAGCCTTTACACCTCGGGCCAAGTCGCTGTTGATCCGGCTACTGGCGAGGTGCAATGGTTCTACCAGCATACGCCGAACGATGCTTGGGATTTCTCTGGCAATAACGAGCTGGTGTTGTTTGAGTACCAAGATGGCGGCAAAACCATCAAAGCAACCGGCCATGCTGATCGAAACGGTTTCTTCTATGTCGTAAACCGCGAGAATGGCGACTTTATTCGCGGCTTCCCGTTTGTCGATAACATCACATGGGCAACCCATATCGACCCAGAGACCGGCCGCCCGGCTGAGGTTGAAGGCCAGCGCCCACCTAAACCGGCACCTGGCGAGAAGCGCGGTAAATCGGTTGAAGTCTCGCCGCCATTCTTAGGGGGTAAAAACTGGAATCCAATGGCTTACAGCCAAGACACGGGTTTCTTTTACCTTGGCGCCAACCACTGGAAAGAGGACTACTGGACCGAAGAGGTTCACTACAAGCGCGGTGCTGCCTATCTAGGCCAAGGTTTCCGTATTCGCAAAATGTACGACGACCATGTCGGTATTTTACGCGCGGTGAACCCAAAAACCGGAAAAATCGAATGGTCACATAAAGAGAAACTGCCACTATGGGCGGGGGTGTTAGCCACCAAAGGGGGACTGATCTTCACCGGCACCGGCGATGGTTTCTTTAAGGCATTCGATGCAAAAACCGGCAAAGAGCTTTGGAAGTTCCAAACAGGCTCCGGCATCATCTCCTCCCCTGTGACATGGGAGCAAGATGGGCAGCAATACATTGGTGTTGCCAGCGGTTACGGCGGTGCGGTACCTCTCTGGGGTGGCGATATGGCCGACCTTACCAAGCCGGTCACGCAAGGCGGATCATTCTGGGTATTTAAGTTACCAAAGAGCTAATTCAGCCCAACTGAATCACACCCGCCCCGCTTTATGCGGGCGCGGGTTTTGGAGACTCGTTATGAAGTATTGGACCTTAGCGCTGAGCTTAACTGCCTCATCTGTACTTTTCGCCCAGCCCCCCGAAATAAACGGCTGTACACTGGAAGCAGAAGCCAAATGCGCAGGTGTTGACCTATCATTCCAAGACTTACGGCACCTAAATCTCAGCCATATCGACTTAACCGGAGCCAACCTAAAAGGCGCAGATCTGCGCCACTCTATTTTAAAAAACGCCAAGATCGAGAAAGCCAACCTAACTGAAGCGAATCTTGCCCGCGCAGACCTTCGCCATGCAACCCTGCGCGGCTCCAACCTTAGCTACGCGAATCTCGAAGCGATCCAAGGCTGGGCACTATTTGGGCAAGGGGCAAACTTCTACAAGGCGAATATGCGTGGCGCAAATTTAGAGTTTGCTCGCTTTAGTGGCGCTAAGATGCAATTTGCCGACCTACAGGCCGCCAACCTTGAGATCGCCTGGATGACCAAAGTTGACCTCTCGGGCGCGAATCTTAGCAACGCGAACCTCCAAGAAGCCAAACTCAACGCGGCATCACTTGAAAACGCAGACTTCACCGGCGTACGTCGCCATTACGCAACGTTCCAAGCCACGTATATGGAAGGCTGTAAAGGCTGCCCCTTTGACTGGTCAAAAAACTGAGTAGCGTTCTTTTCGTCTCTGCCGAGTCCACTCATATTTACGCTGCTTGTGCCTTTTACCGCGCAAGCAGCCGCTCCCCCATCAATCTGGTCAGCTGCGTTTTTCTCATTAAATTGCCCCCAATGCCCCTGAAGTTAGTCACACGCCACCAATCTAAATCTAGAAATTAAATATCGATAACGCACTTGAAAATGATAATCTATATCATTTATATTGTTATAACATAACAAACGGAGGCGTAATGAAAAAAGGTATTCATCCAGACTACGACTATGTGGTGTTTCGAGATACAAGCTGCGGTCGCGAGTTTCGTATTCGCTCAACGTGCACCAGCCCACTAACAACAGTTTGGGAAGATGGCAAAACTTACCCGCTAATTAACCTAGACGTTTCGAGTGCATCACACCCGATCTACACCGGTGAAAAACGTCAAGCGAAAGCGGAAGGCCGTATAGCACAGTTCAATAAACGTTTCGCAGGCCGCGTAAAGCAGACAAAGGAATAGAAAATGCAGGTTGTTAGTTCACTAAAGACAGCGAAGAAACGCCATAAGGATTGCCAAGTGGTCAAGCGCCGAGGCAGGCTCTATGTTATTTGCAAAAGCAATCCGCGCTTCAAAGCCCGCCAAGGCAGCGTAAAGAAGAAGCGCTAACACTTCAGAGGGGATACGCTGGGCTCCCCTCTATCGCAGCTTCCAAAGATTCAGACTAATCACCGGTAATTTGCGTACCCACTTTCACCAACCCCGTTTCGATTGCTAGGTGGACCAGCTCTGCGGTAGAGCTGATATTTAACTTGCTCTTCAAGATCGCTGTGTAGTTTGAAACGGTTTTGGCACTGATAGAGAGCTGCTCAGAGATCTCCTTTACACTCAGGCCTTGGGCCAGCATCACAAAGATTTCGAACTCGCGTTGTGTCATCTCTTTTAAGCGTTTGTCTTTTTGCTCTGGGCGGGACACCGCCAACCGCATCGCGAGCTCATGCTCAACATACAGCTGACCGGCTGCGACTTTATTCACCGCTTCAATCAAGATCTCTGGTGTGCAGGTTTTCGTGATATAGCCTTTAGCACCCGCCTCTAAAGCCTGTGTCACCACTGGGATCTCGTCATACATACTAAAGAACAGCACTTTGCTGTTTGGACAACGCTGCAAGATACGTCGAGTCGCTTCGATGCCGCTGATCCCCTGCATGTTGACATCCATTATGACCACATCCGGTTCTAGTTCCTGACTTAGGCTAAACGCTTGATCCCCGTTAACTGCCTCAAAAACTTCGCATGGCGCAAATACCGTCGAGAGCAAGCTCGCATAGCCTTGGCGAACGACTGCATGATCATCAGCAATCAATATCTTCATATTCTATCTCCCTAATCGGTACGGTTAACGATAGCCGTGTTCCTTGTCCTTGGCGCTGTTCAAACTGGAGTTCACCCTCCATACAGCGGGCACGTTCGCTCATCGAGCGCAACCCTAAGCCGGTCTTATTGCGGCTTGGCGGGCTGGCGTTGCCATTGTCTTCCACCAGCAAACTCAGTTGTCCATCCACGGCACTCAGCCGTACGCGAACGTGGGTTGCTTTGGCATGTTGCGCAACGTTGTTGAGCGCCTCTTGTACAACTCGGTAGATATGTGTGTTCGTTTCATCATCGAATAAAGGCAGCGGCTCATCGACCATCATGTCGACCTGCAGATGACTGTAGGTTTGTTGCCAGCGATCCACTTGGGTACGAATCGCTTCTGCTAAACCTAACTGCTCCAAAATCACAGGGTGCAACTTACGGATCAAAGCGCGGAAGCTCTGCTGCATCGCATCGCAATGCTGAGCCACATGCTCACCCACCGATTGCACAACGGCTTTGTCGTCACCACGCTGCTGGAGCAGATAAGCATGGGCACGGATCCCCGCCAAGTACTGGCCTAGATCGTCGTGCAGCTCTCTGGCAAGGTGCGCACGCTCTGTCTCTTGCAGGCGGAGCAATTCGTGGGTTAAGCGCGAGTTATCGCTTTGTGCCTCTTCTAACGCCTCCGCCATCGCATTGAAGTGCTCGGCGATAGAGTTCACCTCACTCACACCATAACGATCAAGCCGCGCCGTATACTGGCCTTTTTCAATGGCGTGCAGTGCGGCCAGAAAGTCAGCTACCGGACGCACCCCTTGGCGTACGCCTAGATAGATCGCGAGATTAGACAGTACAACGCTCAGGCCAAATAGGAAAAGCACCTGCTGTACCGACTCCCACACCTCCCCCAGCTCATCGCTGGGATCCGCTTTTAACCGCAAAACGCGCCCATCCGGTAGATAACGGTAATACGCCTTATCGACAATCGGCTCAATACCCGGTATCAGATTGATAAACCACGCTGGCGCTTCTTCATCATCAGGTTCGGCTCGGTCTAATTGCTCAAATGCCGCTAAGCTCTCTGCCATCTCTAGCTGAACGTGGCGCGAGTCACCTTCGAGTACTTCTTTAAGCAATACCTCGTTTTCACCCGCCAGCGTTAACAACTGGTGGGTGAAGCTGACACCGGCAACCACCTCGCGCTTAATATCTTTGGCCGCTTGCCCGAGCATAAAATAAAGCGTAATAACTAAAACAGCGGTAAAAACACCCGCGACCAGCAGGTTAAGTCGTAAAACTGCACTCATCTATTCACTCCTGCAAAGGCAATCGGCCTGTGCTCGTCGCCAACAATATTCATGCATATTTACACATAAAGCGCTGATTTAAGATGTAAAACGAAAGCCGTACTGATGCAGTATGCCCAATGCAAACACCGCAACAGAATGCTTCCTAGGATGGAATAGGCGTGGCACTAAAGTACTGGTTAGCGCCCGAAAAAGCTCTCAGCTGCCGAGTTTAACAACGCCTGCATCGATAGCGATGTGGACTAGCTCAGCGGTGGAAGAGGCATCCAGCTTACTTTTGATAGTGGTGACGTAATTGGAAACCGTTTTGATATTCAGACCCAGCGTGTCAGAAATCACTTGGTTATTCTGCCCACGCGCGAGCATGACAAACACCTCAAACTCGCGCTGGGTAAGCTCGCGCAACAGCCCTTCTGTCACGCTTTGGTTATTGAGCGCCAGCTTCATCACAAGGTCATACTCGATAAAGATCTCGCCCCGGCTGATCTTGGTGACGGCCTCCAGCAGTGTTTTCGAGGAGCCCGACTTTGTGATGTACCCCATGGCACCGGCATCAAGGGCCTGCTTCACCATTAACGCCTCGTCATACATGCTAAAGAACATGATGCGGGCCTCACGGTCTGCTTCGAGTATGCGTGTAGCCGCCTCGATGCCGCTAATTCCCGGAAGGTTGATATCCATAATCACCAGGTCTGGGCGGTGCTCTGTGTAAAGCTGTGCCGCTTGCTCACCGCTTGAAGCCTCGAGAATCTCGCATGGAGAGATCACAGTGGGCAGAACACTGGCATAGCCTTGGCGTACAACCGAATGGTCGTCGGTGATAAGAATTTTCATTAGATGTCCGTCTCGGGAAGGAATACCCGCATGCTACCATCGAATGAACATTTTGTTTACATCGATAGTTATCAGCCATCTAATAGCAAGGGAGAGACGCGCGACACTAGGAGCGTCGCGCGTTGGTGGCGTTACTCGATGTTAAAAACCCCAGCCATGCCTTTCGCTTCCAAGCCCTCGGCAAAGAACTCGAACTTCCCAGGCTTGATCGGCACAAAGTAGATCTCTGCCTCGCCCTCTTGTTCAAACTCAAGCTCAGTCAAGCTCACCGCTTTAATCTCCATATCACCCGCCTCTACCTTGCGCAGGAAGATCGAGTTAAAAAAGCCCGGTGCTTTCACTGCATACTCCGTTTGGCCACTGGAGATCACTTTTAGCTTGTAGGATTTACCAGTCTCGAGTTGATACTCTTTGTGTGACAGATGGTAGCGGTTGTCTTCTGTTCCTAGCACCAGATCAGGTAGCTTGGTGGGTCGGCGTGTTAGATCACCTTGAGCTGCCGCAATCGTACTCGATACACCCATTACTGCCGCTAAACCTGCCAAACCTACTGTTTTTAGAATCGTCATATTGCCACCTCTACTGATGCGCTGTTGTTTTTATGTGGCTCTATGCTAAACGCCGCTCTGGGTAAAAGAATGCTACTTCCGAACTAATTGATTTCTACTTTCTTCATATTCCTGCTTCACGATTTCCCACCTATGCTGGGCAAAAATCATAATAAATAGAAGTTATCGACGATGATAAACACCAAGAACGCCCTTGCCAGTGCACTGTTAGCCGCCTCGCTCACCTTTGCCAACCACAGTGCCGCACAACTCGATATTCCTATCACCTACTTACACCAAGAGGTTGATACCGGCCCGGTACTGTCCAATGTACTACCCGAACCCGACGATGCCGGGCTGCAAGGTGCAGCACTGGGCATTAAAGACAGCAACACCACTGGGCGCTTTCTCAAACATCACTATGCGCTCAACAGCTTTTCCAAAGCCGATGCCAGCGCTTTGGTCGACATAGCGCAGCAACGCTACAGCGCGGGTGACCGCTTCTTTGTGGTCAACGTGCCAACTAAGACGCTACAAGCACTACAAACTGCACTTGGGCCCGAGGCGCTGATCTTCAACGCAGGTAGCGCAGACGATGCGCTCCGCCAATCTGCCTGTGCGTCCAACACCTTACACACACTGCCGAGCCGCGCCATGTTAACCGACGCGTTGGCACAGTGGTTGAAAGCTAAGCGCCTTGATGAAGTTTTAGTCATCACCGGGCCAAACGCGGAAGACAAAGCCTACACCGCCTCGTTTGAGCGCGCCGCGAAACGCTTTGGACTCAAAATTGTGGCAGAGAAAGACTGGACCTTTGATAGTGATCTTCGCCGAACCGCCCAAAAAGAGCTGCCACTCTTTACCCAAACCGATGATTACGATGTGGTGTTTGTCGCTGATGAACGCGGCGATTTTGGTGAATATGTGCTTTACAACACCTGGCTTCCGCGCCCAGTCGTTGGTACGCAGGGGCTCACTCCGGTGGCGTGGCATCGCGTTGTGGAACAGTGGGGAGCGGCGCAGTTACAGAGCCGCTTCGACAAGCTCGCCAAACGCTGGATGACGCCTAAAGACTATGCAGCGTGGGCTGCGGTTCGCTCCGTTGCAGAAGCTGTTACGCGCACCAACAGCGCCAGCTTTAGTCAGGTAAAAAGCTATATTCGCTCGGATAAGTTTCAGTTGGCTGGCTTTAAAGGACGCAAACTGGACTACCGCGATTGGAACGGGCAGCTACGCCAACCTATCCCGCTAGTACATCCACGCTCGCTTGTTTCTCAGTCACCACAAGAGGGGTTTCTACACCCGAAAAATGAACTAGACACCCTTGGCTTTGACCGCCCAGAAGTGAACTGCACAGCACAATAAGGAGTTCCCATGACACACCGTACATCGCTTACCCTACTCACCAGCGCTATGCTGCTTGCATCCTCCTGTGCAATGGCTCAGTTAGCCTATGTATCTAATGAAAAGGACGATACCATCTCGGTGATCGATCTGAAGTCGCAAACCGTTACAGACACGATCGGTGTGGGCGAGCGCCCGCGTGGGATTCTGTTCTCCAAAGACTACTCTAAGCTGTACATTTGTGCCTCAGATTCCGACACCGTACAGGTGATGGATGTCGCCACAAAAACCATTATCAAAGAGCTACCCTCTGGTGAAGACCCGGAACAGTTCGCACTGCACCCGAATGATCGCCACCTCTACATCTCCAACGAAGATGACGCGCTAGTCACCATTGTTGATACTGAAACCAGTGAAGTGCTGGCCCAAATTGATGTGGGCGTCGAGCCCGAGGGGATGGCGGTTAGCCCTGATGGCAAGATCGCCGTCAATACCAGCGAGACCACCAACATGGTTCACTGGATCGACACCTCTACTTATGAGTTGGTGGACAACACCTTGGTTGACCAACGCCCGCGCCATGTGGAGTTCAGCAAAGACAGTAAAATTCTTTGGGCCAGTTCCGAGATCGGTGGCACCGTATCAGTGATCGACGTAGCTAGCCGCCAGATCTTTAAAAAACTCACATTCGAGATCAAAGGTATCCACCCTGACCGCGTACAACCGGTTGGTGTGCGCCTAACCGATGACGGCAAGTACGCGTTTGTGGCCTTGGGACCTGCCAACCATGTGGCGGTTGTCGATGCGCAAAACTATGAGGTGATCGACTACATATTAGTGGGCCGGCGTGTATGGCATATGGACTTTAACCAAGATCAGACCCAGCTGCTGACAACCAACGGCATCAGTGGCGATGTGTCCATCATCGATGTCGATAAGATGAAAGCGGTTAAGAGTATCAAGGTTGGCCGTTATCCATGGGGTGTGCGCGTCAAACCTGAGTAGTTCAAGCCTAGCATCATTCAGCACAAGGAGTGTTATGAGTATTTCGGTTGAGTCTTTAAGCTTTGCTTACGGCCCACGTAACGCCCTGAAAGGTGTGAGCTTTCAGCTCACGCCGGGGCGTTTTCATGCGTTGTTGGGCCCAAATGGCGCGGGAAAATCCACATTGTTCTCGCTTATCACGCGGTTAAATGCGCTACAGGATGGCGATATCTGTATCGATGAACTTAGCATTCGCCAACAACCTGCCAGTGTCATGCAGCGGGTTGGAGTGGTGTTTCAGCAAAGCTCCCTTGATCTGGACCTTACCGTTAAGCAGAACCTCTATTACCACGCCGCCTTGCATGGCATCTCGCGCCAGCACGCAAAACCCTTGGTTGAGCGTGAGTTAGCCCGCATGGAGATGGCTGATCGTGCCAACGATAAAGTGCGGGCTTTGAACGGTGGCCACCGGCGCCGCGTCGAAATCGCACGGGCGCTTATGCATGCCCCCGATATTTTATTGCTGGATGAACCCACTGTCGGTTTGGACCCACAAACCCGTTTGGCGTTGTGTAATTACGTAAGAGACTTGTGCGAACAAGACCATATTACAGCGCTATGGGCCACCCATCTCATGGAAGAGATTCAGCCGCATGATCCGGTGATTTTGCTTCACAAGGGCGAGGTCCTGCTTAATGGTCACGCTGATGATCTTCTGGAGCAGTCAGGCTGCAGCCACTACAGCGATGCGTTCCATGTACTCACGAGTACTGACAAACAGAGGGGAGCCGCATGAAACTGAGCGCAGCTTGGCACTGCTTTCAAGGCGTTTTGATCAGAGAGTTTTTACGCTTTATACAGCAGCGTTCGCGGTTTCTGAGCGCACTGGTGCGCCCGTTACTATGGTTGGTGGTCTTTGCGGCAGGCTTTCGCGCTGCGCTGGGTATCTCGATCATTCAGCCATACGATACTTATATCACCTATGAAACCTATATCGCGCCGGGGCTTTGTTGCATGATTTTGCTCTTTAACGGTATGCAAAGCAGCCTTTCGATGGTCTACGACCGTGAAATGGGCAGTATGCGCGTTCTGCTGATGAGCCCATTACCACGCCCCTTTCTACTGCTCTGTAAGATGGTGGCAACGGCGCTCATCTCCCTGACACAGGTTTATGCATTCTTGCTAGCGGCCCTGTTGGTGGATGTTGAGCCCCCTATGATTGGCTACGTAACGGCACTACCTGCGTTGCTGCTCGTAGCGTTACTGCTCAGTTCTTTGGGACTGCTGTTATCTACCCAGATTAAACAATTGGAGAACTTTGCTGGGGTTATGAATTTCGTCATCTTCCCCATGTTCTTTCTCTCATCGGCCCTCTATCCACTTTGGAAGATGCAAGAGGCCAACGATTGGCTCTACACCCTGTGCGCAATCAACCCCTTCACCTACGCGGTCGAACTGGTGCGCTTTGCGCTGTATGGCCAACTCAACACCACCGCATTGCTGATAACACTCGGGGCAACTGCCCTCTTTACATCATTGGCAGTGCTTGGTTTTAGGCCTCGTAAGTCAGGGCGTTAAACTACAGCGTCGGACGCAACGTTTGCAGCCGGCGCAAGCTCAACAGCCCCAAAATAGGTCCGGGAATCAGTAGCCACATGACCCACTGCACCGGCACAGAAGTAAGTAACCAGCCGGTTAACTGCACCGCTATAATCGTGATGGTAAAGCCGACGGCATTGATCATCGTGAGGGCACTCCCCACTGCATCGCTGGGCGCCGTTTGCGCAGATAGAGAGGAGAACTGCGGCGAATCAGCCGCCACGGACCAACCCCACACCAACCAGAAAAAGAGCACCAGCGCGAACAGGTCAGACGCAAAGATCAACGGCGATAATACACAGCAACACCCAGAAACCGCCAAGTTCACGGCAGCCACACGGCGGCTTCCGGTGTGAAGAGAGACATAACCTCCCACCATACAGCCCAGCCCGCCGATTCCAATGATCACAAATGCCCACAGTGAAACCGATAGATCTTGATGGTGTTGAGCGCTCCACGCGAGCAACCAGTAAGGTACCAGCGCATACACCGCGTAAAGTTCCCACATATGCCCGAAGTAACCGCCTGCACTGGCACGCAATGCTGGCTGGCGGCTAGCCGCGATAAGCCCAGAGAGCCGCAACGGCGCACCCCGATGCATCGCTGGCCCATCCGGCACTCCGAATAAAATTACCAAACCACCGATAAACGAAGCGGCACTGCACAGGTAGATCACATAACGCCATTGCTCCGCCACCAGCGCTGAAAACAGATGCGCCGATGCCGTACCTATCACTAGCGCACCCACCAAAAAACCGAGCGCCCTACCTAATCCTTCCGGATACCAAGCGCTCGCTATCTTCATTCCAACCGGATAGACACCGGCAAGAAAAAAGCCACCGAGAAAACGCAACAATAGAATATCTTCGAGAGTTTCAGCCCACAGCGCGATTAAGCTGTTAAAAAACGCCCCACCCAAAGCGGATAAAAAGAACAGCACACGCGGCGACAGACGATCTGCTAGCGTTAGCACGGCAAATACTAACGCTCCGACGATAAAACCTAACTGGACTGAGTTGGTGAGCGGCGCAACTGCACTATCCGCCAGCCCCCACTGCGCTTGCAGCACGGGTAAAATGGCATTCCCCGCAAACCAAGTGGAGGTACCTAACAACTGAGCCAAGACGATACATGGCAATATATAACTGGGCCGCTGTAACATCAGCGCTCTCCTTGAACAGCATAGCGGCAACAAGCTTGCCAATCATAGTGGGGATCACAAACAACGCCCTAACAGACGCAATCAAAGCGGCTAGGACGATATTTCAATAATTTCAAGTTACGAAGATCACTTGTGCAGCAAAATAGTACTTTCGTACCTGTTTTTTGAACCGATAGTACACTGTTGGTAGCACCTTCAGCACGGTGTAATAGGGCATAAAATAATAAAAAGGTTACCCACAATGGCGATGTTGGCAAGGTGGGCAGCGGCCATTACGATGATGGTGGCTGCACTAAGTGTTGTGCTGTTTATACCAAGACTCTATGCTGCCTCTCAAGGCATCGATAGCCGCTCAACCGCAGTTGACGACTTCGAGCTGTTCTCCTTTGATGGCTATCGGTTGTATCGCTATCGTAGCCCAACACCGCAGGAGAGCGAATATGCCACAACGCTGGATACTCCGGCGCTCGTCGCACAGCTGCAAGGCACTACACCGCCGCTGTTACTCGACGTTCAGCCAACAACGTGGAACCACATATTTATCCAGCAAACGCCCCGCTATCACTTACCCGGCAGTCATTGGTTGCCCAATGTGGGAGCGGGCGAACTAGCACCAGACTGGCTCGCTTATTTTCGTAACCACTTGGCGCGATTGACGCAGCACAACCTGCAGCATCCCGTTGTTATCTACTGTACAGCGGATTGCTGGATGTCTTGGAACGCGGTTAAACGCGCGGCCAGCTTTGGTTACACCCAGCTTTACTGGTATCGAAATGGTACGGATGGCTGGGCTGAGCATGAGAGAGCATTGGTAAAAGCCACACCAGTGCCCTTTAAAAGAGATGGACAATAAGTGCGGTTCCACAGAGTATAAGCGCTGCCGGTAACCGCCGACTAAAAAATATAACTATAAGCGTGGGAGATGTGTGTTGTGTATAGGATCTTGATTGCAGATGACCACCCTCTGTTTCGTGAAGCGATCATCAATGTCATTGAAAACAGCTTCCCAAACTGTGAAACATTGGAAACTGAAGATCTCGATAGCGCATTACAAATTGCGCAAAATGAGGACGAACTCGATCTTATTCTGCTTGATCTAAACATGCCGGGCATGAACGGCTTGAATGGCCTTATTACCCTGCGGAATGACTTACCAACGATTCCTGTTGTCATTGTGTCAGCCGAAGAGGATAAACAAACCGTACTGCAAGCGATTACCTACGGTGCTGTGGGCTTTATCACCAAGTCATCGCCCCGAGATCAAATGACCGATGCACTAGAACAGATTTTAGCCGGTAACGTCTACCTGCCCTCCGACATTATTCGTTCTAGCCAACCAGACAATCGACGCAACCAGCGTAAGGATGATAACCAGATTCCGCCAGAGCTACTGTCATCCCTAACGCGTCGTCAGCTGCTGGTTTTAGAGCGCATGTCTAAGGGTGAATCGAATAAGCAGATCGCGTACAACCTCAATATTGCTGAAACCACCGTTAAGGCGCACGTATCCGCCATTTTACGCAAACTTGGCGTGCATAACCGCATTCAAGCAGTCCTATCGGCGGGCAATATCGACTTTAACGAATACCTCAAACGTTAAAATAGCTGCCGCTTGGTGCAGGCTGTTACTCCACTGAACTAACAGCCTGTTTACTCTCCAACAGGTGGATCAGCGTTGTTTTCAGCTTCAGCGGTTTCACCGGCTTATGTATCAGGTGATAACCCAGCCCGCGCACCTCTTGGTTAAGCTCTTTACTGTAGTTTGCCGTAATCATCAGCACAGGAATGGCCTCAGCGGCTCTGGTCAGTACATCACGTGCAGCATCCACACCATTGCAGCCATTGTCGAGATGATAATCGGCGATCAAGATATCCGCTGTTTCATTAAACTGAACTTGCGCAGCCAAATGCGCGAAAGAGAGCGCGGTTGTCACCTCACAACCCCACCCCTCTAACAGCATGCTCATCCCTTGGCAGATCGCCTCATCGTTATCGATTAACCAGATGCGCGCACCGGATAAGCGCTCCGTCACCAGCGGCATAATAGGCCCTGATAGCACCGGCGCTTGCGCCTTCACTTTCGGGACTTTAACCGCGAATACCGAACCCAACCCCTCGATGGAGCGGGCCCGAATCTCATGCCCCAAGACCCGTGAAATTTTGTCCACAATCGCCAAACCAAGACCCAAACCACGCTCACAACCGGGGCGTTCGGGCTGGAGCCGTTTGAACTCCTCGAAGATTGCATTCAGCTGCCCCTTCGGAATCCCAACGCCAGTATCATGAACCTCTATCCATACATCATCACCAACGTGACGACAGCCTAGCAGCACTTTGCCATGGCTGGTGTAGCGGATGGCATTGGTTAAAAAGTTACGCAAAATACGCGCTAACAGCTGCGAGTCGGTACGCACGGTAACGCGTGAATCCACCCAGCGAAAGCGCAGCCCTTCGGTGCTTGCGAGCTGCTCGTACTCGGCAGCCAAGGTGCTCATCAGATTTTGCAAACTGAAGTCGATAATATCTGGGGTCACGACCCCCGCATCCAGCTTGGAGATATCCACCAACGTGCGCAGCAATGACTCAACATCATCCAGCGAATTAGAAACCGACTGCGCTAGTGCGAAACGCTTCGGATCTTGAATCTGCTCGGTCAGCGCCCCAGAGAAGAGCCGCGCCGCATTCAGCGGCTGCAACAGATCATGACTCACCGCCGCCAAAAACTTCGTTTTGGACAGGTTAGCCTGCTCCGCCTCTTGTTTTGCTTCACGCATACGCGACTCAGCTTCAACCCGCTCAGTGATCTCTGAACGCAGCTTTGCATTCACGGCGGTCAGCTCTGAGGTGCGCTCCTCTACCCGTTGTTCCAGCAGTTGGTGCGATAGCTGCAGCGCCTCAGCTGAGCGTCGTCTTTCGGTGATGTCACGAATCATGACAAAGAAGCCGTCGGGATTGCCATCAGCATCGATGTTGGCCACATAGGATTTGAGCATATAGCGGTCTTCACCGAGGCCGTTTCGCTGCCACGCCTCAAAGGTCACACTCTGCCCCGACAGCGCTTTATCAATGTAAGGGCGCAGCCGCTCATACTCTTCACGGGTATAGATCGAGAAGATGTTACTGCCGTTTAAGCTGTTGCTCTCTAGCCCGAACCACTGGTTATACACCTTGTTGGTAAAACGGAAATTAAGTTGCTGATCTAAGAACGCAATCAATGCTGGTACATTGTCAGTAATCAGCCGGATCCACTGCTCACTCTGACGCAAGCTTTCGGCGTATTTATGGCGTTCAGTGATATCTGTATAGGTATTCACAAAGCCACCTTGCGGCATGGGGTGGGTGCGTACCTCAATCACCTGCCCATGCACACCACGCTGCTCAGACGCGAGCACCTTACCCTGCTGTGCTGCGGTCAGTGCATGTTGCAAAATCGCATTGTTGCCCAACATCAATGCAGCAAACGGCGGGTAACTCTCTACTTCGGATAGCGATACGCCAGTCAGATTTAAGAAACGATCGTTCCAAAGCTCAACACGGCCCTCCGATGTCACCAGCACAACCCCTTGCGAGAGGTTATCAACGGCATTTTGCAAAAGCTTGGTCTTCTGCGCTAACGCGTGCTCTTTTTCTGCGGTTTCCCGCGCTTTAATCGCCGTGATATCGGTAAAGAGAATAACCAAACCGCCATCTTGGGTCAGGCGCTCAGACATCTGCACCCAACGACCGTTACATAGCCGATACACACGGCTGCCCGATACATCCGCGGGGTACTCTTCATCGATCAAGCCACTCTCATGAGCTAGGCGCGTAATATCGGCGATGGTCACGCCGGTTTCAATCTCTTGACCCGTGGCGGCCCACACTTCGCGGAAATTGCTATTAAACAGCACAATACGCCGCTCGCGATCAAACAGCACGAAGGCATCAGAGATGCTTTCAATAGCATCCACTAAACGCTGGTTCGCCAGCGCTGCCTCGTTATTGGCATGTTTTAAGGCGCGGTGGCTGGCTTTAATTTCACTGAGGGCAAGGTTGAGCTCTTCGGTACGCTCGCGCACTTGCTCAGCCAGTACAACAGAGTGCTCAAACGCCGAATAGGGGTTTGCACCTTGGCAGCCACCCGCTTCAACCCGATCAACCAACACCGAGTTGATCTTCCTAAGTTTGCGGTTATCGTTCTCTAGTTGCGCGATGTACGCCCTTAGTTCAGCCTCATTCATGGCGGTGGCTCCCGATCGCTACGCCGGTAAAGGTTTGGTTGATATGCATCCCTTCATACTGCTCACCATAGGTATTGAAGCCGATCACACGGTGCTGTTGCAGAAGATCGGAAACCTGCTCAGAACACCCACGTAACTCACACTCCATCCGCCGCAAAAAGCAGTCACAGCCAATAATGAGCTGCGGCTCGCCAATACGCGACTCGATCGACTCAAGTGTCTGGACTAAATTCGCCGCCAGATCTTGCGGCTGCATCACCGTTAAGACGATGCCGTTCTCCACCGCGCAGTAAAACTTGAGGCTCAAATCGGGGTTAACTTGCTGAATCGAGCGTACGAAATAATCATCGCCTAGCTTCACCGCCACAGGGTTTAGCGCAAATACCTCATGATTGAGAGCAGCCACCGGTACGCCAATCGCGCGCGCATACTCAAGCGCAGCAGGTTCGGCATTTAGCTCATAAACACAGCGCCCCTCGGCATCAGCTTCGGTCACCACCAGCTTTTCAGACGGCTCCCCCATATGGTGGGTGGTAAACACCTCAAACTCGTAAGTGGTGTTTACGAGCATAATCACGGCAGCATCGGTGAGGAAACGGCCTTGGTAGTAGACATGTGTCTTCGCAAGATGGATGTCATCTCCCGCCGAGCCACCAAACACAGGGATACTACCCAGCACAGAGTTGAGCGTTGCAAGGACTCGTTCCTCTTGGATCGATAGTCCATCCAGCAACGTAATAGCAAATGAGCGGCCTTTTATCGGCGCTATATCCCGCTCACGACAGTTCTGAATGAGGCCATCCACAAGCAGCTGGGCATCGGTGAGCTTAAACGAGTCGAGATCCTCTATCGGGGCAGCCGATATCGCGAACGCTTCTTGGCAAAAGCCAATTGCACTAATGCAGCCCTGCCCATACCCATCAGCAGTTATCTCGCCCGCAGTGGTGCAGCCGACGATATCAACCGTTGGAAAAGCGCTATTGAGAGCCTGAGCTAAGGCATCGAGCGGATACTCGGCGGAGCAGAAAAAAAGCACAAACCCGAGCTGTGTATCACTGAGTTGGCGCTGCAGCTCATGGGCGGCAACAGCAGGGTCTTGGCTATAGGAGGCGGCTTGTATAAACGGCTTATTCATCAAAATTCAGACCCACCCAGCGGAGATATTCTCACTATTCTAATCGCTGCTATCGCGCACCCATATACTACTTCGGACCCCTCAAGCGAGATGAGTCAGCAGCGCACGGAGCTTACTCGGCTTAACCGGTTTATTGAGTACCGGCAGCGCCAAGCGTTTAAACTCAGCACGGCAGTCTGCACTGCGGTCAGCAGTCAAAACCGCCGCAGGCAGCGCTAAACCAAATTGTTCACGGAGCCAGACAATCGCATCGGTGCCTACTTTACCGTGATCTAGATGGTAATCCGCCAAAATCACTTCAGGGGCAACACCTTGATGACGACACGCCTCAAGCGCTTCAGCTGCACTCGCTGCTGTGACCACGTTGCAACCCCACTGCGAGAGCAGCGCCTGCATACTCGCCAGAATGTTCTCTTCATTATCGATGACAAGAACCGGCAACCCTTGGAGCCGGTCCTGCACGGGCATACTGAAGGAGCTAATCAGCATCGAAGGCGCTTGGTTCTGTGCCAGCGGCACATCGATAGCAAACATAGAACCTTTACCCGCCACGGATGAAACTTCGATGGGGTGATCGAGCATCTTGGCGATACGATCGACAATGGCCAAACCTAACCCAACACCTTGGCGCTCTTTCATGGTATGGCACTCAAGCTGCTGGAACTCTTTGAAAATATCGTCCTGCTTCTCTTGAGGAATACCGGTGCCGGTGTCCCAGACCTGGATACTCAGCGTATCTGCGCGGCGGCGACAGCCCACCAAGACACGGCCCCGCTCGGTATAACGGATAGCATTGCTGATAAAGTTACGAATAATGCGTAGCAGCAAGCGTGAATCACTACGCACGACCGCTTGGCTATCGCAGGCGCTAATCGTTAAGCCTTTATCCTCTGCCACTGGCGAAAACTCGCCGACCATCGAGCGAATCAACTGGCTGACGCGAAACTCGCTGATGTCCGGTTGTACTGCGTTTTGGTCGAGCTTAGAGATATCTAGCAGGTCTGTGAGGAGGTCTTCGGCGTTCTCAAGCGCCAGATGAACACGCTCAACTAGTTGCCCATCTTGCTGCGCTAGCGGGCGTTCGCGCAGAGCAGCGATCAGCAAACGTGCTGCGTTCATCGGTTGCAGCAGATCATGGCTCGCCGCAGCAAGGTATTTATCTTTGCTGTGGTTCGCCTCTTCCGCTGCCTCTTTGGCGACTTTCAGCTCACGTTGGGCTAGCTCTCGCTCTGAGATCTCTTGCCATAGCTGGTCATTGAGCTTCACCAGTTCCCGCGTGCGGCTTGCCACTCGCTCTTCCAGCTCTTCGTTTAGCTCCTCAAGGCGGGCTTGGGTTTTCTTACGTTCGGTTATGTCTTGAACGAAGGCTTCAATCGTTGGCTGCTCTTTATCAGCGTGGCGCAGCAAGGCATTGATAGAGACATGGACACACTCGCCGTTATAGCGGCGAAACAGCGTTTCAAAACAGAACACTTTGCCAGACTGTACCAACTGATAACGGAACTCTTCGTACGCATCAGTACAACTGAACAGACGTGATTCGAGCTGCGTAATATCGCGGCAAAACGTCGTTGCGTCTGGGTAGCCACACAGTTGCACCATAGCAGGGTTTGCCAGCAAGATACCGCCATCTAAAGCGACCTGCAAAATGCCCTGCTGGGCGTTTTCAAAGAGCCACTCGTAGCGGTTCTTCTCCGCCTCAAGCTCATCCAGCTTACCCACCAGTTCAGAGTAATAGCTTTTTCGGGCTGAGTGATTACCAAGCCCGATCAGGTTGGCGAATGCTTGATCTGGATTGTCAGAGTGCTTCTTCATATACCGCTTCTACATCACGCTGATTCGATTTGCGCGGGTTGGTAAGAATACATGGATCATGTAGTGCTTTTTCGGAGAGTGTCGGAATATCCGTAAGGCTCACACCACTCTCGGCAAGACGCTGGGTCAAGCCCACCTCTTGCTTCAGCGTTGTGACACGGCCGATCAGTGCTTTTTGTACCTGCACTGAGGACATACCGCGCGTATCGATCGCCAGCGACTCAGCAATTACCTTAAAGCGATCTTCAGCTTCCTTGTAGTTAAAGTCGATCACATGCTCTAGCAGCATGGCGTTACATAGCCCGTGAGGTAGGTCTAAATAGCCTCCCAAACTGTGTGACATCGCATGTACTGCACCAAGAATCGCGTTGGAGAAGGCTAATCCCGCTTTCATCGAGCCCAACATCACCTGTTCACGCAATCGGATATCGGAGGGATCATTGACCAGTGCCGTCAGGTTTTCGTTGATCAGGCGAATCGCATCCAGTGCATGCATATCGGTCAGCGGGCCCGCACCTGTTGAGACAAAGGCTTCGATTGCGTGCACCATCGCGTCCACACCGGTGCAGGCACTCAAAAACGGATCCATCGTGACGGTGGTTTCAGGGTCAATCAGCGCAACATCTGGTACAACCGCTTTACTAACAATGGAGATTTTCACCTGATCAACAGGATCGGAGATAATCGCAAACTGCGATACATCGGCTGATGTGCCCGCGGTGGTAGGAATGAAGATCAGTGGCGGGATCGGCAAGTGGATCGTATCGATACCTTCGTAATCCAGAATGTGCCGCCCATTGGCGCTGACGATACCGATGCCCTTTGCACAGTCCATCGGGCTGCCGCCGCCAATGGCAACGATCACATTGCAGTGATGCTCTTGATAGAACTGCGCACCTTGCATCACCTCTGACGTACGCGGGTTGGGCGAAACATCCGTGAAGCAAACATAATCGATATCAGCCGCTTCAAGCAGGTCACATACCTCCTGCAACCATCCGGCTTCTGCCACGCCAGGGTCCGATACCACTAGCACTTTACGGGCACCAAAATTCTTCGCGTAGTTGGCGACCGAATTTCGGGCCCCAGCACCGAAGATAATTTCTGGGGAAACAAACTTCCTCAGATTCGAAATATCGCTACTCATCGACTCTACTCATTCCACTTCCACTATCCGATGTGACGTTCGTTTTTATTGTTTTTTAGCTGATCGCGCAGTGTAACGTAAACGATGGATCACGTCGTGATTCGCAGCAGCTCCGCAGCGCCCGCTTTCACTATATTAGCGATGTTGCGAACGCAAAAATGGGGTTGCTTTGTGCAAAATCTAGCGGCAAAAAAAAGCCTGCAAACGGCAGGCAAAACGACGGTAAGAGCATTAGATAGGCAACTCACAGCCTCAGAATGATCAGTAAGCGAAGAGCGCGTACTTCGTGCCCTATTCTTGATCAGTTTTGCCAACAATGCTGCTATGCAACAGAACGATTCCAATTACTACTTTGGTATACGACCCATCGATCGTTAAATATCCACCTGATTGTGGAGAGATCGGCGGTAAAACGCTAACTCTTGCTCCAACACCCATGCCGCGTTCTTAGCCTGACGGAAGCCATGAGCCTCATTCTCAAAGTAGTGGGCCTCTACACGCTTGCCTTGTGCTTTAAGCGACGCCACCATCGACCGCGTTTGCGAGGCCAACACCACCGCATCCTGTTCGCCTTGGAAAAAGATCACTGGGCACTGTATCTGGTCTGCCGCATGAACAGGCGCACGCTCTTCATAACGATGCGCATCATGAACGGGATCCCCAATCAACCAACTCAAATAGTGTGACTCAAACTTGTGGGTCGCCGCATTTAACAGCTGCGGGTCGGTCACGCCGTAGAGGCTCGCACCGCCTGCGAAGCAATTGAGCTTGCGCATAGCATTGAGTGCTGAATATCCGCCTGAGCTATTGCCGCGTATAAATATCCCCTGCGGGTCGATCTTCGCACGGTCCACCAGCTCCACCACCGCTTGGCGGATATCCGCCACTTCAAGCTCTCCCCACTGATGCTGTAGCGCAGCACGATAGTTGCGTCCGTAGTTAGCACTACCGCGGTAGTTCAGATCCAAAACGGCAAAACCGCGCTGCGTCCAAAACTGAATTTTGAGGTTAAATACCGGATAGGTTGCCGCGGTCGGACCACCATGCAGAAAGATCACCAACGGCCTCTGTTCTGCTACTAAATACTGCTGATTGGCGGGCTGATAGAGATACCCATAACAACGGTGCTGATCGGCACCAAACTCGAACGGCTGTGGTAAGGCACAATCCTCGCGGGCGAGTGGCTGCTCGTTACCACGTAGTACCGTCACCTTAGCGTGCGTAAGATCAATGGCGATAACCGCCGTTAAGCGCTCAGTGCTGCCCGCAACACAGACCAGCCTGTTGCCCTGCACAGCGAGAGAGCGAAAGTGGTTAAAGGCCGTTGATAGTGCTTGGCCATCGATACACAGCTCACTGCCTTGATGATGCAGCTTTACCGAACAAAGGCTGCCCTCACCGCTAAACGCGTAGTGGCACAGCCCTGCTTGCCAAGGCGCCATGATCATATCGCAATGATCTATCAGTATTGGCGTTAAGCCATCGGCTTCCCAGCGATAAAGATTCCACCAGCCTTCCCGGTCAGTCATCAGGTAGAGCTGGCCTGCGACATCAAACTGAGGCTGCGACAACGCCTCAGGCAGCTGGTCGCCGATGCGTGCTAGTGCCGATAGATTGCCTGTTGGTGATACCTTAGCGCGGTAAGCGTAAGTGGCCGTCCAAGGTTGATGGGGGTGGTCCCACGCAATAAAAGCTAACTGTCCGCAGCATGGACTCAGGGTCGGATAGGCATAAAAGTCGTGCTGCTCATGCAGGATATTGCGTTCACCATCGAGCGAGATAGACACTAAGCGATTATCAACACCCGAACTGGCATGATGCTCCTCCACAACGACAATACGCTGACATCGGACATCCCAGACCGGCTCTAGGTAGCGCGCAGACTTACTATGCGTAACAGCGCGAATAGTGCCGGTTGCGAGCTGCTGCAGATAAAGTTGCTGATCCGCTGCGTTCACAAACACTAGGCGGTCATCGTCTAACAAGCTCCAGCTGGTGCCGCCATACTCATGTACCCGGCTGCGCACGCTGCAGTCTTCCGGCGTTAATGTCTCGATCGTGCCCTTATGGGCGCCCTCTCTGCAGATGCAATTACGCCCATGCTCGTGCGGTCGAAACTCAACCCAATAGGCGCGGCCTGCACTATCCAACGCCGTTTGGCCGTACTCGGTACTACCAGCTACCGCCTGTTCTGCCGTAAGATCACTGTGCCAGAAACCGGCTTGCATCTCTCTACCCTTTCGCGAAAACGCGTGAGTTACGCTCGTTGCGATACACGAACTGATCAGGTGCGTTGGTCACGGTTTCGGCACGCTCACGCGCAGCGACAATTTTGTGATGATGCGCCGACTTGCTGCACACCGGATCAGCGTTGTGCATATCGCCTGTTAGCATATAGGCTTGGCAGTGACATCCGCCGAAATCCTTATCCTTCTCATCGCAGCTACGACATGGCTCCTGCATCCAGTCATCACCGCGGAAATAGTTGAAGCTAGGATTGGCGTCCCAAATCTCCTTGAGTGTGCTATCAGCCACATTGGGAAACTCCAATGGCAACATACGCGCACTGTGGCATGGCAGCGCCGTTCCATCTGGCGTAACGGTTAGAAAGACCTGCCCCCAACCATTCATGCAACCTTTGGGGCGCTCTTCGTAGTAATCGGGAGTTACAAAGATAAGCTTAATGGGGTTACCCGCTGCTGCCAGCCGCTCACGGTAGTCGTTTGTCACAGCTTCTGCGTGCGCCAGTTGAGCTTGAGTGGGCAGTAACTGCTCTGTGTTCTCGTACGCCCAGCCGTAATATTGGCATGTGGCCAGCTCAACATAGTCGGCCTCAAGTGCCACGCATAGCTCGATAATGCGGTCGATCTGATCAATATTGTGCCGATGTGTGACAAAATTAAGTACCATCGGATAGCCTTGCGCCTTGACCTCACGCGCCATCGCTAACTTTTGCTCAAAGGCTTTTTTGGAACCGGCCAACATATTGTTGACGTCAGCATCACTGGCTTGAAAACTGATCTGGATATGGTCAAGCCCGGCCTGTTTAAACGCTGCCATTTTTCCTGCATTTAGACCCACGCCAGATGTGATGAGATTGGTGTAATAACCCAGTTCATGCGCCCCCGCGATCAGGTCTGCGAGATCTTGGCGCACCAGCGGCTCACCACCTGAAAAACCAAGCTGCACAGCGCCCATTTCGCGGCCTTGCGCAAACACATCTAGCCATTGCTGGGTGGTTAACTCAGCACCAGCACCGGCAAAATCAAGTGGATTGGAGCAGTAAGGGCATTGCAGCGGGCACTTATACGTCAGTTCCGCTAGCAACCATAAGGGTTTACCGTGTGGTTTTTCATGGCCAAAGGCTGGATTAGGAAGCCCGCTTTGCCCACTACAAGGTGATCCAGTTTTGCGCATGGGCTTCTCCCAAAAAATCGACGATATCTTGGCTGATATCACCCGCATCAGCGAACTTCTGCTGTAGCTGCACTATGATTTGCTGCACATCACGCTCGCCATCTACCAATGCGAGAATCTCACCCGCAGGTCCATTGAGCTGGATCATGCCCTCTGGGTAGAGCAGCACATAAGCCTCTTGCGCTTGCTCCCACTGAAAGCGAAACATCCGATTGAGCTTGGGCACCGTGTGCAAGGTAATAGAGTTACTCATTGAACAACCCTCGGTGGTAAACCTTATTCGGCGTCACCGTATGGTACGGCGGGCGCTCAAGCTCATAAGCCATGGTCATCGCATCTAGCATCGACCACAGCACATCAAGTTTGAACTGGAGAATCTCTAACATCCGCTCCTGCTGTTCGCGGGTGGTGTAGTGGTCTAGGGTAATCTCTAGCCCGTGCACCACATCGCGCCGTGCCTCAGTCAGGCGGTTGCGGAAGTATTGATAGCCCTCCTCTTTAATCCACGGATAATGCTTAGGCCACGTATCCAGACGATTCTTGTGGATACCCGGAGCAAACAGTTCAGTCAATGAGGAGCTAGCCGCCTCTTGCCACGTGGCACGGCGCGCAAAGTTAACATAAGCATCCACTGCAAAACGAACCCCCGGCAGTACATGCTCCCCCGAGAGGATCTCTTCGCGGGTTAAGCCCACGGCTTCTCCGAGCCGCAACCATGCTTCGATCCCGCCTTCAGCGCCATCGTAACCATCATGATCCAGCATCCGCTGCACCCAGCTACGGCGCACGTCACGATCTGGGCAGTTCGCCATAATGGCAGCGTCTTTAACAGGAATGCTGATCTGATAATAGAAACGGTTGGCCACCCAACCACGGATCTGCTCGGGCGTGGAGCGCCCCTCATACATCGCAATGTGATAGGGGTGCTGAGTATGGTAAAAGTCGCCCTTAGCGCGCAGAGCGGCTTCAAATTCTTCCCGACTGAGCGGGTATTGGCTGCTGTGTGTCGTCATGATTGGCTCCTCTTGCGCGATCATAGCTCGATCGACATCCCATCAAATGCAATCTCGATATCGTGCGCCAGCACCTCGGCATGTTCTGGCGAATCCTCATCAAGAATGGGGTTGGTGTTATTGATATGGATAAGAATCTTGCGCGGCTTTTGGAGCGTATCTAAATACTCGATCATACCGCCCTCACCCGACTGTGGCAGATGCCCCATCGCCACACCTAGTTTATCGCCAACACCAGTGACGATTAGCTCATCCTCTTGCCAGATAGTGCCATCAACCAACAGCACATCCGCCGCCTCCATATAGGGACGTAGATGCGGCTCAATCTGGCCAAGGCCCGGTGCATAAAACAACGTTTTTCCGCTGCGTGTATCTTCAATGAGCATGCCGATATTATCACCCGGATGCGGGTCATCACGGTGTGGCGAGTAAGGTGGCGCGCTGCTCAGCAGCGGAATCGCAGTAAACTTAAGACTGGGCGCTTGCACAATGGTAAAGCTATTATCCGCCTCACCCACCGGTATGCGATGAACCTCGTTGCCACCATTCCAGTGTTTTAGCATCGAAAGTACAGGGAAACCTGTTGAGAGGTCTTGCTCGACCATCTCCGTGCACCAGATCTGGTGTGGGCAGCCTTCACGCAGCATCAGAAGCCCCGTGGTGTGATCTATCTGACTATCCATAAAGACGATGGCGGCGATACCCGTATCACGAATCGCGCGATTGGGTTGCATCGGCGCAAAATTTGCCAACTGCTCGCGAATATCAGGGGAAGTATTAAACAGCACCCAGTTTTCACCATCAGCGCTGACCGTGATCGATGATTGCGTGCGCGGCTTTGCATTGATTGTGCCCGCCCGAACACCTGAACAGTTCTTACAATTGCAGTTCCACTGGGGAAACCCACCGCCGGCGGCTGAGCCTAATACCTGTACTTTCATTATTATTCTACTTCTAGTTTTGGCCGCACGAATCCCGACACCTGCTCGCTAGAGTGGCGGATTGGACGACAAATATTGGATCAGTTTTTCTGTAGATGACCCCAGCTTACGCTGGGGCCAAGGAGAGCTATTGCTGCGAAGGCTTAACGGTTTGCGAAGTACATTGTTACTTCAAAGCCGATGCGCAGGTCTGTGTAGGCTGGTTTAGTCCACATAATTGGATCCTCTATTTTTGTTATCGAAAGGTGGTACCAACAGATAATAAAAAGGGATCAGTGGGCCAGATATGGTACTTTGGAACGAAAAAACTCCTCATTTTGGTCTTATCAGCTAAACAGGCCATAACGAGACTGGGTCTTTGCATTCGGCTAAATAGCGCTACGATCAAAGCTATCCGGCGTTAACTCACGATCTACACCGTAAAACTGACTCAGTGCATCACGCAGCACTTGCGTCCGCTCAGGTAAACCCTTTTGGCAGTAAGTTAAGACTTGGGCATGCACATTATCTTTGAATTGTTCGGTATCGCCCGGATCGCCTTCTAGATTATCAACGCTAACGCGGAACCGAAAACCCGCGGCCTGCGCTAATATCCACTCCGTCGCTTGGGGTTTAATCTCCACCTGCTCGAATAGCCGTTGCTGCGCCTGAGTACGGCCGTCGGGCACATACCAATAACCGAAGTCCTCCAGCAAACGCCGTTCAGGCCCCGCGATGAGCCAGTGGGCGATCTCATGCAAACCACTGGCGTAGAACCCATGGGCAAAATAGATACCATGATAGGGCACTTGATCATTGGCAGGCAGATAGATCGGCTCATCGTCGCCGCGTAACAACCGAGTATTGAGTGTGTCAGCAAAACAGCCATTAAAAATGGCAATCAGATCATCCGGGTTGTGGTTCATATGTGGTCTTGTGCAAATACTAAAAAGAGGCCCAGCGGTCTTCCACTAGAATCCAAGTTTGGCCGGTTCGTTGGTCAACACGCGCCGCGACATAGCCTTTCACATCGTTTGCAGCTGGCAGTAAATTAACGGCATAAAAGGAGACAGGTAACTCGCCCTCCTCAGCTAACTGATTCCAGCGGCCATCATCCGCCAGCCAAGCCTCTCCGGTGCGGCGGTTGTAGCGAACTAAAATCCATGTACCGCGTGCACTGTAAACCGATACCAGATCAAAGTCGGCATTTAACTTATCTGACAGATGCTCGATACGCGCAGAGAGCGACTCCATCGCTGGAACAGACACACTGTTGTCAGCACCATTAGCCGCGGCCGGTGCAGTGTTTTGCGCATCGATCAGCATCTGGGTTTTGGCCAGCAAGAGCTGCTGGCTCTGAGTTAAGCGGCCCATATCGGCACGGGTTTGGATCAGCTGCTCCTGCATAGTGGTCAACTGACCAGATAGATAGTCAATATTTTGATTCTGCGATGCTTTTGACGGTGGCGTAGCCGTTTGCTGCTCGTCGGTTGGTGCGGTTTGCGGCGCTGCTGTCTCTGGCTGTGTTGGTGTGCTCTGGCAACCTGCCAATGCGAGGGCCACAAACAGTATCGAGAGAGTTAGCTTCATGCTACAGGCTCCAAAATCAAGAAAGGGCGTAGTTTAGCAAACTACGGGCTGTGATTCCGAGTCTCAAGGTAGATTTTGCAGTTGTCACAAATTTGCAGCAAAGCCCCGCCAAATCGCCACCCCGATCAGAAGATGGTGTAGAGTAGCGAGCCTAACATAAGACTTTCGCAGCAGATCCAAAACAACATCTGCTCAGTACGAGAACATCATGAAAGCGAGCAAACCCGAAACGATTAAACACTATGCTGTCTGCCCTCACGACTGCCCAAGCACCTGTGCACTGGAGGTCGAAAAGAAAGATGCGAACACCATCGGCCGTGTGCACGGTAGCAAACGCAACAGCTACACGGCAGGCGTCATCTGCGCCAAAGTAGCTCGCTATGCAGAGCGTGTTCATCACCCCGAGCGTCTATCGGTACCGATGCGCCGGACAGGCCCACGGGGGCAAGGGTTATCCTCGTTCACGCCGATCAGTTGGGATGAGGCGCTACAGGAAATTGCTACCCGCTTTACTCAAATTACCGATGAGTTCGGTGCGCAAGCGATCTGGCCCTATTTCTACGCAGGCACTATGGGGTGGTGCCAACTGGCAGCGACCCATCGTTTACGCTATGCCATGGGATATTCGCGTCAAAAAGAGACGATCTGCGTTGGCATCTCTAATGCAGGTTGGCAGGCGGGCGTTGGCACAAAGCGTGGTGTGGACGCACGAGAGCTCAGCCACAGTGAGGTGATCGTGGTTTGGGGTGGAAACCCAGTGCACACGCAAATTAATGTGATGACGCATATTCAGCAAGCGGCACGTCGTGGTGCGAAGTTAGTGGTGGTTGACCCCTATCGCACACCCACCGCGGCAAAAGCGGATCTGCACCTGATGCTGCGCCCCGGCACCGACGGAGCCCTCGCTTGCGCGGTGATGCATCAGCTCCTTAAAGAGGGGTATGCCGATCATGACTACCTTGAAAAATACACAGACTTCACCCCCGAAGTTGCCGAGCATTTAGCATCCAAAACACCCGCGTGGGCGGCAGAGATAACTGGGCTCAGTTGCGAGCAGATTATTGAATTTGCAAGACTCTACGGTGGCACACAGCGCAGTTACATCCGCTTAGGTTACGGTATGAGCCGCTCTCGCAATGGCGCATCTAATATGCACGCTGTCTCTTGTCTCCCTGCGATCACAGGCGCATGGCAGGTTAAAGGCGGCGGCGCCCTTTACGGCCATGGCGATATCTATAAAGGGATCGATAAAGACCTACTGCAAGGTAAGTCACTTGCAGCACACGCCACACGAGAGTTGGATATGTCGCGTATTGGCCCAGTACTGACTGGCAATCAAGATGACCTTGGTGATGGCCCGCCGGTTAAAGCGCTTTTTATTCAGAACACCAATCCGATGGTGGTCGCACCGGACTTAAATAAGGTGCATCAGGGTTTTAAGCGCGATGACCTGTTTATTGTCGTCCACGAACAGATGATGACCGAAACAGCCGCTATGGCTGATATCTTGCTTCCTGCGACGACGTTTTTAGAGCACGACGATCTCTACACAGCAAGTGGCCACACGCATGTTCAAGTCAGCAAAGCGATCATTCCGCCACAAGGCGATAGTCGTAGCAACCATGATGTGGTCTGCGCATTGGCGCAACTGCTAGGCCATGAACGCAGTACGTTATTCACGCACTCCTCTATGGAGTTGCTCAACCAAGCGCTCAAACATAGCAGTTTGCCTAGCGCAGAGGAGATCCATGCTCAAGAGGGTATCGACCTGGCTGAGTCGTTCGCTGATGCGCACTTCTTAAACGGGTTTGGTCATGCGGATGGCCGCTTCCACTTTTTTGCCGACTGGCAGAGCCTAGGGGATGCAGAGGGCAAGCTGCCTACCTTGCCAGATCACGCCGAGCTGATTGAAGCGGCAGATTGCGACCACCCATTCCGTTTGGTTACCGCACCGGCACGGACCTTCTTGAATACGTCATTTAGCGAAACACCAGGGTCAGTGAAGAAGGAGAAACGCCCGACCGCGTTTATTCACCCTAACGACTGTGCCAAGCAAAGCATCAGCGAGGGTGACCTTGTCACTCTGGGTAACTCACTTGGTCAAGTGACACTGTGGGCGAAGCCATTTGATGGTGTGCAGCCGGGTGTCATTATCGTAGAAGGTTTATGGCCAAACGCCGCATTTGCTGAGGGCGTGGGTATCAATGCTTTGGTGAGCGCGGAGCCTGCTTTACCGCGCGGTGGAGCGGTATTCCACGATGCCAAAATTTGGCTGCGGAAAAAGCAGACGCTATAACGAAAAAGAGCGGCTTTAAGCCGCTCTTTTTTTACAACCCTTACAGAACCTTAGACAGGAACTGCTGAAGACGAGGATGATCTGGGTTATCGAAAAAGGCATCTGGCTTTTTATCCACCAGTAACGCACCCTCTTCCATAAAGAGCACGCGATCGGCAACTTCGCGCGCAAAGCCCATCTCGTGTGTCACAACAACCATCGTCATACCTTCGTTCGCAAGCCCTTTCATCACATCTAGCACCTCACCAACCATCTCTGGGTCGAGGGCAGAGGTTGGCTCATCAAACAACATGATGCTCGGCTTCATAGCCAGTGCTCGCGCAATCGCGACACGCTGTTGCTGCCCGCCGGATAGCTGCGAGGGGTAGTTATCCATGCGCTCAGCCAAGCCAACTTTATACATCAGCTCTTTTGCACTCTCATGCACTTCAGCTTCAGCGCGGCCAGACACTTTTAACGGTGCCAGCTTTACGTTTTCCAGTGCCGTCTTGTGCGGAAACAGGTTGAAGCTTTGAAACACCATCCCCACGTGTTCACGAAGCTTATTGATGTTCGTATCGCGGGCGTACATATCGGTACCGTCAATCATTAAGGAGCCGCTATCGATCTCTTCTAACTGATTGAGAGTCCGCAAGAACGTGGATTTACCAGAGCCAGATGGCCCTACAATCACAACAACTTCGCCACGTTTTACCGTTGCCGATACATCTTTTAGTGCGTGTAATTCACCAAAATACTTATCAACGTTTTTGGCGACGATCATATCATCAGGTGTATTAGTCACTGGCTGATAACCTCTTTTCCAAACGTTGAATAGACCAAGACAAAATACCGGTTAGCAGCAGATATAAAAGCGCCACTGTGAACCAAACTTCAAACGGTGCAAAACTACCACTCACAACCTCTCGGCCCGCTTTGGTCAGGTCGGTGATTGAGATAACCGATACCAAGGAGGAGTCTTTAATCAGGTTGATAAACTGTCCCGCTAAGGGTGGAAGAGTGCGCTTAAACGCTTGGGGCAGAATGACGTAGATCATCGCCTTGGGGTAACTCATACCCAACGAGCGCGCGGCTTCCATCTGGCCGTTGGGGATCGACTGAATACCGGCTCGAATGATTTCAGCAACATAAGCGGCGGTAAATACCGATAGTGCCACCACACCTGAGGTGAAACGCTCAAGCTCAAGTACTGTGCCGATAAAGAAGTACATAATGAAGATTTGTACCAACAGCGGCGTACCACGTATCACCTCGATGTAAACAATGGCGAGTTTACGTGCCGCAGGGTTCGCACTGATCCGCATCAAGCCAATGAGCAAGCCCAATGCAAGGGCGATTAACAGCGAGTAGAGCGATATCTCTACCGTGACAATGAGGCCTTCAACAATTGGCCCTATGCGCCATCCATGCAGCTCCGCTAGCGTGTCGCCTTCAAAAACGAGATCGCCATCGCTCACCAGTGTCTCGGTAAACTCAGTAATCACGAATGACTCTTCACCCGAGTCAGGAATCAGCGTGATTTGGCTTTGATCGGCGTTAATCTCAACCGTACCGTTGCGCTCAGCGCTAATGGAGATAGGGTCGGTATTGATAATGAAGGGAGTCACACGATCCCAGCGCCAAGTGTAATCTATCCGCTTACCCGCAAGATAAACTGAGCAGCCAATCCCAAGAATCACTGCGAAAAACACAGCGTTCCAGAACCATGCTCTTTGTTTTGAGTGCATGTAAAAATGACCTTTCTAATTAAAACAAAACGGCCAGAAGGCCGCGAAAAACTAAAGCTAAGCGCGCACCTGTGTTAGCAAGCGCGCGCTAAGTGAAACGTGATTACTGAACTTGCTGCAGCCACTTGTCAGACTTGAACCACTTCGCGTAGATACGATCGTAGCTACCGTCGCCTTTAATCTGGCGTAGGAAGTTGTTTAGGAAGTTAAGGAAATCTGGATCACCTTTACGGATAGCCCAACCCAGTGGCTCATATGTGAACGGCTTCTCTAGGTGGCTTACCTGATCAGGGTTTTGGCTAGCGTATAGCGCGTTGAATGGCAGGTCGTAAACGAACGCGTCCGCTTTATCGTTAGACACTTCTAGCACCGCGTCTGCCTGAGTTTCAAACAGGCTGATTTTTGCTTTACCAATCATACGTTTAACGGCAGCTTCACCCGTTGTACCCAGCTTCGTTGCGACAGTGTATTCGCCGTTGTTGAGGTCGCGGTAAGATTTGATCTTATCTTTCAGCTCTGGACGAACCAAAATTGTTTGACCAATAACAACATACGGATCAGCGAAGTTAACTTTCAGGTTACGCTGCGCTGTGATTGTCATACCACCCATGATGATATCGCACTTACCGGTCAGCAGGGTTGGGATGATACCGTCCCATGCCGTATTGACTGGCGTGAATTTTACATCCATCGCTTTCGCCATCTGCTTCGCCAGATCGATGTCAAAACCGATAAAGCCGCCATTTTTTGCTTTCATTTCGAATGGCATGTAGCCAGCATCAAAGCAAACTTTCATCTCACCAGCATCTAGGATGCTATCTAGCGTAGACTTATCTGCCGCCAGAGATACCGTAGAGGAGATCAAAGCGATCGCAGCAACTGCGGTTTTAAACATTTTTTTCATAAGGATCGTTCCATTATTGTTGTTAAAGCTGTTGTAGTAGACGCTTATGCCAACTAACCCTTTAGACTAGTAGACAAAAAATTTAGATTCCCGTAGGCAAGATGTAGAAACTATCTGTTTTATTATATGAATTCAAGGAGCAATATAGTGGATGAGGTTTCTTGAATGTATGCGGGGTAGAGCTACATGGTAATACGTTGACGCGTATCAGCTCTTGTTTGAAATGAAGCGAGGTGGGAAGCCCCCACCTCGCTTGGTTGGATTATGCAGGGTAGTCGACGATACCCGGATTTCCGGTAACATTTTTGAGTTTCGGTGTATTAAGCTTGTCGATGCTAGCCACTTTACGATCACGCAGGTAGTCAGCAACAACATCCCAAATATCAGCGCCTTCAGAACGCGCACCAACAGTTGCCCAGCCACTCACTTTGTAACGTTTGTTGGCATCGATACGTTCACCGTTATCTAGCGTCATCTCACTAATACGGTTGCCGATTTTAGCGGTCGGGTCGCAGACATAGTCAAACCCTCCCACTCGCACCATATCGCCACCTGACTGCAAGTATGGCTCTGGATTGAATAGGTTATCAGCCACATCCTCGAGAATAAGTTTCAGCTCCGCCCCGGTCATTTCGCGTACGTAGGTCTCTGGGTAGGTCAAACAGGTTTGATCAAGCACATGCTCCATTGTGACCATTTGCCCCTGCAGGACGGTTGTGCCCCAACGGAACCCCGGCGATAGCGATACCTGCGCATCGTTCACTTTACGCAACGCATCACAAATCACTTGGTCAAATGTGCCGTTAAAGTTACCCCGGCGGAACATCACCTCATCTGCCGGTGCAAGCTCCTCGTTTAACCAACTTGTATATGGCTGACGAATATCCGTAATCAACTGCGCCATGCTCGGGTCCGGAGCGATCAGCTCAGAGAACACCGGCAACAAGCGGTAACGGAAGCCACGGACTTTGCCATTGGTGACATCAAGATCCATCACTCCAAGGAACTTACCATTGGAACCAACGTTGCACACCAGTGTTTTACCCGCCGCATTTTTTACAACTGTTGGCTCTGGCATACCATCATGCGTGTGTCCGCCCAAGATGACATCAATACCAGAGACGCGGCTGGCCATAGCGATATCCACATCCATACCGTTGTGAGATATCACAACGACAGCATCAACTTTTTCGTTAGCGCGAATCGCATCAACCTGTTCTTGCAGCAGGTCATCGTAAATATCGAAGGTCCAATCAGGGATAAAGCGCGCTGGGTTAGCAATCTTTGTACGTGGGAACGCTTGTCCAATCACTGCAATGCGTGCGCCACCTATCTCTTTGATCGAATAGGGCTTAAACACATGCCCCGTGTCTTCATCGTGGATATATTCGTCGGCACCTTCAAAAAGGGCATCCTCGGTAACAAACACGTTTTGAGCGAGGAACTCACCGTTAAACGCTTTGATATTATCGAGAATTTCCTGCTGATGATAAGTAAACTCCCAGTGGCCGGTCATAATATCGACGCCCAGCTCATTGGTCGCTTTAACCATGTCCATGCCACGCGTCTTGTACGATGTGCCCGAACCTTGCCAAGTATCTCCACCATCTAGCAAGAGTGTTTTCTCTCGTCCGTAGGTTTCGCGCAAGCGATCAACCAGCGTTTTTAGGTGGGCAAACCCACCGACTTTGCCGTATTGGCGCGCGGCCGACTCATAGTTCAAACAAGAGAAAGCGTGTGCTTCTAATGTGTTAGGTGCAATACCAAAGTGACCTAACAACTTTTCACCCACTAAGTGCGGTGCTTTACCGTAAGCAGTGCCGACACCTAAATTGACATTTGGCTCACGGAAATAAACCGGGTTTAACTGCGCATGGCAATCGGTGATATGTAAAAGACGGACGTTACCGAAGTTCTCAAGTTCATACGGATCAGCCGTTTGTTTCGCTGCTGCAAACCCTGTTGTTGGCAGCATACCTGCCGCACCAGCCAAACCGATAAGCTGTGCAAACTCACGTCGGGACATCGACATAATTATTCCCCTTTAAGCATAAAAAATGCCTGTAGAGATTCGCTCTGCTACAGGCATTTTCGTCATCCAGACTACTGCGGAACCGACAGCTGCCAGTTTTTCTCCGCGTACGCATGTTGCTCAATACCGATGCGAGCATGGTACTTAGCTTGCGCTGCCAAATTTAGAGCACGCTGGTACTCGCCCTCTTTTATTGCAGCCTCAGCATTTTTGAGTAAACCACGCGTCAGCTTCCACTCGTAACCCGCACTCGCAGCTTTCTTATTTTCCGCTTTCGCAAGCTCAAGTAGTGCCGTTGCATTACCTTGGGTCGGCTCAACACGCGCTTCCAACTCTTCAGGGTGATTAGTTGAGTACTCTTTTCCCTGCCACGTGAAGGTATGGTCTTTACCATACATAGCGCGGTGAGTCTCAAACGCCTCTTGTAGTGTCTCGGCCATAACCCACGTAGGGGTAAGAAGGATAGCCGCACTCAGTAACAATGTTTTCTTCATGGGTTTCTCCTTATCCTATTTACGTGCGCCAGGCCCGTTAACTACCAAACCGTTACTCATGTAGGTTTGGAAGTACTCCAAGTTGCGGTAGATGTCACTCTGCATCTCTTGCGGCTTAGAGCGGCTGTCTTTATGGCAACCCTTGTAGCGACGATGCAGTGTACCCAACTCACCCCACTTTGAGCGGAACACGGGGAAATGGCTAACATGACCAAGTGCTGGGCTAGGTAGATCCGCACGGATACGAACATTGGAGCCCTGCAGATGACAGTTCGCACAGGATAGATTCAACTGACCACGCTTAGAATAGAAGAACTTTTTACCCTCTAGGTATGCAGCCAGTGCACGAGGGTCATCTTCTGGGATTTTGATGTCAAAGACATTGTCCCGTGATGTCCAAGCCATGTAAGCGGAGATGCGAGCGATCTCGCCTTTACCCCACTTTAACGGCTTTTCACCGTTTTTCTCACGGCACTCATTGATCTCCATTTCGAGCGTCTTAACTGTACCCTCTTGCTTGTTCCAATAGGGATAGTTCTGGCGAATGCCAACGCCATCGTTCGCAAAGCAGCTCGCATACGTTTTACCGTTTGCAAAAGGCTCGTTAAACAGTCGCTCACCTTCCTCAACCGCAAATTCATAAGGAGGAAACTCTTCCAGCTCCTCCCACTGCGCTCGTGAGGCGGCATCCACTGAATAGATACCATTAACGTAGTCGTCTAATTCCGTATCAGGAAAACGCTTTTTGTAGAAATTCTGAAGCGCCATGCGATCTGCTTCAGGATTTACCGTTTCAATCGTATTACCAGCTCCTGCCGCAGTGGCGAACTGAGATACAGCCATCAGTCCAACCCCAAGAGAGAGTGTCTTTATTATTTTCATAGGTAGCACCCACTTAATGTTAAAGAGGCACGCAGGCAAGGCTTAGCAACCTGCCCAGAACGTGTCATCATTTAATTTTCGCTGTTTCTGTCGCTGTTTTCCCAGAGTTCTCTGTCCAAGTGATCACCATTTCATCACCCTTCGCCCCCCCTTCAAAAGAGAATGAAAGGTAAGGATTCTTAGAAATTGCAGGCCCCAGGTTCGCTTCAAATACAGTTTTATCTGCTAGCTTTACCATGATGTTTTGTAGAAACAGCGCAGGAATTAACTCACCTGTTTTCTTATCTTTTCGCTGACCAGATTCCATGATGTGCTTAGCCATCATCTTAACTTTCGTTTTACCGCCAGCCGCTTTTGCTTTTACTTTTAAAATGCCTTTAGCCATGATTCTTCTCCTGAGCCCCTATTAACCGCCACAACCACCGATGGTGACTTTTACCTCTTTAGACGCGCTATATAGCTTGCCGCCCGCTTTCACAACTGCGGTTACTTTTGAGGTCTTACCCATACGTACGCGTGTCGCGACGTTTGCAGCTGTACCTGCAGGAACCATAAACTCCGCAGCCAACGGTGATGGGTTGTCTTGGATAAAGACACTCATCGACTCAACATCAGCCAAAGTCGATGAAACAGTGACCGGAACTACTGCGCCATTTTCAGCAATATCTGGCGCTTTTAGCGTCACTTCGGAACTATTTTCAGCATTTTCAGCGCCAAGCAAGGCTTTCATTGCGGCCGTTTGATCTTTGGCTTCAAAGGCAGACTTATTCCAAGCAGCAAAGGCTAGCTTTGGCATAAGCACGCTCGCACCTACCAGCGCTCCCCCTGTGGCAATCGCTTTAATCACTGTGCGACGATGTAAACTCATAGTGTTTTCCTCTTTACTTATTACCTCAAGGGCACATCAGAACTGGTAGATATACTCAACAACCGCATCGATCTCCTCCTCGGAGAGGATCCAATGCTTACCAAGTGGTGGCATGATACTGATAGGGTTGCTGCGGGTGGCATCCCATACCTGAGCACGCAACTTGCGCTTGTCCGGGAAGCGCTGCTTCATAGCAATCATCGGCGGCCCTTGGTTACCCGGTAGATTTGCATCAGGATCATTGATTTGATGGCATGAAATGCAGTTACCACGGGACTTACCCATGAAAACTGCCTTGCCCTCTGCGATCATCTCCTCAGAGGCGGCATGTGCGCCTCCAGCAGACAGGGCAAACAAGCTTGCTGCACATATCGATAGGGTCAACTTGCGCATTCGACTCTCCTTTTGGCGTGCCTTACTCGCAGACACTGTTTATTTTTATAATTATAAGCAATAGTAGAGCTACTTAATATAGCAAACAACTATTTAGACGACTCAACCATGTAGGCAACTGCATCTTTAACTTGTTGATCACTAAGGTCAACTCGGCCTCCTTTCGGTGGCATGATGCCACTCTCGCCCGAAAAGCCATTAATCGCATGACCCATCAGAACGTCCATTCCCTGCTTGATGCGTGGAGCCCAAGCACTCGCATCGCCAAATTTTGGCGAACCGGCGATTCCAGAGTTATGGCATGCTTGGCATGCATTGTTATACACGGATTGGCCTGCCAGCGCAGCATCCGATAGCGGTGCTGGCGCTTCAGTCGCGGCTTGCGCTGCATCCTCATGGCCAGAGGCCGCTTTCCGTTGATGCTCTTTCTCACGCTCAAGTTCCTCTTGAGCCTCATGAGAGGCAGCGGGTGCATCAGCGCCTTCAATGAAGTGCCCAACAGGTGTAATACCTTGCAATGTTCCAGTAACAACGAGCTTAGCTGGGTCGGCACAGTCTTTCATGCAGCGAGCATTTTTAACATCCGGCCGCGTATCAACAAAGAAGCCCTCTTGGTTGGGCATCTCGATCGCCGCTAGGTTTTCATCCGTAAGAACAAAATCCTCATCTACAATCTCGTTGAGGTAAAGCACATAAGCGGTTAACTGGTAAGTTTGTTCATCGGTCAGTGATCGTGGTGCAGTGAATGGCATCGCGCGACGAATATAGTCAAACAGAGTTGAGGCATACGGCCAATAAGAGCCCACCGTTTTGACAGGACGGTCATCGGTCAACGTATCTTGGCCACCGGCTAGCACCGGCCAACGCCCTTCCCCTTCACCAAAAAGACCATGACAGGTTGCACACAGTTGCTCATAAACCGCTTCTCCATCAGCAACGGAGCCTTGCCCTTTGGGCAACCCCTTGCCATCAGGTCGAATATCAATATCCCAACCTGCGATCTGCTCAGGTGTTGCGGTCTCGCCAAAACCAAACTTCTCACCTGCATAGGCCAATTGACCAACACTAAAAGCAAGCGTACCAACAAGAGATGCCACACAAACGGCCTTAGGTAATTTGAACATTTTTAACCTCCCCGTTTGCAGCTACACTCCAAGTGTGGATTGAGTTTTTATGATAGATAGAGTTGCCGCCACGCGCTTCACGCAGCTGTTTAAGTGTTGGTTGGACGTAACCCGTTTCATCGATAGCACGTGATTGCAGCAGCCAAGGCTGACCATCCCACTTGGTGACAAAGCTGAAACGAGTCAGTGCTTTCGAGAGCACGAGCCCTTTAAGGTTTGCTGGCTTCCATGTCACACCACCATCAAACGAGATATCGACCTGTTTGATACGGCCGCGTCCTGACCATGCAATCCCCTCGATCTCGAGAAAGCCTTTGCGCACGATGGGATGCTCAGGACAAGGTGACGTAATAACCGAGTTGGTTTCTTGTACAAAACTAAACTTACGCGCCTTACCATCGGGCATGAGGTCCGTATATTTGGAGGTCTCTTCACGGTGATACCATGGCTTGTCCCCGATCTCTAAACGGCGCAACCACTTGATCGATGTGTTGCCCTCCCAACCCGGATTAATCAGACGTAGCGGGTAGCCCTGCTCTGGGCGCAGCATTTCGCCATTTTGTGCATAAACAACAATGGTGTCGTCGAGGGCTTTCTCAAGCGGGATAGAGCGGCTCATGTGAGAGCCATCTGCACCCTCAGCTAGAATCCACTTGCCCTCGGGTTTAACGCCGACTTCATCAAGTAGTACACGCAGCGGAACACCCGTCCACTCGCAGCAACTCAGCATGCCGTGAGTAAACTGCAACGCTTCCATCTGCGCACCTTTCCACTCCATACCGCCGTTTGCTGGGCACTCGATAAATTTAATTTCTGAAACCGACGGGAAGCGCATAAGATCTTCCATCGTGAAGATAATCGGACGCTCTACCAGCCCATGAATCATCAAGCGATGCTCATCGGGGTTAATCTGCGGAACCCCAGCATGATAGCGCTCAAAGACCAGCCCATTGGGGGTGATAATACCTTTAAGATCTTGCAGCGGAGACATCGAAATAGAGGAGATGGATTCAGCGGTTAACCAGGGTACGGTACGCCGAACAACATGACTTTCAAACTTAGACGGCTGACCATAAGGGTACTCAACAACCCCATGCCCAAGCATCTTCCCCCATTGCGGTTCCATCGGAGGTAAATTCGATGTATTGGCTACCGCATTACCTGCTGTTACGGCGCTTGCCATGCCGCCAACAGCCATGATGCCTTTTTTAAGAAAATCGCGCCGATCGCGCGTAGATAGGTGTTCTGACTCTGCAGCTAACTGCGCTAATAGCTCGCGTGTCCCCGAACCTTTTATTATTCTGGACATTAACGCCTCCAATGTGCCCTCACCGCGTGCGGTTATTATTATTTTTGTTATAAAAGTATACGCATTAGTTATAAGCAACTATTCGACAATCGTCTATCCGTCCATCAATCGAAACGCGCCTACATATAACAATTAAAGATAAGCATATAACCGAAACAACATTAACAGATACTAATGCAATGGCAATAGGAATTTTAGCTCTCACGACTTTTGCATAAGGGCATCGGCTTTTGTGAGCTTGCGATAAAGCGTTCGTTCACTGATACCTAACTGTTCAGCGAGCAGCTTCTTATTTCGAGGATATAGGGATACTAAGTGTGCCAGATAGCACGACTCTAGCTCATGCAATGGTACGACCGTACAACCAAACTGCTGCTCAGTAGGCAATGGTTCGGTACGGTTAGCACACTCGTGAGGTAAGTGAGCAATATCAATGACATTATCATCCGTGAGTAACATCCCCCGCTCCAGAATATTACGTAGTTCACGAATATTCCCGGGGAACGCGTAAGCTGCGAGTGCCTCAAGCGCTCGAGCAGAAAGGTGGTACCCACTCCCCTCAGGAATCCGCTTCAATAGCGTTTCTACGAGCAGCGCAAGATCTTCGCCACGCTGTGACAAAGAGGGTAGCGGAATGGGAAACGCACTTACACGATAATAAAGATCTTTACGGAACGTGCCGGCTTCAATCATGTCAGGCAGGGCTTTATGAGTTGCGCACACCAAGCGGAAGTCGGCTTTATGTACCGTTACGCTGCCCACTCGCCGATACGTTCCTGTTTCAATTAAGCGCAGTAGCTTCACCTGTAGCGCAAGTGGTACGTCACCTAATTCGTCAAGAAACAAGGTGCCGCCACGAGCCGCTTCTACCAAGCCTTCTTTACTGCTAACGGCGCCGGTAAAAGCGCCTTTTTCATGACCAAAAAGTTCACTCTCGAATAACGCTTCGCTTAATCCAGAGCACTCAACGGTAACGAATGGCATCTGTTTGCGGCGGCTTGCCTGATGTATCGCTTGCGCGACGAGCTCCTTTCCGGTGCCGGATTCTCCGAGCAGTAACACGCTAATGTCACTAGGCGCGGCACGGTGTACAAGCTCTAACATTGCCATGAACGCAGGAGAGCGGCCGACCAAACCCTGCTCCTCCGGTGAAGCAGCGGCCTCTTTGACAACCTGCATCTTTTCAAGATAACAGCTGACCCGCCCTGAGCTATCAGTGATGGGTATCATTTCAACATCGACATGCTCTTCACCATGGCGCGTATTGTGAAGGTGCAACACGCGCTGACGCCGCCCGGTTCGCTGGCATTCACGCAGCGGGCAGGATTCGCCCGCTTGATCACAGGGAACGTCGTAGTGGTGAGAGACCTCGTAGCAGTGGTGGCCCACTACAGCATCACTGCCTTTGTAGTGCGCAATATAGGCATCGTTAGCGGCAATAATTTTGTAGTCAGGTGAAAGGATCGCAGCTGGCTCCTCTAACGCTGCTAAGATGCCTGAAAATTGAGAAACCGTTTCCACTGCTGTCACCTCTTCCGTCGATGCCGCTATGCTAATCGATCTGAAGCACAGAGGAAATCGCTACGAGTGTCGCCACTTGGGGTGGCGTTTTTCAATAAAGGCCGCAATACCCTCTTGCGCATCATCCGTTTGCATATTATCGACCATCACTTGGCTGCAATGCTCATATGCCGACTCAAGCGTTAAGTTGCGTTGCTGATTAAAAGCTTGCTTACCGATCGTCAGCGTTTTGCGAGACTTACTCGCAATCAGCTGAGCCACAGACACCACATGACTGTTTAGCGTCTCATCCTCAACATGCTGATTGATCAAGCCCATTTCAACCGCGCGCTCAGCGCCGATCAGTTGACCTGTAAGTAGCAGCTCCATCGCATGCTTTGGCTGGACAGCACGTGTTAATGCAACCATAGGTGTTGAACAAAATAATCCAATGTTGACACCCGGCGTACCAAAACGCGCACTTTGCGCCGCAAATGCAAGGTCGCAGCTCGCCACGAGTTGGCACCCTGCCGCTGTTGCTACGCCATGCACCTGAGCAATCACAGGAACGCTCAAATTAACGATGGTCTGCATCAGTGTAGAGCACTGTTTAAATGTTGTTTCATTGAACTCCATACTGTCAGCAGCAATCATCTGCTTTAGATCGTGTCCGGCACAAAAACCTTTTCCCGCTCCGGCGATCACAACAACGCGTACGGACTCGTCACTATCGTAATTTACAAGTGCCTCTGTCAGCGCCGTCATCAGCTCCATCGAAAGGCTGTTATACGCATCTGGACGACACAGCGTCACGTGAGCGACACCATCTACAATAGACTCTTCAATAAGCTGAGACATATTCACGACTCCTAAACTAAAAAAACCAAGCTATCAGAGTCGTTCAGGGGAGGATGCTAAACTTTAGTTGTACTTGAAGCCGCACCAAGGCGGTGCAGACGCCAACTAGATAGCAGCATTGTAGAAAGGCTGATGTAGAGACTCACAAGCACTTTCGCGATCTCTTTATCAATAGTTTTCTCACTGTTGGCTTTAGAGTTTTCAGCGTAGAGGTGTTCAATTGCCGCAAGTGAGTCCGCACAGCCAGATACGATATCCTTGACAACTCTAGCGTGCTCTCTGTCAGGGCTTATCTGCAGCGCATGTTCTGTTAGCGTTACCAGTTGTGATAATGAACTACGCCTTGGGTCAGGGAAAACTTTGAGCTCTTTCAGTAACTGATAACACAACGCAGTGATATCTTGCTGCATTGCATCAACGGCAAGCTCTGGTTCCTTATCAACACGTTCCATAAACTCGTTCCAACGAGAAAACAGAACAACTTCATTTAACTGCTCAATCGCAGCATCATCCGCAGCAGCCTCCTGCGGACTGAAGCGCTCTAAAAACGGTTGAAACTGATCGAGGATAGCGTCCCGGCGCTCTTCATGCGAACCAAAGCCGTATTTCATGCTCTGCCAAACGCTAGACAAATCACCGTGGTTAATAACGATTCGCGGTAAGAATGCACCGGCTTCTTTGTGCTGCATAAAATATTGACGCAGCTTTTGATAATCGAGCATGTTAACAGTGCGGCCTGTCACGTGCGCGATCAAAAGGTTACGCAGATACTCTGCTCGTTTGAATAGCTTTTCTCGGTCTTCGCTCATACGCCCTCTCAAGCGCCTTCATCAATAGCAATTTAACCGACCATCACAACCCTAAGGGTGACAAGTTGCTGTTGCTTTAGAGCTACATCCGTGTATGCGGTTAGTTGTTTTTTAACACAACTAACCGTTCAAAACCAATGACTAGATATCGGCGCGACGTTACAGCGACAGTATATCGATTGCCTGAGGCTCACTTAGCCGCGATTCCCCTAGCGAAGGATCAATACCATGAGCAAAGCCCAACGCTAGTCGTTTGAAGTCAAAGAGTTCTGTATCCGCTAAGTGGGATGGCACAACATGCTGTAGGGAACGAAACATCGTTTCAATACGCCCAGGGTGTTGTCGGTCCCATGATTGCAACATTTCCTTGATGACTTGGCGCTGAAGATTCTCTTGAGAGCCGCATAAATTACAAGGAATGATAGGAAAGGCTTTCAACTCCGCGTATTCGGCAATATCTTTTTCTCGGGCGAATGCCAACGGCCGAATCACCATGTTCTTGCCGTCGTCTGAGACCAGCTTAGGCGGCATCGCTTTCAACTTACCGCCGTAAAACATGTTTAAGAAGAATGTCTCGAGAATATCGTCGCGATGATGCCCTAAAGCGATTTTATTGGCGCCAATCTCATCAGCAAATCCGTATAACGTCCCGCGACGTAGGCGCGAGCAAAGTCCGCATGTCGTTTTGCCCTCGGGAACAACCTCTTTGACGATCGAATAGGTATCACGCTCTACAATGTGATGCGGCACACCCAAAGCCTCAAGGTACTCGGGCAAAATATGTTCAGGGAATCCAGGTTGCTTTTGATCGAGATTAACTGCCACAAGCTCAAAAGATATGGGCGCACTACGTTGCAGGTTTAACAAAATATCCAGCATAGCGTAGGAGTCTTTGCCGCCAGACAAACACACCATGACTTTATCGCCATCCTCGATCATGTTGTATGCCTCAATCGCCTGCCCAACTTCACGGCGCAAGCGTTTTTGCAACTTGTTTAAACGTGTTTTGGTTTTGCGCTCTTCGTTTGTCGCGATCTCTTCTGCTTGCATGGGAGTTTGGCCTGAGGTGTTAAAAAACGGCGATTTTAGATCAATTTTTTGGTTTTTTCTAACTCATTACACACCAAAACAACAAAGCCCGGCCTAAGCCGGGCTTGAAGTCCAATCGTGTTATGAGCGTTAGTCGGTAATGATCTGGTCGTTATTCACCAAATCTTGGAGCGTAACGCCCGTCACATCATCCAACACGATCGTTTGCTCAACACTACCGCCACTGCCTTGCGGACGAATTTCGATAGTCGTATCGGTACCGTTCGTCGAGACAGAGAGGTAATCAGAGAGTGGATTACTCTCTTCTCCAACCAACAGGTCAGAGAGGTCAAGCCGATCACCAACACCCGGACCACCAACCGTGAAGTTATTGATCGTATCTGTCCCGCTTTCTCCATCAAGCCAAACAAACGTGTCCACGCCACTGGTGCCATCTAGGATATCGTTGCCAGATGTACCATCTATATTGACGCTACCCGGTGTACCTTGCGTACCCACAACCGTGAGCGATACATCGGCATCATCCGTCGCGCCATTGGCATCTTCAATACGATATGTAAAGTCGACATTGCCGACCTCACCAACATTGAGGCCTTGGTTACCCGAGTTGTATGTCAGCGTACTGCCACTGATCGTCACTGTTGCGCCATTCGCATCGACAACAGCACTACCTGTTGTGACCAGTTGGCCATTCACATCAACAATACCAGCAAAACTGAAAGCGTCGCCATCAGGGTCCGAGTCATTAGCCAGTAAGTCATTCACTGACAGCGTTAGATCATCACCCTCAGCTGCTTGGTAGCCACTCGATACTGTCGTCGCTGAGACACCTTGAACGAAATAGTCAGAAGCGTCCCCGCTGCCCGTTGTATCCCGGCCATCACGGTACTCTGTCGCTACAAACTCAATACGGTTAAACACGTAACCCGCTGGTGCGGTGATCGTGATCGTGCCACCGTTGCTAGAACTTCCGAAACTAAATTCATCACTTGCCACAACACGCTGATTACCCGCATCATCGACGACATAAGCGATCCAGCCCCCTTGCTCGGTATGGACTTGCCCATTTACAGACTCAGTTCCATACAGTCGAGCAATATCAACTTCTGCCGATGTCACAAAATCATCGTATGTAAATACGAGTGATTCTGAGGTATTGGTTGCCGTGTCATATTCAAGCTGCGGCGGGTTTTGACGATCATCATCAGAATCCGGAGTACCCGCAATACCAAAGCCGAACGAAGAGTTTCTTACGATTGTTCCGGCACTACCATCTGCGTTAAAGGCTTCAACAGTTACACCCTGTGCCGTCCATGATCCACCATTCGCACCAACATAAACAAAGCCATTGGACGAACCACCATCATCATTGGCAACAACAGAGTTGTTGGTATCAACCACGTTAAGCGAAACCGTAGCTGCATTCGATACATTGCCACCCACATCAGCGATTGTGTACTTAAAGCTATCAGGGCCGGTGTATCCACTTGTTGGTGTGTAGGTCACAGTACCGTTGCTGTTGACCACCAGTGTGCCGTGGTCCGGCTGCTGTGTGATCACGATGCTGGTAAGGTCTAGGCCATCGTCCACGTCGCTGTCATTGCTCGCCAGGTTCAGGGTGACTGCGGTGTCTTCCGCGGTGCTGCCGTTGTCATTGACGGCCACCGGTGGATCGTTATCCGGGGTCACGGTGAGCTCGACGGTCGCTGCGTTGGAGACGTTACCTGCCGCATCCGCAATGGTGTATTGGAAGTTGTCCGGGCCGTTGTAGTTGGTATCCGGTGTGTAGGTCACGGTGCCGTCGCCATTGA
>NZ_SPLL01000005.1:0-341935 GCF_004959845.1 Neptunomonas sp. XY-337 | reverse complement strand
GGGGTCGCGAGTTCGAGTCTCGTTTCCCGCTCCAAAATTTATACGTCCCATTCGTCTAGTGGTCTAGGACACCGCCCTTTCACGGCGGTAACAGGGGTTCGAACCCCCTATGGGACGCCATCTCTTCTCTCTATTCCTTCTCTTTGTATTTGCTAGTTTTTTAGCCACTAATACGCAAAAAATTTGATAAGCCACTACACTGTACGGGTTGTTAAGTTTTGCTGGTTTCTTTTATGAAGTTTGTTCTCTCTTTTGCTGCGAATGTTCGCTTTGCACTATTGCTTTTGTCGCTAAGCCTATCGGGCGTGAGCTATGGCCAGACGACGCTGCAGGCCGCTTGGTACTTTGATGAAGCTCAGTGGTCTGGCGTTGCGGGCGAGGTTATCGACTCAAGCGGGAATGGCTTCGACGGGCGAGCAACAAAGCCGATAGTCAATTCAAGCGAAGGTGTTGTGTGTGGCGCCGCTGACTTCTCCGAGAACTCAACAACCGATGGCGTTATTTTAGATGCTGATGTTCTCGATCGAGAGAATAACTTCTCTATTTCTGTTTGGGGTAAACTACCGACCTCTGCAACGCAGTCTCAAACTATTCTTTCCGGCGCATATCGCGATAATAGGCGAGCTTGGGATAATAGTGTTTTGCTGTTTTTCAGCAATCCTCGACGAGTTAATCTTTTTTACGCTCAGCGTAACTTTTTATCGGCGAATATCGCACCGATCAATGATGACCAATGGCACCATTTTGTGTGGACAAGATCGGGCAACAATAACTGCTTCTATTTGGATGGTGTTCGACAAACCTGTAGTCGATCAGATGGCGGAGCGCCCCGTATTTCTGATGGTGGGCTGTATATTGCGCAGGAGCAAGATTCGTTAGGAGGGCGCTTTACATCGTCGCAAGACTGGGATGGTCTACTCGATGAGTTGTTGATCTTTCGCAGCACGCTGAATGATGGCGAAGTGCAGTCTATCTACACCAACCAGTTAAATCAGCTCAACTGGGATGGCTCAACGCGTGCCTGTGCTGGAGGACCTCCGAGCGGTGACCTACCTGAACCGATAGGCGACTGGCATCTGGATGAGTCGCAATGGGCGGGGGTTGCAGATGAGATAACAGACTATAGCGGTAACAGCTATCACGGTCAGGCGAGTAAGGCGATGCCAACTGTCGAGGAAGGAGCGGTATGCCGAGCTGCTGATTTCACTCCCACTGCGTTAGATGATTTTATCTCGCTTGATTATCAAGCGTTTCAGGGGCTTACGGAAATGTCCTTTTCCGTATGGGGTAAAACCTCCCAGCGTAATCAAACGCAGGCGTTGTTCTCTGGCTTTGGCCCACAGTTCAATAACGAGTTACTACTGTTCTTTTGGAATAGCCAGCGCTTTGAGCCATTAATAAAGCGCAACTCGTTTTCACAGCAAAATCTGATTACGACACCGGATATCGCGGATAATCAGTGGCATCACTTCGTTTATACTCGCAATGGCTCAAAAAACTGCCTGTACATTGATGGTGTTTTGCAGGGCTGTCGCTACGGGCTTGATGCGGGAGCGCTTAACTTTTCGCCAGGCGGTGTGATACTCGGGCAAGAGCAAGACACACTGCAAGGCGGTTTCGATTCGGGACAAGATTGGGATGGGTATATCGATGAGCCCTTGCTCTTCAATAAGGAGCTTGGTGCGTCTCAAGTACGCGAGATATACAACAATCAGTTAGCGAAAAAGAACTATGACGGTTCAGAAAGACGCTGTGAAATACCCGTTCCCGTCTTTGATTATCGCTTCGATAGCTGCAACTGGAGTGATGGCCGAGATGTTGTGGATTCTGGCCCGAATGGGCTGGATGCATATGCTGAAAACGGCGTGCTTTCGACGATCGACGGTAAAGTTTGCGGGCTGGCCCGCTTTGATAGCCTCGATGACTATATTCGCTTACCCAGCAATAGTTTGGTGAGCCCAACTGAGCGCCTTTCGCTCACCTCTTGGATTCGATTGGAGCGCCTGCCGTCATCGCTTAGCTCGATTGTCTCAAAAGACACCAACTACGAGTACCACATCACTTCTAATGGCAGTGTTTACTGGTGGTGGAATGATAGTACCGGGGCGGTAAGAACCCTGACCTCCTCTGCGCGTGTTAACTTAAATCAGTGGCACCACATTGCCATTACTTACATGGATGGTAAGCAGGTTATTTACCTCGATGGAAACGCGGTGGCGACTAGTACCTTTGAAGGTGAGTTAATTACGAATAGCAACCCATTACAAATTGGCCAAGATCATGGGTTGAGTGATCGCTTCTTCCCGGGCGATATTGATGAGGTAAAGCTGTTTGATGTGGACTTGCTACCCCAAGAGGTTGAACAGATCTATACCAATGAACTTGCTGAGCGCAATTATGATGGTACCGCGCGCAGCTGCAATTGCACGGCTCCGGTAACGATCGATCATTACTCTATCAGCCATAGCGGGAGTTTGGTGAGCTGCTTGACGGAGCAGGTCACCATTACGGCTCGAAACGACCAAAGCGGTGCTGAGGATGCTGAGGACCGAACCATCACGATTAGTACGTCCTCGGGCAAAGGCTCGTGGGACGGAATTGTTCAGGGGAGTGGAGTGCTTACGGCTTTATCGGGAGGTAGAGCAGCGTATCGTTTTCCTAACAATGGCGAGTCGTCGGTAACGTTATCGTTCCGTTATCCAGATCTGGTTGGCTCCTCTGAAATAATCAATTTCGATGTGACTGACGGTGTGGTTACAGACCGACGTGACGGCGGGTCTGAAGATCGCGATTTGGTGGTTTCGGACGTCGGTCTTTTGTTTGATGTGCCTGATATGCAGTCGTGCGAAGTCACACCAAACTTCACCGTGTCAATCGTGAGAGCGACGGATAACCAGCGGGTGTGTGAAGCTGCGGTAGTAGGGCAGCGCAATCTATCAGTTACATCGAGCTATATCTCGCCGGCGAGTGGAGGCCGCTCAGTGCTATTGAACTCACAAGGTTCAAGTTATGCCATTAGTGCTGTACCTCAAACGGTGCCGGCAATCTTTAATTCAAGTGGCGAAGCGACATTCTCTGCCAGCTATGCTGACGCTGGGGAGGTTCAGCTTGATATTAGTGTTGTATTGGGCGGCAAGACGATCTCTGGCAGCGATACGTTTATTGCTTACCCCACCAAGCTAGCCATCTCGGCAATGGACTCGAGTAATACTTCATTGCTCGGTGCGAGCGCGACACATGTTGCGTCTGCTCCGTTTACGCTATCTGTTACAGCGCAATGCAGCAACGGGATGGTTACGCCGAATTACGAGCCTTCAAATGCTGACCTTGGTGTCTATATGCAAACACCCACCAAGGCTGAAGGCGCAACGGGTGGTGCTTGGGTTGTGGGATCGTCTGTTACGGTATCTGATGATAAGCAGTGGCGTAATATCTCATCGCTCTTTTCCGGTGGCGTAATGATGCGCAGCGATGTGACCTACTCGGAGGTGGGAGCTCTATTCGTTTTGGCGCGTGATACCGATTATATGGGTTATAGCATCGCTGAGAGCGAAGAGAGTGTGGGGCGTTTTATTCCGAGCTATTTCTCCTTAGCTCAAAATGCAGCGCTTTCCGGCCCGCGTTGGGAGGGGCATTGTTCAGCTGACCAGTTTGCTTATCAGAATCGCGAGATTGGTTTCTCGGTACATCCAGAGCTTACTGTGACAGCGCATGGAGCAAATGGGCAGGTGGTGAATAACTATAGCGGTGCGGATTGGAAGCTTGCTGAAGATGCAGTAGGCCGTACGTATTCTAATCAAACGAGTTCTCTGGCTTCGCTGGTGCCGAGTTTGGGTACTCCTAGCTGGAATGGCACGAATCAGAGCTTTAACGGCCAAGGGGTGCTTAGCCTAGCGGATGACACAGTGACTTACGTGAAAAATGGTTTAGAAGCTCCGTTCGATATGCTGGTTGGGCTTGAGTTTGATGAAGCAGACCTTACCGATACCGATGGCGTGTGCTACCGGGTCGATACGGATGGTGACAGTGTTGTTGATTCGTCATGCCTGTCTTATGAGTGGGTCGATCATATTGCTGGCCCTGAAGTGCGCTATGGCCGTCTCTACTTAGCGAATGCATACGGGCCTGAGACGGCAGCGCTGCCGCTGTCATGGCTAACACAGTATTACGATGGTTCTGCGTTTGTCACTAATACACTGGATAGTTGCTCGCAGTGGCTAAATAGTGAAGTTTCTTTGCGTGATGTTGCGGGTGGTTTAGTCGGGGGAGGGCTGACGTCGATCTCCTTTGTCCATGCAGCCAGTGATTTTAAAGTTATCGATGGTGATGCAGGAGCAAGTTTAACCGCGCCGGGCGCTGGCCAAGTAGGTACGGTGGCGATTGATGTGGATCTTTCCGGTGCCGCCTACTTGCAGTTTGACTGGGATGGTGATGGAGCTGACGATACGGAGGTTTCTGCCGAGGCGATATTCGGTCGCTACCGTAGTCATGACCGTGTGATCTATCAAAAACAGTTTTAATTTGTTGACGGAAGATTCTGATAGCTATAAAATGCGCGCTTCTTGATTAGATGTCCCATTCGTCTAGTGGTCTAGGACACCGCCCTTTCACGGCGGTAACAGGGGTTCGAACCCCCTATGGGACGCCATTACTCTTCAAGAATGTGCGGGAATAGCTCAGTTGGTAGAGCACAACCTTGCCAAGGTTGGGGTCGCGAGTTCGAGTCTCGTTTCCCGCTCCAAAATATGTACGTCCCATTCGTCTAGTGGTCTAGGACACCGCCCTTTCACGGCGGTAACAGGGGTTCGAACCCCCTATGGGACGCCATTTCTGCTATTCTTATCAGTACCTTCTCTTTTATAATATCCTCACGTCAAGCGCACAGCGCTAAGATGGATTTCATTGCGAGGGAATGTAGTGGCGCAAAGTTTTAAAACTTTCTTTTTTATCTGCTTGCTGTTGTTGTCATCACACAGCAGAGCAGAGATCGTTATTGTTCACCCCGGGACAGATACAACGCTGTTTTCAGCAAACTATCTCCGTTCAATATTTACGATGCGAACAACGCGTTGGCCTGACCAAAAGCCAATGCGAGTTTTTGTTTTGTCGGATAAGCACGCTGTTCACAAGTCCTTTGTGAAAAAAGATTTAGAGATGTTTCCCTACCAATTAAGAATGGTTTGGGACCGCGCTGCGTTCAGTGGAACGGGTTATCCACCGATAGAGGTGGTATCTATCACTGAAATGATCAATCAGGTTCAAAAAGTGGAAGGAGCCATCGGTTATGTTGACGAAGCCAGTAAACCGATACTCAAAGGGGTTGAGATTGTCGAAGTTAAGTAAAGGCAGCTTGCTCGCTGCAGGTTTGTTCGGCTCAATGTCTGTTTGGGCTGATACAGCAACCGATTTTTATTGGGGTGGCTTTATTTCACAAGGCCTTGTGACCACGACCGAAGACAACACATTCGCCGGAGGCAATGATGACGATATCAGCTCGGCGCTGCGTGAAATGGCGGTTTACGGCACATGGCGGCCGAGTTCACGACTGCATGTTTCTGGTCAGGTTATGTCGCGTCGGTCAGGATCGTTGAGTGATGGTTCCCCGCGAATTGATTATCTATTGGCGGACTTTCGTTTTGATAGCTGTGAGTGCATCTCAGCGGGTGCGAGAGTCGGCCGTTTAAAGATCCCTTATGGCTTTTACAATGACACGCGGGACATTCCTTTTACCCGTCCGTCAATTGTGTTGCCACAATCTATTTATTTCGATCAGGCTCGTGATCTCATGCTGTCAGCCGATGGCGTGATGGGATATGTGTCGGTTCCATTTGAGGAACATCGTTTAGATTACAGTCTTTTGATTGGTCAGCCTGAGAAAGATGACAACGTAGAGTATATCTATCTGGGGGCCGGGTTATCTGGGCATTTCTCGCGCGCGCTGGGCGTTGTTTCAAAGCTCGACTTCTCTGATATGCGGGACCGCTGGCGTTTAACGTCTACCTTGGGCCACATTACGCTGGATTATCGCCCAGGTGCGGCTCAGGAGCTGGGCCTCATGGATGGCGAGCTGGATATCAAGTTGGCAACGTTAGGCGCTGAGTACAATACGGAGCGTTGGTCGCTAACAGCTGAGTACGCTCGCCAACGCGTCGACTGGTCTGACTTGGGTGGAATCTTTGCCGCGAACCCAGACACCGACTCTGAATCATATTACATCCAGTGGGTTTACCGGTTTGCTGAACAGTGGGATCTGCTCTTGCGGTATGACGAGTTTTACTACAACCGCAATGATCGGAATGGCTCAGAGTATCCAGCCGTATTTGGTTTGCCACGACATTCCCAATGGGCGAAAGATTTCACCGTTGGGGTGGGCTGGCAGATGTCTGATCATTTGAGTATTCGCGCAGAGGTGCATCGCATCAACGGTACAGCATGGCTGCCTAAACGTGAAAATCCTGACGCGAGCCAAACAAAAGAGGATTGGTCTCTGTATCTGCTTCAGGTCGCTTACCGTTTCTAAGGGGATACTATGTGGCTCGCAAAAAGCGTCTATCGGACGACGTTAATACCTGTACTGGTTTTATTGCTGATATCCCATATAGCGATCTACGTCTGGCTATCAAACGAGTACGAACTGCAGTTGGACAGCAGTCAGCAGCAGCTGCGAGAGCTGAATCAGCGTGCTCTCAACGGTGCACTGTCTAACTCCTATCATAAGCTGCTGGATATCGCACAAACCCTGTCATTAGTATCCACGGCTCAAGGGCAGGATATATCTGCTGTGTCGGCTGTGTCGGCTGTGATGGATGCTAGCTTTCAGCAGTTTGAGTTTCAGGGTCTACTAGACAGCGCGGCTTTGTTTGATAAAACCCTCAACTTAACTGAAAGTTGGGGCGCTGCAGATGCGCGTTATCCTGTCATGGTGAATCGAGCATTTGAAAATGAGCGTCCAGTCAGCCAGTTGCACTGTAGTAAAACATGCTCTCGATACTTAGCTATTCCGCTGCTTAGTGATGGGCAGGTGCGCTCTGTGCTGGTGATTGGCTTGAATATTCAAGACATGATTTTGGCGTACAAAACTTCGACAGGCACTGATATTGGTGTCGCCCCGCCAACAGGAGAGCGTGAAGATAACGAGCTCAACGGCCAACAGCTCGATTTCCCGATCTTAACGCAGCGTAGCCAAAACTCTCAGGTAATTAAGTTATTGCTATCGCGTGAGTCGCAGGTAGAGCGTAACCACCCGTATCAGATCGAAGCGTTTGGGCGTATTAACGAGGTTATCTTCTCTAAGTTAGACGCCGGTGATTCTCTGGGGGCGTTATGGGTGACTATCTCAGATATGACCGATTCACAATTGCGCCTAGCTCAGCGTACGGATCAGCTGTTATGGATACTGGTGATGAGCTTTGCGATTGTTTCTACAGTAGCGGCGCTGCTTGTGGGCCGCTTAGCGTCCCGTTTGGAGGACTTTCAAGACTTTATTCGACGCAGCGCGCGCTTGGATGCTGAGCCTAGTTATGATGTGGCAGCGGTGGGAGAGCTAGAGGCACTTTACAGCGCTAGCCTCGGTGTCTTTGGGCAACTTAAGAAGTATTTGATCGATGAACGGAAGGTCAGTGAGCAGTACGACCAGATGGCGAGTGCTTTGCGATTGGAAAGGCATGTTGTGGATGGGCTCCTTAACAGCTCTGCCAGCATCATTGTAACGCATGGGCCGGGCGGCCGCGTTCACTCTGTCAATGACCTAGGTAGCAGTATGCTTGAGCAGCAAGGGTTATCGTTATCAAGCGGTTTGAGCTTTTTTGATTTGTTTCATGTATGTGATGACCCTGACGGTATTGTGGATAGCGTTAACCAGCTCTACTTGGGACAAGCTAACTTGATCCGCTCCCAGAGCCAGTTTATCGATAGCGATGGCCGGTTATGCCATATGTCGTGGATTCACTCCTATATGGATGGTTGGTCTGATCAAGGCGCTGTTGTGTTATCGATGGGCGTTGATATCACAGATCAGAAACGTTCTGAAGAGCGGTTGTCATGGCTCGAATACCATGACCCGCTTGCTGCCAGTGAAAACCGTCAAAAGTTACTCGATGCCTTGCCCGAGATGCTTAAAGACTGTGAAAAGCATCAGCGCCTTTTAGCGTTGCTCTACTGCGAGGTTCGGGACCCGTTTGGTAAGCGGCTTATTCTTGGAATTCGCGAGCATGATGATTTAGTCGGGGCGGTGGTTGAGCGTATATCTGCTAGCTTACGCGGGAATGATGTGTTGGCTCGTATTACGGAAAATCAATTTGTTGTATTGATGAAAGGGTTTCAAGACGCTTCTCAGGTTGAACGGGTTTGTGAAAAAGTGATGATGTCCTTTAGCGCTCCTTTCTATGTCAACGGGGAGGAGCAAGTGGCGTCCATATCAGTCGGGATAAGTATCTGGCCAAACCACGGTGGAGACGTGGCGAACTTGTTAGATTGCGCTGAAGACGCTTTGCATCTCGCGCAACGCGAGGGTACTAATCAATATCGCTTTTATCGTTAGTCGGCGGTTATGTGCACTAGTACCCAGCTAGCATTTAATGGAGTGCTGTCAGACCTAGAATACGTGCACGCATCGGAGCGTAGTCGTAGGGTTCGTTCGTTTGCTCAGCTTCCCAGCGCGCTTCGTCTAGCTGCTGAAACAGGTTGATCTCTTCGTCAGGCATAAAGTGCAGGCAGTCTCCGCCGTAAAACCAAAAAAGGTCGCGCGGAATAAGTGGGGCCGTATCGGGATAGCGGCGTATCCACTGTGTTAAAAGATCTTGGCCATGTGATAGATAATCGGCCTCTTGGTTCTCGGTCAGCGTTATAACGGTGACGAGGGCGTCCAAAAATGCCTCATCGTCAGAGTTCTCTGCATCTTTGAACGGCGGGTAGGTAAGCAGTTGGTTGTGTGTCTGCTTGAGTAGCTCGATATGAAACTGAAGGTAACTGTTTCCCATCTGGAATAACTCTGTTGCTAGTCTAAAGGCGTACATATTACCTGATAGACTAGCTCAACGGTTGAAATAATCTCTCTCATCCTCATCAACTCTCTACAAACTAAAGCTTAAGTAGGATTTCGCTATGACCAAAGCGCTCGTGGTATCGGGTTTGCGTAAAGTCTATGACAATCAATTTGAAGCCCTTAAAGGGATCGAATTCAGCGTGGAGCAAGGCGACTTCTTCGCGTTACTTGGTCCAAACGGAGCAGGTAAATCAACGACGTTGGGTATCGTGTCTTCACTTGTTAACAAAACTGATGGCCGAGTTTCGGTGTTTGGCCACGACTTGGATACAGATGCCGCTGCAGCTAAGCGCTCGTTGGGTGTCGTGCCGCAAGAGTTCAACTTCAATATGTTTGAGAAGGTGATTGATATTGTCACGACTCAAGCGGGCTACTATGGCATCCCATCTTCTGTCGCTGCAGAGCGTGCAGAGCGCTATTTAAGAAAGCTGGGTCTTTGGGATAAGCGCAACGACGCGGCGCGTATGTTATCAGGTGGTATGAAAAGACGTTTAATGATAGCGCGTGCACTGGTACATGAGCCGAAGTTGCTGATCTTAGACGAGCCCACGGCAGGGGTCGACATCGAGCTACGCCGCTCGATGTGGGCATTTTTGCAGGAGATAAATGCTGCTGGCACGACCATCATTTTGACCACCCATTACTTGGAAGAGGCGGAAAGCCTGTGCCGAAATATCGCTATCATCGATAAGGGGCAGATTGTAAAGGATACCTCGATTAAAGCGCTACTTCAGGAGCTCAATAGCGAGACGTTTATTCTCGATCTTGCGCAAGATATTTCAGAGCTCCCGGTACTTTCAGGGTACAAAGCGCGTCTAGAGGATGCGCACACTTTGATCGTTGAGGTGGAGAAGTCTCAAGGGTTAACCTCGTTATTTGCGCAGCTACAAACACAGCAGATTGAGGTAGTGAGTATGCGCAACAAGGCCAACCGTCTAGAGGAGTTGTTTGTGAACATGGTAGAGAAAAACTTGGAGGCGGCGTCTTAATGAAAGCGCAAGAGCTTTGGGTCTCGTTTTTAACTATTGTCATCAAAGAGGTGCGCCGCTTTACGCGTATTTGGGCGCAAACGTTGCTGCCGCCAGCTATTACGATGACGCTGTATTTCATCATCTTCGGCAATTTGATTGGTAGCCGAATCGGTGAGATGGGCGGCTTCGATTACATGGAGTTTATCGTGCCAGGGTTGATCATGATGTCTGTCATTACTAACTCTTATGGCAATGTCGTTTCGTCGTTTTACAGCACGAAGTTTCAGCGCAACATCGAAGAGTTGCTAGTGTCGCCCACGCCGAACTGGGTGATCTTATCTGGCTATGTTGTCGGTGGGGTCTCTCGTGGACTGGCAGTAGGTGTGATCGTAACCCTGCTATCGTTGTTCTTTACGTCATTGCAGGTCCATAACCTCGCGGTGATGGTTGCGGTCGTCGTACTGACTTCAACGCTGTTTTCGCTGGGTGGATTTATTAATGCGATGTTTGCCAACTCATTCGATGACATCTCCATTATCCCGACCTTTATTCTCACGCCACTGACCTACTTGGGCGGTGTGTTTTACTCGATCCAGCTACTCCCCGAATTTTGGCAGGGTGTATCCCAGTTGAACCCGATTCTCTACATGGTCAACGCATTCAGATACGGGATTTTAGGGGTGAGTGACATCAATATTGGTGTCGCATTTGGTATGATAGTGCTTTTCAATATCATTCTGTTTACGGTCGCACTTAATCTGTTGAGTGCTGGTAAAGGTATTAGACATTAATGAATGAAGAACAAACCCTAGAGGCTTCACCATTAGGTAGCGATACGGCATACGTTAATGAATACGATGCCTCATTGCTTTTCCCCATTGCGCGTCAGTTGAACTGGCAAACTCGTGGTATAGAGCGCGGTGTATTACCGATCAAAGGTGAAGATATTTGGAATGGCTATGAGGTCTCTTGGTTGAATACCAAGGGAAAACCGGTTGTGCGGGTAGCGCGATTCCATATTCCTGCATCGTCACAGAATATCATTGAGTCGAAGTCTTTTAAGCTCTACCTCAACTCATTCAACCTAAGCCGGTTCGAAACAGAGCAGTTGGTGATCGATGCGATGACGCGAGATCTGTCAACTGCTGCAGGCGCACCAGTGGCGGTTTTTTTACAGCACCCTGATGCGCTTGAAGAGATTAAGCCGCTTGAAGGTGTCTGTATCGATGAGTTGGATATTGAAGTGGAGCACTATGCTCCGGACGCAAGTTTATTAAAAAACACCGCTGATCAGCCGGTTGAGGAAACGTTGTATAGCCATCTGCTTAAGTCTAACTGCCCAGTGACAGGGCAGCCTGATTGGGCATCAATTGTGGTGGCCTATAAAGGTAAGCCCATCTCCCGCGAAGGGCTTTTACAGTATGTAATCTCTTATCGCGAGCACGGCGACTTTCACGAGCAATGCGTAGAAAATATCTTTATGGATATTTGGGAGCGCTGTGAACCTGAAGAGCTATCGGTTTATGCGCGCTACTTGCGCCGTGGTGGTTTGGATATCAATCCATTCCGCAGTAGCCATTTGGAAAGTGCGCCTCATAATCGCCGTTTAGGCAGACAATAGGATAGGCTATGGATGCTCTGACACTGCTTCACAACCGTACTTCAACACCCGCTCTACAAGCACCTGCGCCAACGCCGGAGCAGCTCGATATTATGTATCGAGCTGCGTTGCGTGCGCCTGATCATGCCTGTTTGCGGCCTTGGCGTTTCATTGAGATTACTGGCGATGATTTGGATGCACTTGGGGAGGTTTTCGTCGCTGCTAGCGCCGCTGTTTGTGATGGCGGTCTGAGTGATGAGAAAGCAGCCAAGATGCGGCGTATGCCCCATCGTGCGCCAATGATCATTGTTGCAGTTGCTACTTTGCATGTTCATCCAAAGGTCCCAGAAATTGAGCAGGTTATTACGGCCGGTTGCGCCGCACAGGCGGTTGTTCAAGCAGCGTATGCTCAAGGATTAGGTGCGATGTGGCGTACCGGCGACCTTGCTTTCAATCAGCACGTGATGGACGCACTGGGATTGGCGAGCCATGAGAAGCTGATTGGCTTTATCTACATTGGTACGCCAATGGCTCAAAAAAGTGTTCCTGCAGCGCAATGGACCGAGAACGTTACCCAATGGCAGCCAAAGGTATAGAGGGGTTTATGGCAACGCAACAAGACACGGAACAGTTTCTAATTTGGCTGAAAACGCAAATTCCACTTCTTAATCATATGGGGCTAGGGGCGCTATCTTATGATGGGAGGGTGCTCACAATTCCTGCCGCGCTTGAGCCTAATATCAACGATAAGGGAACAGGATTTGGTGGTTCGCTAGCGACGTTAGCAACGATCTCTGGCTGGTGTTTAACAACGCTGTTACTGAGAGATCATGATTACGACTGTGATGTGATGATTCGTGATTGCAATATGAGCTATCTGGCACCTGTGAAAGCGGCGTTTGCTTCACAGGTCGCGGTGCCTGAGCAGCCGAGTGTCGATCAATTTTTGCAGCGCCTGAGCGAAAAAGGCCGTGCTAGGTTGGCCCTTACTATCCAGATTATCTGCGAAGGTGAGACCACATTGGAGATGCGGGGCAACTACGTGGCAATTGCCCGCAGTGCCCCACAATAAAGGCAGTATTTAGTTCGCTAAGCGTTTCACGCTTTGAATAACCACGGGTGTATTCGGCACGTTACGGTGGCCGCCTTTCGCACCGGTCTCTACTTTTGCGATGTTATCTACAACCTCCATGCCTGACACCACCTTACCAAACACTGCATAGCCTGCGCGGTTACCCGCTGCATTGAGGTTGAAGTTATCGACAAGGTTGATGAAGAACTGGCTGGTGGCGCTGTGTGGGTTGCGTGTACGAGCCATTGAAATCGTACCACGGTCGTTGCCAACGCCGTTGGCTGACTCATTCTGGATAGGCGCGAGTGTCTCTTTGCGGCTGAAGTCTTCAGTAAAGCCGCCGCCCTGAATCATAAAGCCATCAATAATCCGGTGGAAGGTTGTGCCTGCATAGAAGTTATCGTCGACGTAGCGCAAGAAATTGTCGACTGTGATAGGCGCTTCCTCAGCAAATAACTCTAAAACAATCGTCCCCTTATTGGTCGTCATTTCGACTTGCGGGTTAGCTGCGTATAGATGGGTGGTTATGCAGAAGATAGCTGCGAGTTTAGCGAAGAATCTTAACATTTTAGGAACACCTTAGTACCGAAAAAGAGACTGCAATAATGGGCTAAAAAGGCGCTTTTTGAAAGTACCTCACCATTGGAAAAAAAACTCGCAATCTCACGAAGTTAGGCTTTACTTATTAAACTAAAGGTTTAGGTGCATTGATCGATATCAGCACTTAAGTCGAATGTGCTGGCTGAGTGAAGTTATCAGCGAATTAATCGCAGCTAAACTGAGAACAGCGCTAAGTGTTTTTCACTCGCAGGGTAACAGTGCTCTGTTTTACTCCGACAGGGACAGTCTATGTTACGTCATACAAAGATGAGGTGGTGATGAAAGTCTCTCACAAACTGGCCTTGGTGGCCTCCACTGTCGTGGTATTGGTATTTAGTCTTTTTTCTTGGATTCAGTACCAGTCAGTAAAAAATTCATTGGTTGATGCCGCCGAGAGCAGTACCCAAGAGAGTATGGTGGTGCTTTCTCATCAGATCACCAACTGGTTGAACGGCAAGCTGGCTCTGATCAATATGATGGCTGAAACTGTCGATGCTGATTTTTCCGAGCAGAGTATTCAGCAAGCTTTTGATACGCCTTTATTGAAAGAAGAGTTCATTTTGATATTTGGTGGCTTGGAGAAAGATGGGGCTCGTATCACGAACGACCCAACTTGGAACCCTGCTAATTGGGATGCGCGTAAACGTCCTTGGTATCCACATGCACGCGACCATGACCAAGCAGTGCTCACTGAGCCCTATGCCGATGCTGCAACCGGTGAAATATTGATCTCTGCCGTTGCGAAACTGCAGGATAAAGGCCGTTTCCAAGGTGCGTTTGGGGGAGACTTAAGCTTAGCCACAGTTGCTGAAGCGCTAAACACAATGAGCTTCGATGGTGCAGGTTATGCGCTATTGTTAGACGGTAACGGGCAAGTTATCTCTCACCCTGATGTGGCCTATAACGGTAAAAACATAACTGACTTCCTAGATGGAGAACCGCTCGAGTTTTCGAAAGACCTACATACAGCTTCTGTTGCTGGAAAGGATGTATTCGTTTTATTTGAACCATTGGAGCGGCTACCAGGGCACAGTTGGTATGTTGCTGCGGTACTTGATAAAGCAACTGTAATGGCGCCTGCTTTAAGATTTGGTACGAGTGCCGTTATCGGAACAATAATCTGTATTATCTTGTCGTCGTTAGCGCTCTATGTTGTGTCTACAAAACTGCTTCAGCCGATGTTATCGCTTCGCCAGTCTATCCGAGAACTCAACTCCGGGGATGGTGATTTGACTCATCGCCTTTCTGTAGAGTCAAAGGATGAGTTTGGTGCCCTGTCCGGTGAGTTCAATGAGTTTTTAGATTTCTTACAAAAAGTGATTCTCGATGTCAAAGATGCGTCCCACAAGATACGGAACAGCACCGATCAGACAGCCCACGCCGCCAACAGTTCTTCAAATCAATTAAGTGAGCAGCTTAACGAACTTGACCAACTAGCCGCAGCCATGCATGAAATGTCTGCAACGGCGACGGAAGTAGCTAGTAGCGCTCAACAGACAGCGTCTGCTGCTCAAAGTGCGGATGATGCTGCGATGGAAGGGGCGGATGTCGTCAGCAAAACAACAAGCGCGATGGAATCATTGGTCGGAAATATGGATGGCGCTGTCTTAACGGTCAGCGAACTTGCGAGCTACAGCAATAACATTGAATCTATCTTGACGGTTATCACCGGTATTGCAGAGCAGACGAACTTGCTTGCGCTCAACGCTGCTATTGAAGCTGCGCGCGCGGGTGATGCAGGCCGAGGCTTCGCGGTTGTGGCGGATGAGGTGCGCGCGCTTGCATCACGGACGCAGCAGTCAACGGAAGAGATTCAAAAGATGATCGGACAGTTGCAAGGCGGTGTAACGAAAGCTGAAGAGACCATCAGCCGTGGCCGAGACGTAGCTAATGAAGCGTGTAGCATTGCGCAAAATGCGAATCAATCGCTCGAGAATATCCGTAACGGGATTCGCCATATCAGTGAGATGACAATCCAGATAGCGACTGCCGCTGAAGAGCAAAGTGCAACCTCAGATGAGATCAACCGCAATACGTCTAATATTCGAGATATCAGTCAACTGGTGTCAGAAAGTGCTCAGGATCAAGCGATGCTGTGTAACAGCATGGTTGAGCAGACGTCAGAACAGGATCGTATTCTAGGTAAGTTCAAAGTCTAGCGAAGTCGTTCATAGAAAAGCCACTCTATATTACGAGTGGCTTTTTACTGTTCAATGAAAACTGCGCCCAGAGGGTGTGGTCATCTATGGTCGGCTATGCCTGCTATAAGAGCCTCTTACCCATGGGCAATCTTTGTTGAGTGCTCTCTGGAATAAAAAGCAAGTGCATGAGCTGATTCAAAAGGGCATCACGTGTTTTTTTGCATTGTCGGTATCATATAGTGTGGACGCCTAAATATAGGCACTGGCTTTGAAGGGCGATATGGAGCGGGCGGCTTATGGTCCGATCTTGCCCTTTTATGAGCAGTAGGGTTGTGAGGTAGTTGCATTAAATGTGCAGGAAGGTCGTGTGTATTTAATGGTTCTGATACCAGTGAAATTAAGTGTTTCAAAGCTTGTAGGCGTCCTGAAAAGCCGATCTGCTATCCAGTTATTCGATAGACTTCCTCAGTTAAAAATACAGCGTTTTGGGCAGTCACTTTTGGGTTAAAGGCTACCGTGTCGATACGGTGGTGGTGATTCAGAAATGATACGTAAAGATGTAACGTATCAGCAAAAGTCAGAAGAAGCGCAAAGTAGTTTGGATCTAAAGCAGAGCCCTATATTGTATTGCTGAGTGCTTTCTAATAAGGCGCGTATTTGGGCCTTTTTTAGGACGCTGTGTTATTAGAAGGGTTTTTTTCTTGTGCCCATGGCGGATGATTCACGCTTAGCCGCAGTAATTTGTAATGCGTGAGAGTATAGCAGGCAATAAAAAAGCCTCCTTTTGAGGAGGCTTTTTTAGAAAAGGCATGTTTACTTAGCGGCTTCGTACGCTTTTGCACCCGCTTCGATAACAGCTTTAGCGGCTTCAGCGCCTTCCCAGTTTTCAACCTTAACCCACTTACCTTCTTCCAAACCTTTGTAGTTTTCGAAGAAATGCTTAATACGTGCAAGAGTCAGCTCTGGCAGATCTGTTACGTCATGAACGTCTTTGTAAATCTTAGTCAGCTTGTCGTGTGGTACAGCAACCAGTTTCGCATCGACACCCGCTTCATCAGTCATGTTGAGAACGCCAACAGGACGGCAACGAATAACAGAGCCTGGCACAACTGGGTAAGGTGTCAGTACGAGCACGTCTACCGCGTCGCCATCATCAGCAAGCGTGTTGTTGATGTAGCCATAGTTTGCAGGATAGAACATTGGCGCTGCCATGAAACGGTCAACGAAAAGTGCATCTTCCTCTTTTTCGATCTCGTACTTAACCGGCGAGCTCTCTGCTGGAATCTCGATGATTACGTAGATGTCGTTTGGTAGGTCTTTACCTGCAGGCACTTTTGCAAAGCTCATGCGTTTTCTTCCTATGCTGAAATATAAGGGAATAGATTGTTCGATTATAGAAGTCGTATCCAGTGCAATGAATACGACTATACGCTATTAGTCTACCTGAGTAGGCTCTTCGCCTGTGTGGTAGCTCATCAGCGCCTCAACCTCTTTCTTGGAGCCAAGCGCGACAGAAACACGCTCGTGAATATCGTCTGGCTCAACATCCATAATGTCGCGGTAGCAGTTTGTTGCCAGGCCGCCTGCTTGCTCAACCAGCATACTCATTGGGTTGCCTTCGTACATTAGGCGCAGTTTACCGGGCTTCTTGGGAGCGCGCTCGTCCCATGGGTAGGTAAAGATACCGCCACGAGTGAGAACGCGGTGAACCTCGGCTACCATGGAAGCGACCCAACGCATATTGAAGTTTTTGCCACGTGGGCCTTCAGCACCTTCGAGCAGGTCATCAACGTAGTTACGCATCGCAGGTTCCCAGAAGCGACGGTTAGACATGTTGATAGCAAACTCTTTTGTCTCTTCAGGGATCAAGACGTTTTCACGGCTTAATAGGAAGTCACCTGTATGAGATAGCGTAAACATGTTAACGCCATGGCCTGTTGTCAGCACGAGAGTCGCGGATGGACCATACAATACATAGCCAGATGCTAACTGCTTACGGCCACTTTGCAGGTATGCCGCTTCATTCGCAAAATCTTCCCCAGCAGGTGCTTCTAAAATAGAGAAGATCGTACCAACAGATACATTGATATCGATATTTGAGGAGCCATCCAGTGGGTCGAAGATAACCAAGAAGCGGCCATCTTTATTACCCGGAACCGGATTACTCTCTTCTTCTGATGCAACACCGGCAACCAAAGAGTGGTTTAGCAGCACAGTTTTTAAAATCTCGTTGGAGATTACGTCCAACTTCTTCTGGGTCTCGCCCTGAACATTTGTGTTGTCAGTTGAGCCATGAATCCCTGCAAGTGCACCTTGGCGAAGCTTAAGTGCGATCTCTTTACAGGCGACCATTAGAGTAGCGATTAGGTCGGACAGTTGTTCGTCGGTTTCGTTACGACGTAGAAACTGGCTAAGCAGTTGCATTGGAGTTGATACCTTTGAGTTTGTGGATAAATTCAGACGAAATTTTACGTGAAAGGGCGCTGAAAATCATGCTTTGCGTGTAAAAACTCACCTGATCGAAACCGCTACTATCGATAAGTGACGCTGAATTCGCGCTGAAAAGCGAAAGAGGCCTACGCAGAGACCTCTGAGGGGGATTAAGCCGTTAGATGCGCAGAGCACCATCCACTTCAATGCAGCGACCATTGATATAGTCGTTTTCAAAAATGAAGGTCACAGTGCGCGCGATCTCTTCAGGAGTACCAAGGCGCTTCGCTGGAATACCGGCAGCAATTTTATCCAACGCTTCTGGCTTCATGCTCATAACCATTTCAGTACCGATATAACCCGGTGCAATAGATGCTGCGCGAATGCCATAGCGAGCTAGCTCTTTAGACCAAGTCACAGCCATAGCCTGAACGCCCGCTTTGGTTGCAGTGTAGTTCGTTTGCCCCATGTTACCTGAGCGTGAAACTGAAGATATGTTGATGATGCAACCCTGTGTTCCGCCATCGATCATGCGAATCGCAGCTTCGCGCCCACATAAGAACGAGCCAGTTAGGTTAACGTCCATCACAAGATTCCACTGCTCCAGTGACATCTTCTTCGTCACTTTGCCGGTCTCACGGTCCACTTTTACGAACAAACCATCACGTGTAATACCTGCGTTATTCACTAGGCCGTGGAGCTCGCCGAAGTCATTGATCACATCATCGAACAGCTTCTCTACGCTCGCTTCGTCAGCAACATTGGCAACGTAGCCGCGCGCGACAACGCCCTTTTCCGCACACAAGTTGATTGTTTCGTCTAAGTCTTCTGCGTTTAGATCTGCGAGTGCTAGCTGTGCACCTTGGCTTGCCAGTTCTAGTGCCATAGAGCGACCAAGGCCGCGGCCGCCACCAGTAATGACGATGACTTTATTATTTAGCTTCATCTCTCTTTACCTTATTTCGTTCAAAAAATGCTGCGGCGCAGCATGTTGCAGTGCAGCAAACATATATTAGCTAGGCGTTACCTGTCCAATGATATTTTTAAGACACGACTAAGGTAGGCTCTCTGACGGTTAAGGTTGTAATGAGTTAATTCGCCCCAAAGAATAGGATATAAGGCGGTGGCTCTATGCGTTTCTAGATGTCGCTGTGTATAGAACTCTATTAGCAAGCCACGCGGATATGGGCGATCATTTGTGCAGCGGCGTGCTAATACCTTGTAGAGGTGGATTGCCATGCCGTTTTTGTTTCTTCTTTTTATTGTCGTCCCGATTATCGAGATCACCATATTGATCAACGTGGGTGAAGCGATTGGTGCTTGGTATACCGTGGCGCTGGTGCTGCTTTCTGCTTTTATCGGCGTCAATATGTTGCGCTACCAAGGGATTTCGACGTTAGCGCGGGCACAGCAGCGGATGCAAAGCGGTGAGATGCCAGGGCAGGAGATGATAGAAGGGCTCGTATTAGCGGTTGGTGGTGCGTTGCTAGTAACGCCCGGTTTTGTAACAGACGCAATTGGATTTTGCTGTCTAATCCCATTTACCCGTCAAGCGTTTGTGCGTGGCGTAATGTCGCGAGCAAAAGTGGTGACGATGAACCAAACGGGTTTTTCACAGCACTCAGGCCCTGACCCTTTTGGCGCTCAACCTCAATCGCATGACTCTAATTTTGAGCATCAAACGCGTTCGGATCGTTCACCTTTTCACAATGATCAAGATAGCCCGCGTGCAGGTGATGTGTTCGAGGGTGACTTTACCCGCGATGACGAAAAAAAATAGATTTTTTTTAAGTGGGGCTATTGAATTCATAAACCCCGCCCACATTAATCGAAGAACCGGTAACCAGATGGTTACGGTCTTTGACTTAATCAAATAGTTAATATCACTTTTTGATCAAACCATCAGGAGAGAGATCAGATGAAAATTCGTCCACTTCACGACCGAGTCGTTGTCCGCCGCAGTGAAGAAGAAACTAAAACTGCAGGTGGTATCGTTCTGCCAGGTTCTGCTGCGGAAAAGCCGAATCAAGGTGAAGTCGTTGCTGTCGGTGAAGGCCGTATTTCAAACAACGGTGATCTACAGCCACTTACAGTTAAAGTCGGCGATACAGTTCTATTTGGTCAGTATGCAGGTTCTAACGTTGTTAAAATCGACGGTGAAGAACTATTGATCATGAGCGAAAGCGAAATTTATGGCGTTCTGGAAGCTTAATCCAGCGCACGACTTAGACATCCTCAAGTTAACGAATTTTTAAGGTAAAGGATAAGAAATCATGGCTGCTAAAGACGTACGTTTTGGAGATGATGCTCGCCAGCGCATGCTGGAAGGTGTAAACATTCTTGCTAACGCAGTAAAAACAACACTAGGTCCTAAAGGCCGTAACGTTGTTTTAGATAAAGCATTTGGTGCTCCTACTGTAACAAAGGATGGCGTATCTGTAGCGAAAGAGATCGAACTAGAAGACAAGTTCGAGAACATGGGCGCGCAGATGGTCAAAGAAGTCGCATCTCAGGCAAACGATGTAGCTGGTGACGGTACAACAACAGCAACAGTTTTGGCGCAAGCGATTGTAAACGAAGGCCTTAAGTCTGTTGCAGCGGGTATGAACCCAATGGATCTTAAGCGTGGTATCGACAAAGCGACAGCTGCTGTTGTTGAGCAACTGCGTGGTATGGCGGTTCCATGTGCAGACTCTAAAGCTATTGCTCAGGTTGGTACGATCTCTGCTAACTCTGACGAAGTTGTGGGTCAAATCATCGCTGAAGCGATGGAAAAAGTAGGTAAAGAAGGTGTTATCACGGTAGAAGAAGGTTCGGGCCTTGAGAACGAACTATCTGTTGTTGAAGGTATGCAGTTCGATCGTGGTTACCTATCACCATACTTCGTAAACAACCAAGACAACATGTCTGCTGAAGTTGAACAGCCATTCATTCTGTTGGTTGATAAAAAGATCTCTAACATCCGCGATCTACTGCCAATCCTAGAGCAAGTGGCAAAAGCATCTCGTCCATTGTTGATCATCGCAGAAGACGTTGAAGGCGAAGCGCTGGCAACGTTGGTTGTGAACAACATGCGCGGCATCGTTAAAGTGGCTGCTGTTAAAGCACCTGGTTTTGGTGATCGTCGTAAAGCGATGCTAGAAGATATCGCTATCTTGACAGGCGGAACGGTGATCTCTGAAGAGGTTGGCTTGAACCTAGAGACAGCGTCTCTGGAGCAGTTGGGTCAAGCTAAGCGTGTAACGATCACGAAAGAGAACACAACTATTGTTGATGGTATTGGTGCAGCTGACGCAATCAACGGCCGTGTTGCACAGATCCGTGCGCAGATCGAAGAAACTTCTTCTGACTACGACCGCGAGAAGCTACAAGAGCGTGTAGCTAAACTGGCAGGTGGTGTTGCGGTTATCAAAGTTGGTGCAGCCACTGAAGTCGAAATGAAAGAGAAGAAAGCACGCGTTGAAGACGCACTGCACGCGACACGCGCTGCAGTAGAGGAAGGTGTTGTACCTGGCGGTGGTGTTGCTCTGATCCGTGCTCTGGCGAAAGTTGAAGGTTTGGAAGGTGACAACCACGACCAAACAGTCGGTATCGAACTGGCTTGCCGCGCAATGGAAGCACCAATGCGTCAAATCGTATCCAATGCTGGTGGCGAAGGTTCTGTTGTGGTTTCTAAAGTACGCGACGGCGAAGGCGCATTCGGCTACAACGCTGGTAATGAGACTTATGGCGACATGATGGAGATGGGTATCCTTGATCCAGCTAAAGTAACGCGTTCAGCGCTACAAGCCGCTGCGTCTGTTGCAGGTCTGATGATCACAACTGAAGCAATGGTTGCTGATAAGCCGCAAGAAGGCGGTCCTGCAATGCCTGATATGGGCGGCATGGGCGGCATGGGTGGTATGGGCGGCATGATGTAATCATCATGTAGCTGTTCCACTGAAACACATGTTGTTTCTGAAGGCCCGTAAAGCTTAGCTTTACGGGCCTTTTTGTTTATTGATTCCCAAGAGGCGTTTTCGTGAATCATTAGCATTGCAGCGTTCTAATCGTGCTATTTACGCAGTCTCTTTTTGTTTGAACTATAGTTCACTTATGAAACCTAACTAATTGATACACAGCGTGAAATCAATAAAGGGGCAGGGATATGATCAGAATGGCAACCATCAACGACTTCGAAGGCATTAACCGTTTAGGCGCTACGTTAGGTTATGAGGTGGCTTCTGAGGAGCATGCACGTGAGCGGCTACTCAAAGTGCTGAACGCCAGCAACACTAATCATGTTTGGGTCTTTGAGCAAGATGATGAAGTAAAGGGCTGGATCCATGGCTTTATTTCACTGCGGGTCGCTTCTGATCCCTTTATAGAGATTGGCGGTATCGTGGTGGATGATTCAGTTCGTCGCCAAGGTGTCGGCACGAAGCTTGTGGAGCATGTGCGTGACTGGGCGAATGAATCCGGCTTTGGTTTGCGGGTGCGTAGCAATGTTGAGCGTCCGGAAACTCATGCTTTTTATCAAGCGCTGGGGCTCGCTGAAGAGAAGCGCCAATGTGTTTTTCTTGGTTGATTTTTAGTCAATGTTAGAGGGCGGTAATTTAGTACCGCTTTCTATGCACTTCCAACGTTTTGTTTTGTAAGCGTTTTATCTCCTATTTAAATCTCGCATAGTGCTACTTACAATTTCGATTGGTGCGATTGTGACGATCCGGTAGTCTTTTTCTGTTACTTGAGAACCCTAACACAATAATCAAAAAGGGATACCGTGATGAAAAAGACCGCATCTATCTTGGCGGGTGCTGCTCTGGCATTGAGCATTGCAAGTGCACAGGCTGCAACGTTGAAAATGGCATACGATGCAGACCCTGTCTCTCTTGATCCATATGAGCAGCTGTCTGGTGGTACGTTACAGCTTTCCCATCTTACGCACGATCCACTGCTGCGTTGGGATCGTAACTTAGGTTTTGAGCCGCGCTTGGCTGAAAAATGGGAGCGTGTTGATGACAACACTATGCGTTTCCACTTGCGCAAGGGCGTAAAATTCCACAGCGGTAACGACTTTACTGCTAAAGACGTTGCGTTCACCTTTAAGCGTTTGCAAGACTCACCTGACTTCAAGGGGATTTTTGCACCTTTCAAAGAACTCAAGGTTGTTGATGATCACACCATCGATATGGTGACGAAAGAGCCATTCCCTCTGGTTCTTAACAACATGACTTACCTTTTCCCGATGGATAGCCAGTTCTTCGCTGGTGAAGATGCCAACGGTAAGCCGAAAGATCTGTTGGTTAAACACGGCGACTCTTTCGCATCACGCAATATCTCAGGTACCGGGCCATTCACGGTATCTTCGCGCCAGCAAGGCGTAAAAGTTGAGTTCCAACGTACTGCGGACTACTGGGATGCAGCGTCTCCTGGCAACGTTGATAAGATCGTACTAACGCCAATAAAAGAAGCGCCAACACGTGTTGCTGCGTTACTTTCAGGTGATGTTGATTTCATCGCACCGGTACCTCCGACTGATCACAAGCGTTTAAAGGGCAGCGATAAAGTTGATCTTGTGACGCTAGGCGGCACGCGTATTATCACGTTCCAGATGAATCAAGAACGTGTTGAGGCGTTTAAAGATCCAAAAGTACGCTTGGCGATTGCATACGCAATCAACCAAGAGGGTATCGTTAAGAAGATCATGAAAGGCTTTGCAACGCCGGGCGCTCAGTTCTCGCCAAAAGGCTACTTGGGCCATAACCCAGCGTTGACGCCACGTTATGATCTGAAAAAAGCGAAGCAGTTGATGAAAGAAGCGGGCTACGAGAACGGCTTCAACATCACGATGATGGCACCAAACAACCGTTACGTGAACGACGCCAAAATTGCACAAGCCGTTGCGTCGATGCTGTCTAAGATCAACATTAAAGTCGATCTGAAAACGATGCCGAAGGCTCAGTACTGGCCTGAGTTCGACAAGCGTGCTGCTGACATGATGATGATCGGTTGGCACTCAGATACTGAAGATACCAACAACTTCTTCGAGTTCCTGTCGGCGTGTCCTAACAAGGATACCGGTTGGGGGCAGTACAACAGCGGTAACTACTGTAATAAGAAAATTGACAGCATGATTGCTGAAGCGAACGCAACAACTGATGTTGAGAAGCGTACGAAGATCATGCAAGAGATGGAAAAGATCGTTTACGACGAAGCGGGCTTTATCCCATTGCACTGGCAGAACTTGAGCTGGGGTGCACGTAAAGGGGTGAATATCGACCCAGTTGTGAATGTGATGAACTTCCCTTACCTCGGAGACTTGGTAGTCGAAGAGTAAGCGTTAAGTCCGGAGGGAGCCTGGGCGGTTGACTAAGAACTGGCCGGGCTCTTTTTGTTTTCGGGCGCAAAAATATAAGAAAGAAACGAGGGTGATGGCGGGTGCGAGCGTTATCGGCCAAGTCTTCCAAATCGGCGTTTAGCCATAAACTGCCAACCAAGGCTGATTATCATGATTGCGTTTTTTATTAAACGGTTCTTCCAGGCCGTTGTCGTGATGTTTGTAATTAGTCTTATCAGCTTCTCTATTCAGGATAACCTCGGTGATCCATTACGTGAGCTGGTAGGACAAGCGGTGTCTGAAGAGGAGCGTCAGGCATTACGCGATGAGATGGGGTTAAATGACCCGTTTTTGGTTCAATATGTGCGCTTCGCGAAGAATGCTCTGCAAGGCGATCTTGGCGAGTCTTACTTTTTTAAAGAACCAGCACTGGAGGTGATTCTCAATAAGTTTCCAGCAACGTTAGAGCTGGTGATCGGTGCAACCTTTATCATCGTTCTTTTCTCGGTACCCTTGGGCGTTTATTCCGCTATCAAGCCGCAAAGTGTTTTCTCAAAAGCTGTTATGGGCTTTAGTATCGTGGGCATTTCGATCCCCGTGTTCTTGACGGCGATTGGACTAATTTACCTCTTTTCAATTGAGTTGGGCTGGATGCCATCTTACGGCCGTGGTGAAACCGTTGAGATTCTTGGTTTTTGGGAGAGCGGCTTCTTCACTCAAGATGGCTTAGAGCACCTCATCTTGCCGTGCTTTACCTTGGCATCCATCATGCTACCGCTGTTTATCCGCTTGATTCGAGCGGAGATGATGGAGGTTTTGCAATCGGAGTATGTGAAGTTTGCATGGGCGAAAGGTATCTCGCCACGTCGCATCTACTTTCTGCATGCCCTAAAAAACACCATGCTTCCCGTGATTACTGTGGGCGGTGTCCAGATTGGCACCATGGTGGCCTACACCATTCTTACCGAGACTGTGTTCCAGTGGCCGGGGATGGGTTTCCTGTTCTTGGAGGCTGTTAACCGCGTTGATACGCCGCTGATTGTCGCGTATTTGATCGTGGTGGGTGCGATCTTTGTTGTCACCAACACTTTGGTAGACCTGATCTACGGTCTTGTAAACCCAACCGTTAAGCTGGCAGGACGATAATCGTGAGTGATACAAGCTTCCAAATGGATCCTCAGCCGTCAGCTTGGCAACGGTTTAAGGATTCCCACTTTTTTCATAGCTTTAAAATAGATCGCGTTGCGCAGTTGAGCTTCCTGATCTTCATCACGTACGTCATTTTAGCGTTAGGTGCACCGCTACTGTCCCCGTACGACCCTTATGATCTGTCCCAAGTGGATATCTTAGACTCTGAGATTCCACCCAGTTGGGAAGAGGAAGGGGATGAGCGCTTCTATCTAGGAACAGATGCTCAGGGCCGCGATATGTTATCGACGATCCTTTACGGCACGCGGGTCTCGTTAACAATTGGCATTTGTGCTGTGTTGTTGCAGGCCTTCTTGGGGATAGTGATCGGCTTAACCGCAGGTTATGTTGGTGGCCGTGTCGATAGCTTGTTGATGCGCTTTGCAGATATACAGCTCTCTTTCTCCACGATGATGGTAGCCATTATTGTTTTGGCAGTTTTTCAGGCTACGTTCGGCACTGAGCTTTATCAGGATCTGGCCATGATCATGCTGATACTCGTGATTGGTATTGCTGAATGGCCTCAGTACGCGCGTACGATCCGTGCATCGGTGTTGGCGGAGAAAAAGAAAGAGTATGTCGATGCTGCCCGTGTTATGGGGTTTGGCCGCTTGCGTATTATGTTTCGCCATATTTTGCCGAACACGCTGTCGCCTATTTTGGTTATTTCGACGGTGCAGGTAGCGAACGCCATTATCTCTGAAGCGTCACTCTCGTTCCTTGGTTTGGGGATGCCCGTATCGCAACCTTCGCTGGGTTCGCTGATCTCGAGCGGATTTGAGTATATCTTCTCCGGTTCTTGGTGGATCACGGTCATTCCTGGCGTCGTGCTGGTGGTTCTAGTGTTGGTGATGAACCTGCTAGGCGACTGGATGCGTGATGTATTGAATCCGAAACTGTACAAGGGGTAAGAGCACATGGCTTTGTTAGAAGTAAAAGACCTTGAGGTGTGCTTTGGCCTGCGTTCTGGTGCAGTGAAGGCGCTTCGGGAGATCAACTTTTCGCTGGAGCGCGGCGAGCGCCTTGGTATTGTGGGTGAATCCGGTGCAGGTAAATCGGTACTGGGGTTCTCTATTCTGAACCTGATCTCTCGTCCCGGTTATATCAGTAAGGGGGCGGTGAACTTTGAAGGCCAAAACCTAGCTGATCTGAAGCCGCATCAGCTGCGTGAAATTCGCGGTAACCGTATCTCGATGATCTTCCAAGACCCGATGATGACACTCAACCCAGTGCTCACGATTGGGCAGCAGATGGTCGAGTGTTTGTTGGCTCACCGTAAAATGCGGGAATCGGATGCGCGTAAAATTGCGCTCCAAAAACTACAGCAGGTCCAAATTCCCTCGCCAGAAACGCGTTTAGATCAATACCCACACGAGCTTTCGGGCGGTATGCGTCAGCGTATTGTTATTGCGATCGGTTTGTTACTTGATCCCGATGTCATTATTGCTGATGAGCCAACAACAGCGCTTGATGTAACGATCCAAGCTGAAATTATGGATCTCATGTTAAACCTGTGTGAGCAGAACAACGTTGCGCTGATCCTGATTACTCACGATCTGGGCGTGGTGTCTGAAGTCACGCAAAATATGATGGTTATGTACGCTGGCCGTGTGATTGAGCGGGGTCCAACGAAAGAGATCATCAATGATCCTCAGCACCCATATACCCAAGGCTTGATGAATGCACTGCCGCAAATGGCGCAAGCAGGGCAGAAGCTGAACCAAATCAAGGGGGCTATGCCGCCGCTGCAACGTATTCCGACAGGTTGTGCGTTTAATCCACGTTGTGAATACGTTATGGAGATCTGCCGCCATAATCTGCCTGACTCCACAGTGTCGGGTAACTGCCGTGTAGCGTGCCATATGGTGGCAGAAATGAAGCGTGAGCAAGCGATGGGAGACGAGGTGTAGTGATGACAGATACAAATAACTCGCTTGTTCAAATCCGAGACCTGTATAAGCGATTTTCGATCTCGGGGGATTTTCTCGATCAGATCAAGTTCCGTGGCGGCAAGCTTGTGCGTGAGCAAGAGCATGTTCACGCGATCAATGGTGTTAGCCTGGATGTTATGCAGGGTGAGGCGCTGTGTGTTGTAGGTGAGTCGGGGTGTGGTAAATCCACCGTGGCTCGCACCGTGATGGGGCTATTGAAGCCTTCAGCAGGTGAAGTGTCGTACCGTGGTGAGCGTATCGATAATCTCGATGACAAAGCGCTGTTGCCCTATCGTAAGAAGATGCAGATGATCTTCCAGAACCCGTACGCATCATTAAACCCGCGAATGACGATTATGGAAACCCTGCGCGAACCGGTGCAGTTCCATAATCCATCGCTCTCTGCGGTTGAGCTGCGCGATAAGATTCATGAAGTGATGCACTCGGTCGGGGTTGACCCCTCGTGGGGGGAGCGTTACCCGCATGAGTTTTCTGGCGGTCAGCGTCAACGGATCAGTATTGCGCGTGCGTTGGCCGTGGATCCTGAGTTTATCGTTGCTGATGAGCCTATTTCGGCTTTGGATGTATCGATTCAGGCTCAGGTACTCAACTTGATGATGGATGCGCAAGAGAGCCGCAATCTCACCTACCTCTTTATTACCCATGATTTAGCGGTTGTTGAGCACTTTGGTACGCGCGTTGCGGTAATGTACTTGGGTACATTATGTGAGCTGGCGAGCACGAAAAACCTATTTGCTGAACCGCGCCATCCGTATACCCGCGCGCTGCTTTCGGCGATCCCCCGTTTAGAAGATGATCGTCCTGATTTTATTCGCCTACAAGGCGAGGTGCCTACACCCGTTAACCTGCCATCAGGTTGTGTATTCCATGGCCGCTGCCCTCATGCGAATGAGCGCTGCAAGCAAGAGATTCCCGCGTTGATTCCGTTGGCCGATGGTTCTCAAGTGGCATGCCACGGGGTTGAAGAGGGGCGTATCTAAATGATCAGAATCTCAAGCCAATTCGATGCGGGTAACATCGAAACGGTTGCGGTGGATAACCCAGCAGATATCCAGCTGAAGATTCGTTTGGACAATGAGTCAGCGTTTTTTCAGTGGTTTTATTTCCGCCTACAAGGTGCGCAAAATGAGCCACTGAAGATTCGGCTACTCAATGCCAATGAAGCGGCGTATGTTGACGGCTGGCCCGACTATCGTGCTGTCGCGTCGTATGATCGTAAAAGCTGGTTTCGTGTGCCCACTGACTACATAGATGGTGAGTTAGTCATTCAACACACCCCTGAGCAACAGAGCGTTTATTATGCTTACTTTGCGCCCTACAGTTATGAACGGCACCTAGACCTGATAGCGCGCTGTGCGCTATCACCGCTGGTGGTTGAGCATGATCTAGGCGCGACGCTAGATGGGCGCGATCTTACGCTGTTACAGGTGGGTGATGGTGCCCCTGAAAAAGCGAATATTTGGGTCACAGCACGCCAGCACCCCGGTGAAACCATGGCTCAGTGGTGTGCTGAAGGGCTGCTGGAGCGGTTGCTTGATGGTAACGACGCGTTGAGCAAAGCGCTGCTTGAGCACGCAACCTTCTGGGTTGTACCGAACATGAACCCTGATGGCGGAGTGCGTGGACACCTACGCACCAACGCTTGCGGTGCAAACTTGAATCGTGAGTGGCAAACCCCTACGCTGGAGCGCAGTCCTGAGGTCTATTATGTGCGTCAGAAAATGCAGCAGGTGGGCGTGAGTCTGTTCCTTGATCTGCACGGCGATGAAGCACTACCGGTGAACTTTATTGCTGGCCAAGAAGGAGCGCCGGTCGATGATGCTATCTTGCGTCAGGAAACCCAGTTCCGGCTTGACCTGATGCGTGCAAATCCTGACTTCCAGATGGAGCGTGGCTATGAAGTGGGCAAGTTTGGTCCAGAGATGATGACGATAGCCTCGTTCTGGGTTGGGGGACACTTCCGCTGCCCAGCGATGACATTAGAGATGCCATTCAAAGACTACGATCTAAAACCTGATCCGGTATATGGTTGGTCTCCTCAGCGCTCCATTACGCTTGGAGCATCTATACTGCACCCTATCTATGAATGGTTGCAGTGTGCTTAGAAAAAGTCACTTAGTTTGGCTTAGATCGGGGGGAGCATGGAACTTCGTTGGTTAGATGACTTTATCGCGCTGGCGCAGACACGGCATTTTTCGCGTGCTGCGGAGGAGCGAAACGTCACTCAGCCGACGTTGAGCCGGCGCATCAAACTCCTTGAAGAGGAGATGGGAGTTACCCTTATTGATCGTAATACATTGCCTCTGACGCTCACTCCAGCCGGAGAAATTTTCCTGCTAGGCGCGCGGCAGATGTCGAGTATTGCCCAAGACACGAAAGCGCGCTGCCGCGAGATACGAGAGGCTCAAGAGAGTCGGCTGCGCTTTGCTACAACGCAAACACTGTACTTGCTCTTCTATCGCAACTGGCTTATGCCTGCTTCAGAGCGCCATGGGGTTGATATCGATCTTGATCTAACCTCCACCGCTTGGGGTGCGAGCGATTTTGTGAACGCCCTGCAGCAAGGGAAGTGCGATTTGGTACTCTGCTATTGGCATCCCTTGATTGACGTGATCGAGGATTTGGAGAGCGATGAGTTTGAGCATATCGTCGTATGCGATGAAGAGTTGATCCCCATATCGGCTACCAACGAGGCCGGTGATGCTATTTTTCAGCTACCGGGTAGCAAACGTGATCCACTTCCCTATATCAACTACCACCAAAGCTCGTTCTTAAGACCCCTGATTGAACATAAGTTACAAAACACACCTGATACGCCGCATCTAACGACGATTAACGAAAATATGGCATCGGTGAGTGTAAAAGCGATGATTAAAGAGGGCTTTGGTGTCGGCTGGGTACCGAAGCGCTTGGCCGAGGAGAGCCTCAACTATCGCCGCTTAGCTGCGGCGGGCGATGAACACTGGAATATTCCACTGCAGGTGCGTTTGTATCGCCTGCGAAGTAACCATCATGCCTCACTTGAGCCGTTCTGGCATAAGCTTGCCGCTGAGCAAGCGCCTCAAACTGATTAATGTATAAAAGGTAGAATTATGTTGTCTCTATTTGATAGCCACCTGACCAACATGTTGCAGCGTACGCGCCGCATATTGGAGCAGTTTGAGTTTGATAGCTTACTCGTCTACTCAGGCCATACAGAGAACCACTTTCTTGATGACTATGCGCCGGCATTTAAAGCGAATCCGCACTTTGTGCAGTGGATGCCTTTCTTAACAGATCATCCCAAGAGCTGGGTACGGATAACCAAAGAAGGCAAGCCCAAGCTATTTATCTACTCACCGGATGACTTTTGGCATGTGACACCTTCGCAACCTGATGCCTTTTGGTGCGAGCACTACGACATTACGCTGTTTGCCGATGCGAACGTATTGCTTAATCAATTGCCTAGCATGGGTCGCACTGCGCTGATTAGTGGTAATCATCTTGATGCTTTGCCGTCGAATGTCTCCGTTAATGCTGCAGATCTGTTAGCCGCAATTCACCATGATCGTGCTACGAAGTCGGAATTTGAACAGGGGTGTATTCGTGAGGCGAATCGGATTGCTGCGCTAGGGCATCAAGCCGCACAGCTTGGCTTCTCGCAGGGCTTATCCGAGTTCGAAATTCACCAAATGTACTTGGGCGCCACGCAGCAGCTCGAGATGGCACTGCCTTACAACAATATTATCGGCCTCAATGAACACGCGGCTGTGCTGCACTATCAACACAAAGAGACAGCCCTGCCGGGAAATCACCGGTCAATGCTGGTGGACGCAGGCGCAACGCACTGGGGATATGTGGCAGACATTACCCGTACCACCTCGCAAGGGGATCAAGCCTTTGCCGCCTTAATCGAGGAGCTGGACCGTGCGCAGCTAGAGATTGTTGCCAGTGCAAAGGTGGGTACATCGTTTGTGGCGTTACACGAACAGATGCACGCCAAACTGTTTGATATCCTGCTGTTATCTGGGGTGATTACAACCGAGTTGCAAAACGAAGCTGAGCGTTTAGCGTTAACACGGACCTTTTTTCCGCATGGCCTTGGTCATTTGCTGGGTATTCAGGTCCACGATATTGGTGGTTGGCAGCATGATGCACGCGGTGCCATCGTGGAGCCGCCAGAAGCGCACCCCTTCCTGCGCCTAACTCGCACGTTAGAAGAGGGCATGGTGGTCACGATTGAGCCGGGCCTTTACTTTATTCCGAGTTTACTTGCTCCGCTCAAGGATACGGCGCTGCATCAACATGTGAATTGGTCGCTTGTTGAGCACCTGTTGCCTTGGGGTGGTATTCGTATTGAAGACAACATCTGTGTCAAAGCCAACGGCGCGGAGAACTATACACGCGATGCGTTCGCAGCTTCTGCGCTTCGCTAGTGAGCCTCGGTGCAGCAAGAGGTCAAGCAAAGGCCTTTTGTTGCGCTAATAAAGCTGCTACTTTTTTGCTCTGAGTTTTCCGATGGACAAAACCATGAGCCAGCATGACCCTCACTTAAATGTGCCCAACTTAGGCCCCGCCAAAGAGCCTTCATCTGTCGCTACTCCTGATGCTGCCCATCGTGGCAAGCCTGCTGCTCCTGCCGCTTCTGAGGCAAGTCGTGGCGGTTGGTTTACGTCGCTTGTCTTAATTTTACTTACCGCAGCGTGCAGTGGGTTGGGTTATTTGGTGTTTGACGCGCAGCAGAAAAGTGAGCTACGCGAGTTTGTGTTGCAAACGGAGCTCGATCAAGCAAAGCAACGCATTGCTGCACTGGAAACCCTGTTGAGCGTAGATCCTGACAATGCAGCTGAAGACACCCCGAGTGTGGTTGCTCAGCTACAAACGCTAGAAAGTCTCCAAGCTGCGCAACAAGCAAAACTAGATACCGAGACGGCGAAGTTATGGGAAGCGGTTAATCAATCGGTTAACGCAGATCTTGCGCAAGTGAAAAAGCAGATAGCCAGTAACAGCAGTGCCATTGTTAAAGCGAATGAGGCGATCACGCAGGCCACAAAAGCGGGTCAGAGGCAGGCGGGTACACTTGAGCAGCTAAGCAAAGCACAAGGCGACTTAAGTCAGCAGCTCACTCAGGTACAGGCTTTGCAGGCGGCTTTAACGGCCCTAGAAGGGCAGTTGAAAACCGCGGAAAGTACCGTGGTTTCCTTACAAACAGGTCAAGAAGCTGCTGCCAAGCAAGCTGGTGCTAAGCACGCCAAACAACAGCAGCAACTTACTGATATCCAGAACGCTCTTGCTGCACTGCGTACGCATATTGCCGTGGTAGAAGAGTCGGTCGCAGATGATTTCGTTGATCTACGCACTGGCCTAAAGCAACAAGACGCTAAGCTTGCGCAGTTACAAAAGCAGCCTCGTGCCACCAACAATAGCTCGGTAGTCAAACGTGTTAAGGCACTAGAAAACGATATTAATGCGATTGATGCTAGCCGCCGCAATGTGAATCGTGAACTGTTGGCGATCAAAAAACGCATTAACAACTTACAAGCCCGTATCGGTAATTAATAGGTAGCCATAATGATCAAGCTATATGGAAGTGCATTGTCCCGAGGGGCAGCGGTAATGGTTGTGTTAGAGACCCTTGGCCTCGAGTATGAGGTGGAAGAGATGTTGCCACGCAGCCCGCAAACGCAAACCGCTGACTACTTGGCGCTTAATCCAACAGGAAAAGTGCCAACACTGGTGGATGGCGATGTGGTTATCTTTGAAACGCAGGCGATTCTCTATTACTTGGTGCGCCAGTACGGCAATGGCAAGCTGTGGGCTGATACGCCAGCGGGCGAGGCAAGTATCTGGCAGTGGACGCTCTTTATTAGTAATCAGTTGGAAGTGCCTGCGCTGGATATGTTGTTACAGGTTAAGTATGCCGGTGACACTCCTGATCAGAGCGCATTGGCAAAGACAGCAGAGCAATTAACGCGCTTTCTGCCTGTGTTGGAGCAGCGTTTGGCTGAGCAAGACTACTTATGTGGCGAGAAAACCTTTGCAGATATTCATGGTGCTTTAGTCCTCAGTTGGCCGAAACTGGCGAAGTTTGATTACTCCGCATTCCCTGCGGTTGAACGCTGGTTACGCATGATGCTTTCAAGTGAAGAGAACAAACGTGTGACTGCACGTATGCGTCGTTGATAAATATTTGCGCTACGCTGCCTTGGTAGGCAAAATAGCTCGTTTCGAATGAAGAAGGTATATGCCCGGAGCCCATGAGGATTCGAACTTTTTTTGCGCTGCGTCTAAACGACAAGGTTGTTAGGCAGCTAGCGGACTGTGCCGATGGTATGTGTGGACATGATCGGCAGCTAGAGGTCGACTGGGTCGACTCTGATGCTTACCACTTAACGCTGTGCTTCTTAGGCGACACAACGCTCGAGCAAGTAGACCAGCTAGAGGATGAGGCTAAGCGGGCACTGAGTGATGAATTCTCCTTGCAAGTGCATTTGGACCGTATTCGTTACTACCAAGTAAACCCTGAGCTTGCGCTGATTGCTGCGCTCCCATCGGCTAATGAAGAGCTGGTTGCTTTGCAACAGCACGTTGCTGATATGGTTGAGCGGGTGGGCATTAAACCTGATGCAGGGGACTTTAAACCCCATATAACGTTAGGACGCATGCCTGCCGATAACCGCTTTGAGCACCCGTGCTGCTGGCCAGAGCTGGATCTCTTCAGTTTGGCTGATTCAGTTGTTCTGTTTCAGAGCAAACGCGGCGAGCATGGCTCAGTATATACACCTCTGTTCGAAGTCGAATTGCAAGACCTTGCATGATTAACCCATCTCCGAGATTCCAGTGCATATGTTAAGTCCAGAACTTTTGTCCCCTGCCGGGACGCTTAAAAATATGAAATACGCTTTTGCATACGGTGCCGATGCTGTATACGCCGGGCAACCCCGTTATAGCTTGCGTGTGCGTAACAACGATTTCAACATGGACAACCTGGCAGAAGGGATTGATATTGCACACCAGCAAGGTAAAAAGTTTTTCCTTGCTAGCAACATCTTGCCGCACAATAGCAAGCTCAAAACCTACATTGATGATCTTAAACCGGTTATCGCGATGGGGCCTGATGCGCTGATTATGTCCGATCCTGGGCTCGTCATGTTGGTTAAAGAACACTTTCCTGATGTGCCAATTCATCTGTCGGTACAAGCCAATACGATGAACTGGGCGGCGGTGAAGTTCTGGCACCAAGCTGGTATTGAGCGAGTGATTTTATCCCGTGAGCTTTCACTGGATGAAGTGGAAGAGATCCGCCAACGTTGCCCAGAGATGGAAATTGAGGTGTTTGTGCATGGCGCGCTGTGTATCGCTTATTCTGGCCGCTGCTTGCTCTCCGGTTACATTAACAAGCGTGATCCGAATCAGGGTACTTGCACCAACACGTGCCGTTGGAAGTATGATGCGCACGAAGCAACACAGAGTGAATCTGGCGATATTATTCCGGTACAGAGCTTTGACCCGCAAGCTGCGGCACCAGATCTAGGTGTTGGCGAACCAACCGACAAGATCTTCTTGCTGCAAGAGGAAACTCGCCCTGGTGAATACATGCCTGCTTTTGAAGATGAGCACGGTACGTACATCATGAACTCAAAGGACTTGCGCGCGATTCAGCACGTACACCGTCTCGCTGCGATGGGCGTTGATTCACTCAAGATCGAGGGGCGTACTAAGTCGCATTACTATGTTGCGCGTACTGCACAGACATATCGTAAAGCGATCGACGATGCGGTTGCTGGTCGTCCATTTGATATGTCCTTGATGGATGAACTCGAGAATTTGGCCAGCCGTGGTTACACGGAAGGCTTTTATCGCCGCCACGTGCATGATGAGTACCAGAACTACGAGACAGGTAACTCTGTTGGCGTGCATCAGCAGTTTGTGGGCGAAGTACTCGAGTACGATCGCAGTGCAGGCGTCATGCATGTTGACGTGAAAAACCGTTTTGCTGTGGGTGATACGCTGGAGCTGATGACGCCGGCTGGCAATCGCAAGTTTCAACTGCAAAACATGGTCAACAAGAAAGGCGAGGATGCTGATGTAGCACCGGGTTCAGGCCATGTTATGCAGATTCCAATCGATGTTGATGCCGATATGACCTATGGTCTGCTCATGCGCGATCTACCGAATGCTCCACAGCGCTAAAGCTGTGTATTACAGATAAAAAGGTGCTTAGGCACCTTTTTTAATGGATCAAATAAAGATGGGTAAGGATTACAGTTTTCTCGCTTCATTGCGTCCGTTTTCATTTGTTGTTGCCCTGTTAACATGTGGGCTAGGCTGGGTTCTTGCGGCGCAACAGAGCCGCGTTGTGGTGGAGCATGGCGTGCTTATCTTGTTTGGCGGGCTCTTATTGCAGGCGGGCGTCAACCTTATCAATGACTATGCGGATCTCTCGCTGACAGGCTTAGATGTCGTCAGGCGTCGCCGTATTCGGCGAAACTTTGTGGCTGGCTTAGGCTGCTTTTTTGCAGCAGCAGGGGTGGGTGTTTACTTCACCGCTTTGGTGGGCTTCCCGTTTTTGCTGCTCTGTATTGCTGGCCTTGTTGGTGCGCTTGGCTACACGCTCCAGCCAATTAACTATAAAGCGAAGGGGCTGGGCGTCGTTCTTGTTTTTTGGTTGATGGGTGTCCTGATGGTCAGCGGTAGTTATACCGCGCTTACCGGCTTATTTGAGTGGCGGGTGGTCATAATGAGCTTGCCGGTCAGTTGCCTAGTGGCAGCGCTGTTGCTTAGCAACGAGCTGCGTGATTATGAAGCAGATCGGGCCGATCAGATTGCGACGCTCACGGTACGCTGGGGCTTCGCTTTTGGTAGGCGCTTATTCCTTGTCATGGTGGCCTTGTGCTATCTCTTAACGCTGCTAAGTAGCGTGATTTTTGGGCTACCACTGCTGGCTGTAACGCTCCTGAGTGTGCCTTTTGTGTGGCCGCTAGTGCAAGCACAACTCGATAAGCCGAGAGAGAAGCTACCGCCACTGTGTGGTCGTTTGCTACTCGGCTTCGGCACTTTATACCTGCTTGCACTCGGTCTTGGGTGATTCGAGTACCGTGCAGCGTAGCGGCATCTTCAGGCTATGTTCGGTAATCACTGGTGGAATGTCGAATGCAATCGACTGGAGTGGCTTATCATTGTGCAATGCTGCTAATGATCGTTCACAGAACTCAACATAGAAGCGCTGCATCATAGCGAGATGGGGGTCAGAAACCAGCTTTTGACTTTGGCGTACGTCATCGAGCAGAGTGGTTAACTCTTGGGTGACTGCATCTTTGGGCGCGCGTGGAGCGTTTGCGCTGAACTCAAATACTACCTGATTGACAACGATACGTAGCGTAATGAATTTCATTGCGTTACCTACAGTTATACTTGGGTACTAACTTAACCATAGCTAATTTAGAGAAAAATGTATCTAAGTGAACGCACTTTCGCCAAAAGAAACATGGTGAATAGCGCTTTTTGGCGACTATCATAAAGAGGGCGTATCGATAGAGGGGAGCATTCATGGCGCAAGCGAGTTTGGAACGACGTATGTCAGCGTATCAAGCAACGGCAATCTTCAGTGTGATCTTTGCTTTGATTGGCTTCTCTTACAACGTGTGGCGGATGGAGATATCTGAGCAAAACAACACGATCCGTACCGCTGCGTTTGAAGTTGTTAAGGAGCTTGCTGAGCTTGAGCAGCTGGTTTATGCCGCCCATTACGATGCTGATACTGTACGCGGCAATCCTCGTGTTGGCTGGGTGAAAGTGGGTTTAGTCCAAGAGCTCAGCATGCTGATTGGACCCCAAGTTGAGAGCCAAGCTGCGCTCCTACACAGCACTTGGACACAGCGTTGGCAGCAGATGTCTGTTGATACGCAAGCGGTCAATGAAATCGTGGCCTCTATTGACAAAACACGTGCCGCTATTCGCTCGACGATCGTGAATCTTGAGTGATATCGCAGCCGATATCAATGCGCTTATTTACGGTCTATCAGCATCGACTTTAGGACTATTGCTGCTATTGCAGTGCCGAACTGTGGGTGCATTTGTTGTATAATCCTCGGTAGATTTGTCAGACAAGAAACGACAGAGAACCGTGGAGCCTCGAATGAGCGTAATTCGCCAAGACGACCTGATCAGCAGTGTTGCTGATGCGTTGCAGTTTATTTCTTACTACCACCCGATCGACTTCGTGAAAGGTGTTCACGAAGCGTACCTAAGAGAAGAGAACCCTGCTGCCAAAGATGCGATGGCACAAATTCTTATTAATTCTCGCATGTGTGCCGAAGGACACCGTCCAATCTGCCAAGATACCGGTATTGTGACGGTATTCATCAAAGTGGGCATGAACGTCCAGTGGTCTGATGCAACGATGAGCGTTGCTGATATGATCAACGAAGGCGTGCGACAAGCATACACACACCCAGATAACGTTCTGCGTGCTTCTATCTTGGCTGATCCTGCAGGTAAGCGCCAAAATACCAAAGACAACACACCAGCGGTTATCCATTACGAAATCGTAGAGGGTGACGAAGTTGAGGTACATGTAGCAGCCAAAGGTGGCGGCTCAGAGAACAAGTCGAAGATGGTGATGCTGAATCCTTCAGATAGCATTGTTGAGTGGGTCAAGAAGACTGTACCAACAATGGGTGCGGGTTGGTGTCCGCCTGGCATGTTGGGTATTGGTATCGGCGGTACAGCCGAGAAAGCGGCTGTCATGGCTAAAGAGTCCTTGATGGACCCTATCGATATTCATGAGTTGCGTGAACGCGGCCCACAGAACCGTGTGGAAGAGCTGCGTTTAGAGATCATGGATGCGGTCAATGAGCTAGGTATTGGCGCACAAGGCCTAGGTGGCCTGACGACAGTTCTTGATATTAAGATTAAGGATTACCCAACGCACGCGGCATCTTTGCCAATCTGCATGATTCCAAACTGTGCGGCAACTCGTCACGCTCACTTTACGCTTAACGGCTCTGGCCCAGCGGTATTGACGCCACCAAGCCTAGATGAATGGCCAGAAGTGACGTTTGAAGTGGGCGAAACAACACGCCGTGTTGACCTAAACACCGTGACGCAAGAAGAGATTGAGAGCTGGCAGCCGGGCGAAACAGTATTGCTCAACGGTAAAATGCTGACTGGTCGTGATGCAGCTCACAAGAAGATGGTTGAGATGCTAAACAACGGTGAAGAGTTACCGGTTGATCTCAAAGGCCGCTTTATCTACTACGTCGGACCTGTTGATCCGGTTGGCGATGAAGTTGTAGGCCCAGCAGGACCTACTACCGCCACGCGTATGGATAAGTTCACTCGTCAAGTGATCGAGAGCACTGGCTTGATGGGAATGATTGGTAAGTCTGAGCGTGGTCCGATTGCGATCGATGCGATTCGTGACAACAAGGCAGTTTACCTAATGGCTGTGGGTGGCGCTGCATACCTGGTATCTAAAGCAATCACGAACGCCGAGGTGTTGGCGTTCCCTGAACTGGGTATGGAAGCGATCTACGAGTTTGAAGTGAAAGATATGCCGGTAACCGTGGCAGTCGACACGAATGGTGAGTCTGTACACACAACAGGCCCGGCTAAGTGGAAAGAGATTATTGCTACGAAGCTCTAATCACACCCCCCTAAAAAAAGCGGCTTATGCCGCTTTTTTTATAGCTGTTCGATGCTATATGTTAGCAATAGCAGTTTAGGCAGTTTCGGGTTCTGCTTGCACGACATTGTTTCCGCCTGATTGTTTGGCGTGTGCGAGAGCCGCCTTTGCTTGCTCGATAAGATCCTCTTTGCTTTCCATCGTCCGGGTACTGGTGGCAACACCGATACTCAGTGTAATCACGTCTGAGCTTTCTGAGCCGCTATGCTCAATGTCGAGTTGCTCTACCTCAGCGCGCATCTTTTCAGCAATCGAGAGTGCCACATTATTAGGTGTGATCGGCAGCAGTACGGCAAATTTTTCATGTTCGTAACGTGCTACTAAATCGCGCGTCTTGCGTTTGTGTGATTGCAAAATTGGACCAATGCGTGCCAATACCCAGTTGCCACGTTCTTGGCCAAATGTATCGACAAAGCGTTTAAAGTAATCAACTTCAATAAGAATCACTGATACGGGAATGCGCTTGGTTAGGCACTGCTCCCATTCAATCTCTAATGTTTCCTTAAACATCTTCGCGTTCGATAGGTCTGTGATCGCGTCGCTACGTTTGCGGGTATCGTTGAAGAACAGTGTTTTTAAGAAGTAAAGAGTTGCCATCGCTATGATTGCGGCCGCCGCAGGGCCTGTTGGGAGCCAGTAGCCAAAGTGAATAGCGAATGCTGGGATGCTAAGTGTACCGATTAACGTAAGGACAATCGGGGCGCGGATCAGTAGCGGATAGCCTGTTAGAAACACCGCGGCATAGCCTAATATTAAGATCACCAGTGCATAAGTAAGACCCCAAATGGGTAAAATTGGCGTCAGAATGTGCTGGGATTTTAACGACATATGTAGCCCAGCCGCTAAGCTAGTGCCAGAGTACATTTCAGGGTATTGCGTACCGGGCGTTAAAAACTTGGGCTCTAGTCCTGTGGCCTGAATACCAACAAAGATATCTTTACCCCGAAAGAGCTCATGATCAATATGTGACTCTAATACGTCAATAAAGCTATAACGCTGAATACCGATAGGGCCGGTAAAGGCGGGCATTAATACCTCGCGATCACGCGTCCATTTACGCTTGGTGCCCATATGAGCCTCAGGTGAACGTGTCCCTGGCAGGCGGCCCTCTTGCCCAAGTGTTTCCAAGTTCCCTGCGGTTGCTAAACCGAAGCTAGGCCAGCGTGCTTTATCGATGCCAGCATATAAAAACGCCCGCCGCACATAGCCATCGCTATCGACCTCAACATCCACATGCCCAAGCCTCGCGCCTTCCGGAACAGTATTATTACGAAATGGCATGATCGTCTTGCCGTCCTCGGCAAAGACGGGGAGAACGACATTTCCGCTATTCCGTATGGCGGTAAGAAGCAGGTGGTCTTCAGAATTAGGCGATGTATCCGGCTCTACAAAAGCGACGTTGTAGCCGATTTGGTTGGCTTCGGCTTGGTCGAGTAGAAGGATCATTTCAGCGTGAAGGTGCCGCTCCCAAGGCCAGCGCCCGAGCGCTGAGAGGCTCTTATTATCGATTTCAACGACGATGATGTCGCTGTTACTTTCGGCTTGCTCAAATGGCCATAGATCAAACAGTGTGTTGTCTAAGCGGTGTCCTATGGGGCTGAACGCCACCAATAGAACCACCGCTAAACAGAGTAAGAATCCTATATCTTTATGTCGCAACAAATCCATGCGTATAGGTACATCCTAGAGGAAGATGGCTACAGAGAAGATTCCCCACAGAATCATTGGTAAGAAGTTTTCGATAGGGACATCAATCTTTTGTGGGCTTGTCCAAGCGCCCGCATAATTGTCATTGTCAAAGCCACGAACACGCATGTAATAGTTACCAGGTTCTGGCTTCTGTATCTCGGCATCAGCACTGTCAGAGCGTGTATCAACAATGATATTTTCAAACGCTTTGTCAGAGGCTATTTGCAACTGGAAATACTGCGTATTTGGATCTGGTTGCCAAGCTAAGCTGATCTGATCTTCGCCAATCGATGGCTCTGCTAGCTCGGGTGTTTTTGGTACAGGCTTTACATTGATCGCTGTGCTGTAACCGGCCGGGCCTACTTTACCCTCATCTGTAATGCTGGTAACGCGCCAGAAGTAATTGCCTTCTTGAACTTGCTCAAGTGTCAGTGAAGTATCAGACACCGTCGTGGTTGTAACGATCTTTGTAAAGGCTTCATCGGCTGCTAACTCGAAGCGATAGCTGTCAGCATCTTCAGGCTCCGTCCAGACAAAATCTACTGGGCCAGAATAAAGCTTATCCTTAGTGCGAGGTTTTTGGATCACTGGCGGAAATGGGCGAGCATCAATAGTAAATTGTGCGATGCTCTCGTTGCCCTGCAACCCTTCGGAGTCTGCGCCCCTTACGCGCAGCCAGTATACGCCGTCTGCTAGCGCGACAGGCAGGTTAGCCTTGTTTGCAGGCCCAATAGAGTCCAGTACTAGGCTGTCAAACGTTTCGCCCTCAGATACTTGCGAACGGTAAGCAACAGCTCCGTTGATTTTGTCCCACTGCAGCTTTGCAGGCAGATAACGAACCGTACCCAGCGCAGGTAGTTGAGGCGCGTCGAGAAGCTTTTTCGGCGGTTGAATCGGTGTATCTTTCTGGGTGATCACACCATACGACTGAGGAATATAACGCGAACCAACGGCGTTACCGACTTCGATCTTTCCTTGGGTAACCTCGGCTGCGGTTTCGTCACCGTCGGCACGCACTCGATACACGGTACCTCGCGTGGTAGCGAAAGCGGATGGTGTTTCGATAATAAAACGAGAGTTATCTGTTTTGTTCGGGTTTGCTCGAATCTCTGCTTCGCCCTCTTCCAGCTCAACATTGATATCGATAACTTTGCGTTGCGCGCCAATAACGGAGGAACGCTTGATCACCAGCTCGCTATCTGGCGTCAGCAAAACTTTGGACTTGTCCTCAAACTCAATGAGTGCACTGGAGTTTGCACTCGTCAATAGGCGATCGCCCTCGGCCAGTGTGAGTGAATCCGTTAGAGCTTCACGCGTGCTACTTCCATTGCGCTGGATCTGGACCTCACCGGAAACGGTGAGTAAGTCGACTTCTGCGTTGCGCGTTTTCACTAAAGAGCGTGGAATGCGCAGTGTTGTACCAGCTGCCATTAAACGGTCGTTACTTACATTGTTTAGCTGCGTGATCTCTTTCCAAGCGCGCCAATCCGTTAGCATTTCATGAGCAATCTTCCAGACGTTATCGCCAGGTTGCATCTCGTACTCCCAAAACTCCTGCTCTGCGTGGAGCGGGGTGCTCATTGCTGCTAAAAGAGCGGTAGTGAGTGAGTAGGAGAGGGCTTTGCGGTTAACTGTCCTAAAAAAAGAACTCATAGTGTTTTTGCGTCCGTTACAAAACAAATTTGGATTATTCTAGCGGTAATTACGCATTATTGCGACAGCCAGAACTCGGGTAGCTACGCTATTTAAAGGCGGCTTTGGCGATGTCTAAGTTAGTAGGCTTTACGGCCACGGGTAGTGTTCCTTAAGCAAATTTAAACGAATGTTTTAATTTGCTTAAGGGGTAAGCTCCAGTGAGCTCGATTTAATGTTTGTTTGTTCCTAAAAGGATACGGTTTATTATTTGTTGAGTGACTTTTGCGCGGCTAAGTAGCGCGGCATTGGGCCAATATCCTCATAAATATTCTCTCCATCTTCCACTCTAATAACATGGGGGCCAGGCACATAAGGCATTTGTTGTTCTATTTCGTTGAGTGAGGTGTGGAGCAGAGCGGTAACAACTTCATCGAGAGATAAGTTGTAGGTGCTTGCGAGCGCCTTCAAGCGAATATGATCGGCGGTATTAATGGTACATGTTAACGCTTGTTGATCCTCTTTAGTGGCCGCTTGTTCTTCCCATTGCTCGAGCAGTTTTGCGAGAGGTGTATGTGCCATAAGTCTGATCCTATGTTAATCCAGCACTAGCTTCAGTTTAGATTGCATCAAGGGTTTCGCAACTAAGCCTCTCTTGCTATAACGGCAACTCAGTTATTGAGGAAGAATGAAATGGCCACTTTTACAGTGATTTACGGGTCAACGTATGGCAGTGCGAAAACGGCTGCTTTAGATATTTGCGACGAGCTTACCGCGCTTGGGCATGATGCTAAGTGTTTGCATAGCCCAACTGCCGAGTCGGTAGCCGGTTCAGCCGTTGATTGCTTGGTGGTTACGTGTGCCACGATCGGCATGGGTGAAATACCCAGCAACTTAATGCCTCTGTTTTGCGAGCTGAAAGATACGCTGCCCCAGTGCGAAGGGCAGCGCTATGCGATGGTTGCATTTGGAGATAGCTCGTATGAGACCTTTATCGAAGCTCCGCTACAACTTGAGGAGTTACTCCATGACATGCAGATGAAGCCGGCCATTGAACGTTTGGTGATCGACGCCACCGAGGTCTCTGATCCAGAAGAGCTCATCATCCCTTGGGTTAATAGCCTGCTCGATACGCTATAACGCGATGCTGATTTGCTGCTGTAGCCAAAGATTCATTTGAGCCACTGACATAGGGCGGCTGATTAAATAGCCTTGTAACTGATCGCAGTTTTCCCGGCGTAAAAACGCTTGTTGCTCATAGGTCTCAACCCCTTCAGCACATACACTGAGGTTGAGGCTGTGACTCAGTGCGATGACTGCGCGAGCAATTGCTTCATCGTTTGGGTCTTCGGGTATATCTCTAACGAGAGACTGATCAATTTTGACCTTTTGCACAGGCAGCATTTTCAGGTAGCTTAGTGAGGAGTAACCAGTGCCAAAGTCATCAAGAGCTATCCGCACGCCAAGTTCACGGAGCCTCTGCAGAACGGGCTGGGCTGCGTTAGCATGTTGCATCACCATGGTCTCGACAATCTCTAATTCGAGAAGGTCACGGGTTAGGTGTGAATCTTTTAGGAGTCTCTCGACGAGCTCTACCAACCCGCCGCTCAAGATTTGAGGCCCCGCGATATTAACCGCGATACGGAAGTTAGGAAATCCTGACTGACGCCATACAAGAGCCTGCTTAACGGCTTGCTCGAGCACCCAGTTTCCCACGCGTGTCATGAGTCCTATCTCCTCTAGGATAGGAATAAACTGGCCCGGAGAGATCAGTCCTTCTGTGGGGTGATTCCAGCGTAATAGCGCTTCAGCGCCTGATATTTTGCCGGTTAACGCATCGATTTGCGGCTGGTAGTACACCTCGAACTGTTCACTCTCAAGCGCGTTACGCAGCGCAGGTTCTAGCCGAACCCATTGCTCTATGCGCTCAGTTTGCTCTGGTTGGTAGCATGCGTATTTGTTACGCCCCCCGGATTTGGCCTGATGCAGAGCGGTATCGGCATTCTTTATCAGTGTTTCGCTATCAAAACCATGCTCGGGGAAGAGGGATATACCGAGGCTTGCCGTGGTAAAGAAGCTACGTCCGCCAAGCTCAAACGTACACTCCATTGCATCAACGACTTGCATTGCGATCTTTTCGGCGGCACCGAAGTGAGCACACTGCTCTACAAATATCGCAAACTCATCGCCGCCAATGCGGGCGAGAATGGCTGTTTCATCGAGAGTTTCTTGCAGCCGCCTCGCGACTTGGATCAGCAGTTGGTCGCCCTCTTGGTGGCCCATTGTCTCGTTGACATGTTTAAAGCGGTCGAGATCGATCATTAGCACAGCGCAGTGTTGCGCATCAGATGCCGTATCAATAACGTGATCGACGAGCTTTTTAAAGAGCTTGCGGTTAGGGAGGTCGGTTAACGCGTCATGGTGTGTGAGGTGCCGGAGTTTCGCCTCCGATTCTTTGATATCTGTTACATCCGCCGCAACAATAACAAAATGAGTCACTGCTTGTTGCGCATTATAGACTGCGTTGATGTTCATCCACTGGGGGTAGCTAGCGCCACTTTTGCGGCGATGCCAGACCTCTCCCTGCCAATGGCCGACGCTGCGTGCGTGCTCGAAGATAGCATCGATTTGCTGCTTTGAGGCGGTGTTACTGCTTAGCAGGTGCGGCGTTTCTCTTAATAACTCGGCACGGCTGTAGCCTGTCATTTCGCAAAAGGCGCGATTGGCATCCACGATTTGACATAGATGGTCTGTAACCACGATCCCCTCAGTTGTCGACTGGAAGGCGATCCCAGCAAGTTCGAGCTGAGCATGTGCTTCTTTCTCTCTAGAGATATCTAGCAGAATGCAATTGAGGGAGTGTAATTTACCGTCTTGGCGCCACTCAGGTGTTGCAGCAAGATGGACCCATTTAAGTTGATCATTCCCATCGGTAACACGGCACTCCACAGACCAAGGTGCAGATGCTGGGTTCTCCAAGTGCTTAAAGATACGCTGCTGATCCTCGTGGGGAACACGTTTCCAGACACTATTAAAGTTGCGGTAGGCTTCATCTGAGGTCACGCCGCATAACGCCTCTATTCCCGAACTAACAAACGAGAAGTAGGGCAAACCTTTGGGGGTAAACTCCGCTTGCAGGACAACTCCTGGTATCGATGCCGCAACATGAGAAAAGCGTTGTTCTGATGCTTTCAGATCTCGGGAGCTAATATGCTGGTTCAGTGCGATGCTGCACAGATATGCGGCTGTTTCTAGCGTACGCGCTTCTATCGGTGACGGTTGTTTTGACGTCTCAAAGAGAATACCAATCGCGCCAGAGGGGTGCTGATTCGCATCATGTAGTGGGTAAGCCCAAGCGGATTCGACGGCCAGAGTATCAGCAATAGCTAATGAGTCTTTCCATCTAGGATCCGTTCTAAGGTGCGAACAAAACACTGGTTGATCGGCGAAGACGGCGGTGCCACAAGCTCGCGACTTAGGCCCCGGTACGACTCTTCGAAAAAGCTCTCGATGTGAGCTGTCTATGCTCGGCGCACACTTCAGGTTCAGTTGGCCTGTAACTGGGTGTAGCAGCATCACATAACAGTAGCTCCCAGCGATCAATGCTTCGATATCCTGACAGATACTGTGAAGTATCGTTTTTATGGGCAGGTTTTGGGTGATATTTCCCAATTGGTCGCGCTGCAATTGCAGGAGCCTATTGAGCTCCTGCACATTGGGTTGACTATCGCTACTGCGCGACGGTTCCGGTAGCCATGATGGTACCTGATCCTCGGTTACTTCCATGTTGTCCCATAAAATTTGTGGTTACTGAGTTAGAGTATAGACATTTTATGGCCGAGCAAAGGCTACTTAAGAAGATACCCCTTCTCTTTCAGGAACGGCAGCATATGCGGGCGAGCCTCTTTTACAAGCATGCCTGAGATTTGCTCAGTCCAACTCATATCTTTTTGGCCACCGGTTCGGGTTTTGTAGTACTCCCGAATCACCTCGTCATACTCAGCTAAGTGAGCTTGATCGTCAGTATCGGTGTAACGGTCTGTTTTGAGCACGACAGGGAGGGGGAGACGAGGCTTAACCTCTGGGTTTTGATCGGGGTAACCCAAGCACATACCAAATACCGGATAAACTAGCTCAGGAAGCTCCAATAGCTCACTGACCGCAGCGATATTGTTGCGCAGGCCGCCGATGTAAACACCGCCCATCTCAAGCGATTCGGCAGCGACGATAACGTTTTGTGCGAAGAGTGCACAGTCTGTTGTGGCGGTGATGAACTGCTCGGTAAAGCCGCTTTGCATCGGAGCATCATGCATCTGACAAGCCAGTTGATGGCGCTTCATATCCGCGCAGAACACCAAAAATACAGGAGCTGCAGCCACATAAGCTTGGTTACCGGCGAACTGTGCTAATGCTTGGCGTTTCTCAGCATCAGTGACATTGATAACCGTACACGCCTGGATAAAGCTCGATGTCGCGGCTGCTTGGCCTGCCTGGATGAGCGTGTGCAGGTCGGATGTTTCGATCGGTTGATCAGTAAAAGCGCGAATAGAACGGTGAGCATTGAGTAGGTCGATGGTAGCGTTCATTGCAATTCCTTTATCGAATATAGCGAAATGTTAAATTGTAGCGCTCTTGGTGCACTCTTTTTGAGGCGGGAACAGAGTGTTGCCAAAAGTGCTGCGTTGTTCCTGCCATCAATAGCAGTGAACCGCTGGTCAGGGTTAGGTCCACTTTTTCGCAGTCCTTCATCGTTTTGTGGCGTAAAACAAAGCGCCGAGCCTCGCCGAGGCTGATTGATGCAATCACAGGGTTTTGGCCGAGTTCGGGCTCGTCATCACTGTGCCATCCCATCTTATCTTGGCCATCGCGATAGTGATTGAGCAGTGCACAGTTGAAAGGTGTGTCGCATCGCCGACTGACGGTATTACGCAGCCTATCTAGAGGGGGCGGCCATGCGGCAGCATTGAGCGTTAGCTTTGAGTAGCGATAGCTAAGACCATGGTCGCCAATGAAGGCTTGGCGTCTGGGAATAAAGTGCTCTTTGCCAAACAGGTTGATCTTATCAATACGCCACTCAATGTCGTGGCGTAAGCTATGTAAGAGATTCTGTTGCTCATCAGCGTTTAAAAAGTCACGCCATAAATAGAGCGAAAGGTCAGGGCCGCAGATCAGTTCAGGTTTTTCCATATTGCCATCATATCATGCGGCTTCGGAAGGTTGTGTCACTGATGGCCGCGACGCTTAAAGCCTGTGTTATAAGGGTTTTTGCTGTTATGATGTTGCGCTTTGAGTTTTGCTGATCGCATAGCAAAACGTCCAAGTTTGACTAAGAGTGGATAAGAAAATGGAACGTCGCTTTCGACTGGTGTTATCGTGCCCGGATCGTGTGGGTATTGTCGCAATGGTTAGTAACTTTATTTCCAGTCACGGCGGCTCAATTAAGGATGCCAACCAGCACTCTGATCCAACGACAGGTTGGTTTTTCATGCGTGTGGAAATTGGCGCAGCATCGTTACCGTTTGATATCGATGCCCTGCGCGAAGCGTTCGATCCGATAGCGCAGTCATTTAACATGGACTGGCATATCTCAGACTCAGCGCAACCGCGCCGCGTTGTTCTGATGGCGAGTAAAGAATCCCATTGTTTGGCGGATCTTTTGCACCGCTATCACGACAAAGAACTCGATTGTGAGATCGTATGTGTCATCTCTAACCATGATGACCTGCGCAAAATGGTGGAGTGGCATGACATTCCTTACCACCATGTTCCGGTGGACAAAGAGAATAAGCAACCGCATTTTGATAAAGTCAGTGAGTTGATCGAGAACTATCAAGCGGATGTGATCGTATTGGCTCGTTACATGCAGATTTTACCTGCAGATGTATGTGAAGCTTATGCACGCCGTGTGATTAACATCCACCATAGCTTCTTGCCGTCTTTTGCGGGCGCCAAGCCTTACCATCAGGCGCATGAGCGGGGCGTGAAGCTTATCGGAGCAACCTGCCACTATGTGACGGAAGATCTCGATGCCGGGCCGATTATCGATCAGGATGTGATTCGTATTAGCCACCGTGATCTCCCCGAAGAGATGGTTCGCCTTGGCCGTGATGTCGAGAAAAATGTGTTGTCACGTGGTCTGCGTTGGCACCTAGAAGACCGTATTCTCGTGCACGGCAATAAAACAGTGGTCTTTAACTAAGATCCGGTATCAGCGAAAATAATATTGATCTAATATGGAAAAGGTGGGGCTACTGATCGCATCGTAGTGTGATCACTCCACCCGCTAAGATGGAGAGTATTCATGCTTAAGTCCGTAAAAGTTCAAGATTATATGGCGACAGGTCTGGTAACTTTTCGCCCAGAAACAGATCTCTTTGAAGCGATCAATCTGTTGCTGGAGCATCGTATCTCAGGAGCGCCGGTAACCGATCAGCACGGCGTGCTGGTTGGCTTGCTGTCTGAAGTTGACTGCCTGCGTGCTATTCTGACGCTCACCTATCATGAAGAAGAGGTTGGTGGTCAGGTTAAAGATTGTATGACAACTGACGTTGAAACGGTGGCGCATGATGCCAATATCGTTGAAGTCGCAAAACTATTCATTGATAAAGGCCGTCGCAGGATGCCGGTGATTAATGATGGTAAGTTAGTTGGGCAGATCAGCCGTCGCGATGTGCTGCGTGCTGTTGAAGAGTTTGCTCAACATATCTGATGCTTAGGCAGCAGCTAGGGAGAGGCCGCTGTTGTTAATGGCCTTTTGGTAGGTGTATGTCGATAGTTATTCCAGAAAAGCCCCACTTGCTCTACCCCTCGCATATTCAATTATTAGGTGTTGAAGGGGCTTTACTGTTCAGTCTTTGCTACGAGGCGCTGAGTACTAAGCGCTCAGACCGCTTAGGCGCTCGTGTACAGGTTTTACCCGCCACTCAGTGGCAGCAGCTCACTGCTTACTGGGAGCCTCAGCGTGTTCACGAGTTGGTCGCGCTGTTGGTTGATAAGCGCGCTTTGAGCATTACATTGCACAGTAATGGTTCGGTGACGCTGGCGGATTTTTCTGAGTCAGCTCCCCCTGCTGAGCCCAACGAACCTCCTCGTGAAGCGCTTGATACACTTCCTGTTGTGGATGTGCTCCCGCCACCACCGCCTAGGCCCTTGCCTTCCCGGAACAATATGCGTGAACGGGGGCCCGCGCCAGCATTTGGTGGCAGCCTTGGTTGGAATCGACAAAAGGACGAGTTACAGCAGCTCTTTGATCGCCACGAGGAGCGTAACCAGCAGCTACATAAGATGGAGCTAAATTGGCGGCCATCGGAGATGTTTTTTTCGATGTTACCTCGTCACCAAATTCCTGCAGAGTTTGTTGAAGGTTGTATCGATGAGTTCACCCTTTACTATATCGATAAAGACCGGCGCGAGAGCAACTGGGATCAGAAGTTCTTAGCATGGGTGAAGCGCGAGTGGGTTCAGAAGCAGAGCCGTGATGCTCGTGAGCAGCAAAAAGATAACTCAGGATATTCAGGTAATAAGCATGAAAACCCCCGCAGAGATACTCGCGAGAAACGCAAACGGGTTACAGCAGCCATCATGGATATCAAAGACACCGACTGGTAACTCAGGCCAGCCATCTGGCTCGGGGCGCCAAATTGGTGTTGAAACCAAGGCGATGGTCAATATGATCTTCGCAAGGTTTATGGCGATCTACGGCCACAAGTTTAAGAGCTGCTTTGAAACAGAAGATGAGATTCGGATAGCCAAACGAGAATGGGCCCTCTCGTTATCAGGGTTTAGCGAAGCGCAGCTCGTTGCTGCGGTTGACCGCTGTAAAGAAACCTTGGCATGGATGCCGTCGATCTCAGAATTTCTGGCCATTATCGACCAGTTGGATGGCGGCGATGGTGTGCCAACGGTTTGGGACGCCTATGTTGAGGCGTGCCGATATGCGGGCCAGCCCACGACAGCGAACTGGTCGCACCCTGTGGTCTACCATGCCGGCAAAGAAACCGAGTGGTTTCGATTGCGTACGCAGGAAGAGCGCGAGGTGTTTCCGGTATTCCGTTACCATTACGACATGGTTAAGCGCCGTTTTCACAGTGGTGAGCCGCTTGAAAAACCTTCCGCGCGTGCGTTAGAAGATAAGCGCGAGCTAACGGTATGTGATGTTGTTAAAGCATTTGGTGATAGCAACAATATCTCGCAAGAGGTAGCGGCGTCGCTGCTTTACTATCTCACGAAGCCCGAGGGCTCAAGATCGCGGGCAAATTACCGTCATAAATCACAGCAAAAGGCAGACGAGTTAGGGTTAAGTGTTAAGCTGCCCGATTAGAGTGGTAAGCGTAAAAAAGGCACCGTGACACGGTGCCTTTTTGCTTTTAAGTCGTGTTAGCTGAATTTCTTTCCGAACATGGCGCCAACCGCCTTGCTAAGTGCTTCGCTGCGGTTTTCATTACGGAACTGTTGCAGTACCAAAATACGCATGACCGGAATAAACATCAGGTCAGCGAGAATGCGTGAAAATCCTGCTTGTCCTGCTTCCGAAACGGCGAGCCGCTCAAGATATAGATGTAGTAGTTCGGGGTGCTGTAGTGACTCGTTGCAGCGTGTTGCGATAGCGGCCATCACCTCTGCACTTCCTTGATATTGGGAGTTTAAAGTCAGCTGCAGGGCTTCAGAGCGCAGCGTATCGCTATGAGTGTTGGATAGACCCCTGAGTAGCGCCGCGACTAAGCTCGCTTGCTCGGGTTCAGCGATTGCTTTTTTAAGCCGGGCGAGCAGCGCTTCAGCGATCTTATGGTCAGGCTTGGAGTGCTCCAAACAGGTGGCTAGCGCAACCAAAGGTTCGCTAGGTATGTTTGGTATTGCGTTAAGCAGATAGTGCTGCTGTGATTCTAGGTCAGCGACCAGATCAGCAATGCCTTGGTAACCCACGCCTGACCACTGATCCCAGCCTAAATCACCACTGAAATACGCTTTTGCACCCGCTAAAAACTGGCTCGCAGGCTGCTGTGTAATGTGTGCGGCGACGGCATGAAACATCGCCATCTTCTCTTGATCGGGCGTGAAGGAGAAGGGGTTGTCCTTGAGTGCATCGTTAGCTTCGGAGATCGCGTTGTTATCCAGCATTTGCTGGATGTTCTGCATTAAACGACCCAAGAAATCATCACGTACCGCTTGTACAAGAAAGCCCTGCTCATCCAGTGGGAACTTCAGAAACCAAACCACATTTTGCTGCTTATGCTTTGGGTTCCACAACATGAGTGCGAGCCAAGCATGGTGTAAATAGGGTGTTGGGTAGGGGATAAGGCCTTGCTCGAACTTATCGAACTGGTCAGTGGTCAGCTTGCTGATACGTCGTCCCATATCAAAGATTCGAAATTGAGCACCACTTTGTTGGAGCAGTTCACTGATACTGGAAAGTTGCGTCATCGATACCTCAGCAAGAAAGTTAAACCAGACAAAGACGCTAAGTTTACCAGTATTAGTAGGTTGCTTCAGTGCTTCTTGAGTCGGGTTTATTGCAAAAACATGACAGGTGGAATGTGATTTGGATCAAGCCGATGTGAACTAGCAGCACGAAGCTGAGTGTATCGTTGCAATGTGAACTAAACTTATCGAAGAATCAATTGCTTAGATATATTTCAACGGAGACGAATGATAGCGCTTTTTCACTCACTTTTAGGTAGCTTACGTGACTTGGCTCCTATTGTTGTGGTGATCGGTTTCTTTCAGATTGCGGTCCTGCAACAACCTATTCCCGACTTCGCCAATCTTATTGTAGGCCTTGCTTGTGTCACACTCGGGTTAACCTTTTTCATCTATGGCCTAGAACTCGGGCTGTTTCCCATTGGAGAATCCATGGCGCAGGCTTTTGCGCGCAAAGGGAGCGTCTTTTGGTTGCTGACATTTGCGTTTGCTCTGGGCTTTGGCACGACCGTAGCAGAGCCTGCGCTCATCGCCGTAGCTGCTGAAGCTGCACGTATCGCGGCGCAGGGCGGCATGATTGAAACCACCGAGCAGGCGCAAGCGGATTATGCGACGGGTCTGCGGCTAACCGTAGCCGTTTCTGTAGGCTTAGCCATCGTGCTAGGTGTATTACGGATTCTCAAAGGTTGGTCGATCCAGTACATGATTATTGGTGGTTACGTGTTAGTGGTATTGATGACGACGTTAGCGCCACGCGAAATTATCGGTATTGCATATGACTCAGGCGGTGTTACAACCTCAACGATTACTGTGCCCTTGGTAACTGCGCTGGGTGTCGGGCTGGCTTCCTCTATTAAAGGGCGTAACCCCATGGTGGATGGATTTGGGCTGATAGCATTCGCGTCACTGACGCCGATGATCTTTGTGATGGGCTATGGAATGGTGATTTCATGAACCAGCTACTGAGTGACTTTTTTAGCGTCTTCTTCGCTACGATTCAGGATGTTTTGCCGATTGTTGTGATCATCTTTGGTTTCCAGCTGCTTGTTATTCGCCGACAGATTCCAAGGTTTAGCAAAGTCCTAATTGGTTTTGCTTATGTGTTGATAGGCCTAACGCTCTTTCTACTTGGGCTTGAAAAAGCACTATTTCCGATAGGGCGCTTGATGGCTGAGCAGTTGACCAATCCAGAGTTCATTCGTGAGTGGTCCGGGAGTTTAGATCAATCTACTGCACTGCATTGGAGCGATTATTACTGGGTCTTTTTATTCGCCTTTGCGATTGGTGCGAGTACGACCATTGCAGAGCCTTCGTTAATTGCGGTGGCGATTAAGGCAAATGAAGTATCCGGTGGTGCGATCGGTGTCTGGGGGCTGCGATTAGCCGTGGCACTGGGTGTGGCTGTCGGCATCGCATTAGGAACATGGCGCATTGTGACGGGGTACCCCATCCATTGGTTCATTATCGCCGGCTATATCGTTGTGGTGATCCAAACTACGTTTGCGCCTAAGCTCATCGTGCCGTTGGCATATGACTCAGGTGGCGTGACCACCTCCACAGTTACCGTTCCATTAGTGGCTGCGTTAGGCCTTGGCCTAGCGGAAACAGTACCGGGGCGCAGTGCGTTAATTGACGGTTTTGGCCTTATCGCCTTTGCAAGCTTATTCCCCATGATATCGGTGATGGGATACGCGCAGATTACAGAATACTTAGCTGCCCGCGAGAAACAGAAACGCGTGTTGGCTGAAAACGAGGGAGTGAATAATGCACTTTAAGCTACTGGTTGTATTTGTAGAGGATAGCAAGACAGATCTTGTCATGAAGGCGGCACGAGACGCGGGTGCGACAGGGGCGACGATAATCAATAATGCCCGCGGTGAGGGTGTTAATCGAGCCAAGACGTTTTTTGGTCTTTCGCTAGAGACGCAGCGTGATGTACTGCTATTTATTGTTGAGGAGCATTTAAGCCGCAAGATCCTCGAGACGATTAGCGCCGCAGCTAAGTTTGATGAAGAACCGGGGCAAGGCGTGGCAATACAGATCGATGTCGAAGATGCGGTAGGTGTTGGGCATCAAATAGAGAAACTGACGGCCTTTGTGGAGGACGAAATATGAGTACAGAGCGTAATCTGGTGCGCGTTGCGGATGTCATGATGCAAGACTACGCCATGGTTGACGGGCTGATGTCGGTAAAAGATGCGTTGCGTATCTTCAAAGAGGAGAAGGCCTCTTTGTTAATCGTGAAAAAACGAGATGCGGATGACGAGTTTGGTTTAGTTTTGCTATCTGATATTGCGAAAGAGGTGCTCGCTAAAGACCGTTCACCAGGGCGTGTGAACGTGTATGAAGTGATGGCGAAACCGGTGATCAGCGTCGAGCCGCGCATGGATGTGCGCTACTGCGCGCGTCTGTTTGATAACTTCGGCTTATCGACTGCGCCGGTTATCGAGCAGGGCCAAGTGGTGGGTGTTGTTAGCTACAATGAGATTGTACTAGCGGGCTTACAGTAATACTCCTCTGGCAGGTGGGTAAGCGTACTCGCCTGCCAATTCCTCCCTCTTTGACCTCTTCGGTGAAATCACCTCATTCGACAATATAATCTGTTCTTATATCTATTTTAGATAAACTGAATTGACCTGCTCGAAGCGATCGGGATAATGCGCGTTCCTGTTTTAACTACGACCATTTTCCTAGTTTTCGCTCATGAATCTATCTCATCTTCTCCAAGGTGGATTGGCTTGGACAACGTGCGCTTATGTTGTTTGGGGCTTGATCCCACTGTTCTACCAGCATTTGAAAGGCGTTGATGCGATGGAGATCTTCGCATTTCGCGTGTTGTGGTCGGTACCGCTGATGGCGCTGCTGCTGTGGATAACATCAACACCGCTGCGTGTTTTTCGGCTGCTAATGGAGCCACGCTCCTTCGCATGGCTGTTTGTATCGACTGCCTGTATATCGACCAGTTGGTATTTGAACACATGGGGTGCCACTAATGGCCAAGTTTTGATGGTGAGCTTGGCGTTTTTTCTTACCCCGCTGGTGAGTATCTTAGTGGGTGTTTTCTACCTGAAAGAAACACTAACACGGCTGCAGCTAGTGGCTTTATTGTTCTGTGCAGGTGGCTTTCTCTACGCCTGTTTGAACCTTGCGAGCTTCCCTTGGTTAACGGTCGGTATCGCAGTGGCTTTTGGTGGTTATGGCATCATCAAAAAACAGGTCCGTATCGATACACTTAATGGGCTTGCGGCTGAGTCCTTGCTCATGGTGCCGTTTGCGGTGTTCTATCTTATCGGCAACGCCGGTCAGACGCATTGGGAGCAGAGCGAGCTTGATACACAGATTTTACTGATGTTAACGGCTCCGATGACGATACTGCCGCTCGGATTGTTTGCCTTTGGCGTTGCCCGGCTGAAGAACCTCTCGACGATTGCCATCTTACAGTATATCGAGCCCACACTTTACTTTATGTTGGCTGTCTTCGTATTTGGTGAGGTTATCGATCAGGAGCGGCTCACAACCTTTGTTTTGGTATGGATCGGCTTTGTGGTGTTTAGCTACGATGCGATTCGTCGGGCAAAGCTGGCGCGACGGGCAAGCCGCATTACACTTGATGAGCCAGCAAGCAGCGGTGCTGCTTGAGTTGCCAGAATAAAAAAGGCCGCATATTTAACGCGGCCTTTTGAGTTGATACGGTTTAGTGGGGCGTGCGTAGACAGTTATCGAGATCTAAAAAAAGTTTCGCCAAACGGCTGGTTTCAACCGGTTCAAGCTTAAGTGCCTCTTCTGCCATTGAGTAGATATCGCTGTTGCTCGGTAATGGCATACCTGCGGCGAGCATCTGTTCAAAGCGCGGTAGCATAATCCACTGCACCCACTCACAAAACGTCAACGTGTCTACGCAGAAAGGTTGCTGGCTAGCCATCGCTTCAGCAGATGGCGGAGTCGCTTGCCACAGCTTCTTAGCCTGCATCTCCGCTTTTATTTGGCTGAGTACGCCGCTTAGTTGGTCGTGGTGACTCATGCTTTACCTTTTGCAGCTTTCATCGTTTCAGCGATCAGGAATGCAAGCTCAAGCGCTTGTTCACCGTTTAGGCGTGGATCGCAGAATGTGTCGTACTGGTCCGCTAGCCCCTCTTCGGTGATCTTAAATGCACCACCAATGCACTCGGTTACGTTGTGGCCGGTCATCTCTAGGTGTACGCCACCGGCGTGGGTACCCTCAGCCCGATGAATCTCAAAGAAAGCACGAATCTCAGCCAAGATCGCTTCGACGCTACGTGTTTTATAGCCACTCGACGCTGTGATGGTGTTGCCGTGCATCGGGTCTGAACTCCACACAACGTTGCGCCCCTCTGCTTGAACTGCGCGCAGTAGAGCAGGGAAGTGGTCGGCAATTTTCTGAGCGCCCATACGTACGATGAGTGTGATGCGGCCCGGCAAGTTGTTTGGATTTAGGGTATCAAGCAATTGAATAAGGTCTTCTGGGCGAGTTGTTGGGCCCACTTTGATACCGATAGGGTTTTTCACACCCCGCAGGAACTCAACGTGTGCATGGTCGGGTTGGCGAGTACGGTCACCAATCCACAGCATGTGAGCAGAGCAGTCATACCAGTCATTTGAAATGCTGTCTTGGCGTGTCAATGCTTCTTCATAGCCAAGCAGCAGGGCTTCGTGAGAGGTATATAACGTGGTTTCTGAAATTTGCGGCGTATTATCCGATGAAATACCGCATGCTTTCATAAACTCAAGCGTTTGGCTGATTTGATCAGATAGGTGCTGGTACTTTTCGCCCAGTGGGCTTTTCTCAACAAAGCCAAGGTTCCAGCGATGCACCTGATGCAGATCCGCGAAACCACCTTGTGCAAAAGCGCGCAGTAGGTTGAGTGTCGACGCCGCTTGATGGTAAGCCTTGAGCAGGCGCTCTGGATCTGGAGTGCGGGCATCCGCGGTGAACGCGATGTCGTTAATGATATCACCGCGGTAGCTTGGCAGCGCAATACCGTCTTTGGTTTCAGTATCTGATGAGCGTGGCTTCGCGAATTGGCCCGCCATGCGGCCGACTTTCACCACGGGGCTTTGGCCAGCGAAGGTCATAACGATGGCCATCTGCAGAAGAACCTTAAAGGTGTCGCGGATTTTGTTGGCGTTAAACTCGCTAAACGTCTCAGCGCAGTCACCGCCTTGCAGCAAAAACGCCTCGCCCTGAGAAACCTGAGCTAGTTTGTCATGTAAAGAACGAATCTCGCCTGCAAACACCAATGGAGGCAGTGCAGCCATCTCCTGTTCAACCGCACGAACCTTTTCAAGATCGGTATAGGCCGGTTGTTGTACAATGGGTTTGCTTCTCCAGCTGCTTGGTGTCCAGGTTGTCATGGTGCTCATCTTACGTCTTTAGGTTTAAATGAGAGACCAGTGTAAGGAATCGGTACTGATAAACAAGAGCTGTTAATGGAAAAGCACCGTTGTTTTTATGTACTCGTTGATAAGAGAGGGACTATGTCACAGCAAGATTATGAAAACGGCCTTCGTGTTCGCACAGAAGTCATGGGTGAGGAGTTTGTTAGCCGCGCCATGGAGCAAACAACACCACTCACAGAGCCTGTGCAATCTTGGATAAATGAGCATGCATGGGGATCAACGTGGCAGCGTGATGGGTTGCCACGCAGTACGCGTAGCTTGGTGACGATAGCAATGTTAGCAGCGCTCAAAGCGCCAGCCGAACTAAAGGGCCATGTGCGTGGCGCGTTGCGTAACGGCTGCACGCCGCAAGAGATTCAAGAAGTACTATTACACTCTTTTGTATACTGTGGTGCGCCAGCGGCTCAAGAGGCGTTTCGTGCGGCGAAAGAGGTGATTGAAGCGTGGGAGGCAGATCAAGGCGCCTAGCGCGCCCTGATTTCTACGCTGATTTAATGCCAGCGAGCGTACTGAATGAGACCTCTTTCGCAGTGCTTAAGAAGTCGACCATAAATTCAGCGTTACGCTGGTCTTCGCGAATGGCGGCATAGAGCGTACACCATACGCCTTTCTCGCCTAGCGGTTTGGCAGTAACGTAATCCCGTTGCAAGAACTCATGTAGTGCCCAGTTTGGTAGCGCCGCCACACCACGGCCACTGGCGACCAACTGAAGGATCATCAGTGTCAGCTCTGCGGTGCGAATGGACTCCGGTTCCACCGCTGCAGGATCTAAAAAGCGCGTAAAGAGATCAAGACGATTCTGTTCAACGGGATAGGTGATAACCGTCTCTTCTGCTAGGTCTTGAGGCTGGATATAGCGTTTCGTGGCTAAAGGGTGACGTTTGCCCACTGCCAACAGAGACTCGTAACTAAATAACGGTATGTAAGCGATGCCGGTGCGCTTCTCTGGATCGGAGGTTATGACTAAGTCGAGGTCGCCGCGCGCGAGGGCTGGCAGCGGTTGAAAGGTGAATCCGCTGGCCAGGTCCATCTCCACTTCAGGCCAGTTCTGGCGAAAGTGATCAATGGTCGGCATTAGCCAGTCGAAGCAGCTGTGGCAATCAATGCTGATATTCAGACGCCCAGCCTCACCGCCCGCTAATCTTGCGATATCACGCTCGGTGTTGCGGATCATGGGCAGTACTTCATCTGCTAGTGTCAGCAAGCGTTGGCCCGCTGAGGTAAAGCAAATAGGTTTGGTTTTACGGATAAACAGTGAACAATTTAACCGGTCTTCCAAGTCCTTGATCTGATGAGAGAGGGCTGACTGAGTCAGGTGTACCCTGTCTGCAGCTTCAACCAAACTGCCTGCATCCCTGAGAGCAGCGAGCGTTTTAAGGTGTCTGAGTTCAATCATGCCTCTATCCTAAACCTGTCCGCCTACGTCTGAGTTAATTCTCAGTGTAGACGGAAAAGGCGGTTCTTCGCGAGTCTTTTTAGCAAGCTTAGCTCGCCAGAAACTCCATCAGTGCCTTTTGTGCATGTAGGCGATTCTCCGCTTCATCAAACACAACAGACCACTCAGTATCTAGCATCTCTTCACTGATCTCCTCACCACGGTGGGCTGGCAGACAGTGCATAAACAAGGCGTCTTTGTCCGCTAGGCTCATCAGTGCAGGGTTGACTTGGTAGTCGGCAAAGAGCTTCAAACGTGCTTCTTGCTCATCTTCTTGGCCCATCGATGCGAATACATCGGTCACCACTAAGTGCGAACCCGCTACGGCATCTTTGGGGTCGCGCATCACGTTGACACGGCCTTGGTGCTTAGCAAGTAACTCGCTGTCTGGCTCATAGCCTTGTGGGCATGCCACGTTGAGGGTGAAGTCCAGTAGCGCGGCAGCGTTAATATACGAGTTACACATGTTATTGCCATCGCCAATCCACGTCACAGTTTTCCCTTGGATATCGCCACGATGCTCAAAAAAGGTCTGCATGTCAGCCAGTAATTGGCAGGGGTGATACTCATCTGTGAGAGCGTTGATAACAGGTACTTTTGAGTATTCTGCAAACTTCTCGACGATATCGTGCCCGAACGTACGGATCATGATGATGTCGACCATGCTTGAGATAACACGCGCTGAATCTTCAATCGGCTCGCCGCGGCCTAGCTGAGTATCATTTGAGGACAAAAACATAGCGTGGCCGCCAAGCTGCGCCATACCTGCTTCAAATGAAACCCGAGTACGAGTGGATGACTTTTCAAAGATCATCGCCATCACTTTGCCTTCGAGCAGTTTGTGAGGCGTACCTTCGTGTTGCATCTTTTTGAGCTCGCTAGCGCGAGAAATAATCTGCCTAAACTCTTCAGGTGTTAAATCCTGGAGTGTCAAAAAATGTCTAGTTTTCATAATCCTATCTACGCCGCCCGGACGGGCGGCTCCGTGTAGCATGGTGTGCTATTTTCTAGGTTTAGAACGCTCGTCAGCTGCGTAAATCTTTATCAGCTTGGTTAGCGTATTGATCAGAAGGTCGGCTTCTGTATCCGTCATGGTCAAAGGTGGTAGCAAACGAATGACTCGGCCACCGCCGGTCACGTTAAGCAAAATGCCTTTCACTTTTGCGAGGACAGCAAGCTCGGTGCCTGCCTCAGTTAACTCGATAGCAAGCATTAAGCCTTTGCCACGAATCTCTTTGATGTAATCCATGCCCTCAAGCTGGTCTTTGAAACCTTCTAGTAGGTGTTGACCGAGTGCTTCTGCGCGGGCGCAAAGGTTCTCTTTCTCGATCGTTTCCGTCACAGCTAATGCGGCTGCACAAGCCAGCGGTGTGCCGCCAAATGTGGAACCGTGGGAGCCGGGCGCAAAAGTTTCTGCTGCGCGGCCTTTGGCGATGCAAGCGCCAATCGGGAAGCCGTTACCCAAGCCTTTGGCTGTAGTGACCACATCTGGTACAACAACTGTGTGTTGATAAGCAAAGTAACGCCCGGTGCGGCCATTACCTGTTTGTACTTCGTCCAGCATTAGAAGCCAGTCTTGCTCATCGCAGATATCGCGCAGATCTGCTAGATAGTTAGCGTCTGGGATCTGGATACCGCTCTCACCCTGAATTGGCTCAACGAAGATCGCCACAACATTCTTGTTGTTTGCAGCAATCGATTTAACGGCTTCGACATCGTTAAATGGGGCGCGGATAAATCCCGCCACGAGAGGTTCGAAGCCCGCTTGAGCGGCTCTGTTGCCTGTGGCACTCAGCGTTGCCATGGTGCGGCCGTGGAAGGCTCCTTCCATAACGATAATTGCTGGATTCTCGACGCCTTTGGCATGGCCAAACTTGCGTGCGATTTTGATAGCTGCTTCGTTAGCTTCGGCACCGGAGTTGGCAAAAAATACCTTATCTAAGCCGGAGAGTTCCGTTAAACGGGCGCCGAGTTGCTCTTGCAACGGGATCGAGTAAAGGTTTGAAGTATGGACCAGTTTACCCGCTTGCTCTGAGATGGCTTGCGTTACTGCTGGGTGAGCATGCCCCAAGCCGCACACTGCGATACCAGACAAAGCATCTAGATATTTGTTGCCGTTGGTATCGTATAACCACGACCCTTCGCCTCGTTCAAAACTAACGGAGAGGCGGTTGTATGTGTTCATAAGTGGCTGTTGAGACATCTTTTTTCTTACTCCCTACAACGCAAAAAGGCAGCTTGAGCTGCCATCCTAGTATTAGCATTCTATTGTGAGCTATGCGGTTTCGCAACTTTCCGCACCGCCTATGAATGATGGCCTTGAAATATGATGAGGTAAACACCATAAAAAGTTGTAGAACATTTTTTGATGCGCCTAATTCTTGCCGTGGATTTTTAAATGTACCCGAGTAATTTACTTGGTTATGTGTTAGAGTCCACAGCATTAACTTTTAGGTGAAGCAGCGAGACAAGAAGGTAGATAGATGAGCAGCGTAGTTGACACTATTAAAGAACAAATCGATAACAACGAGATCCTTCTTTATATGAAGGGCACACCGCGTTTTCCGCAGTGCGGCTTCTCTTCACGTGCTGTACAAGCGTTGATGAACTGTGGTGAGCGCTTCGCATTTGTGAATATTCTTGAGAATCAGGATATCCGCGCTGAGCTACCAAAGTACGCAAACTGGCCAACGTTTCCTCAGCTTTGGATTAAAGGTGAATTGGTTGGTGGCTGCGACATCATCTGTGAGTTAGCAGAGACGGGCGAGCTGGAGCAGATGGTAAAAGCTGCTGCGCCGCAAGATGCAGACGACGCGTAATACAAATTTGATCTTTGTGTCGTTTAATATTTAGGCGACACGCTACTTAAAACAACGGAAGATATCGGAGAAGATAAATGGGCGTTCTAGTTGGTAAACAGGCTCCTGATTTTACAGCACCAGCAGTATTGGCGAACGGCGAAATCGTTGACACGTTCACACTGTCTGAAGCAATTAAAGGGAAAAAGGCGGTTGTATTCTTCTACCCACTGGACTTCACGTTTGTATGTCCTTCTGAGCTATTGGCTTTCGATCACCGTATCGAAGAGTTCAAAAAGCGCAACGTAGAAGTTATCGGTGTTTCTATCGATTCTCACTTCTCTCACAATGCATGGCGTAACACGCCTGTAGACGCAGGCGGTATCGGTCCAGTTAAGTACACGCTGGTTGCTGATATGACACACGCAATCTGCCAAGGCTACGATGTTGAGTCTGAAGGCGGTGTTGCATTCCGTGGCTCTTTCTTGATCGACGAAGACGGTCTGGTTCGCCACCAAGTTGTTAACGATCTGCCATTAGGCCGTAACGTTGACGAAATGCTGCGTATGGTTGATGCTCTAGCATTCCACCAAGAACACGGTGAAGTGTGCCCAGCTGGCTGGCAGGAAGGTGACAAAGGTATGGTTGCATCCCCTGAAGGTGTTGCTAAGTACCTATCTGAAGAAGCAGACAACCTGTAATTTCGTCTTGCTCATAAAAAAGCCGCGCTTATACGCGGCTTTTTTGTACCTGCAAAACAAGGCTGTTAACCCTCTTGGTCGTGCAGAGCGAGTACCATGTCCCAGCCGCCTAGATCTTTCCAGCGATTCACAATTCCACAGAACAATTCGGCGGTTTTCTCTGTGTCATATAGCGCTGAGTGCGCTTTTTTGCCGTCAAATGGAATGCCTGCCACTTCGCACGCTTTCGCTAAGACCGTTTGGCCGTAAGCAAGCCCTGCTAAAGTAGCGGTGTCGAAGCTTGAAAAAGGGTGGAACGGATTGCGTTTGATGTCGCAGCGTTCAACCGCAGCGTTAACAAAACCCTGATCGAAGGATGCGTTGTGACCTACTAAAATAGCGCGCTTACAACCATGGGACTTTACCGCGCGGCGAATGGGCTTGAATATCAGCTCAAGCGCCTCTTTTTCGATCATTGCATTGCGGTCGGGGGAGTAGGGATCAATGCCCGTAAAGTCGAGTGCAGATGCTTCCAAGTTAGCGCCTTCAAAAGGCATTACCTCGGCTTCAAAGCTTTCGTCGATCATCAAGTATCCCTCTTCATCCATCGTCAATGTGACGGCAGCAATTTCGAGAAGGGCATCGGTGCGTGCATTAAAACCCGCTGTTTCGACGTCAATAACGACTGGTAAGTAACCGCGGAAGCGCTCAGCCATGAGCTGAGAAATTTGATGATTGCTCAAAGGGAATCCTTAGTAATGACCGCTTGAAATAAGTGCTTATAAGCGACATTCTAACAGTCATCTTCCAGTATAAACAAACATCTCGCTGCCGAATGTCTTGGTTAAGCATTAGATAGGGAATGAAGGCTAAATCTGAATGGGTATAAGGGTTTTAATGGTATGCCATGTGCTGGTTCTGAGTCTCGCTGCACAATATACGAATGCGGTGACGTTTCGTGCCAGCATTGAGCAGTCTCAATGGGATCTTGAATCGTCGCCGTTTTTTTGTCGGTTGCGCCAAGTGGTGCCCTCCTTTGGCTTAGCCTCTTTTGTTCATGAGGCTGGAGAGCGTGCTTATTTTGAACTTTCACCAACCCACAAAGGAGCGTACAAGGGGCGGGTAAAACTGGTTGCAGAGGCATCGCCATGGCAGCCGGGTACAGCACCTGCTGTCATTGGCCAAGTTGATGTGGATGCTCAGTCGGGAAAAATTCTAGCCAAACCTGATTACGCGAGCCAGATGCTAGCGTCTCTGTATAAGGGGATGTCGCCAACCTTTACGATGTTGAACTGGCTCGGTACGGGTCAAGATGTGCGTGTTGCGCTCTCGTCTGCAAATTTCCAGCGAACATATAAAGACTACATCACATGTGTTGATAACCTACTACCGGTTAACTACCGGCAGGTAGCCCGTACTGCAGTGCTATTCCCGCCAGCGCAATGGCGCTTGTCTGATGCTACGAAGGAGCGTCTTGATACCATTGCGCAGTATGTGAAGACAGACAAGCAAGTGACCAGTATCTATGTTGATGGCCATTCAGATAATGCAGGGCGCCGTTTGTTGAACCGTGATCTGTCTAAACAGCGGGCCGAAGAGGTAACGCGTTACCTCGTGACGCAAGGTATTGACGAAGATATGCTCACCACGCGTTACCATGGCGAGCGCTATCCGGTTGTGGCGAACAATTCAAAAGCTAATCGAGCACGTAATCGCCGTGTAACTGTGCGTCTGGAGCGTGATTAGCTTGGCGGCCCTGCCACTATTGTTTGACTATGCATAATCTAAACCTATAACAGAGTCTCTGTTTTTTACGTCGATTCTGTTATAATTTCGCGCTTATTTTTTAAACTGTTGGTTGCACTGATTGTGCAGCCGCGCTGTTATCGCAAGTTGGAGCTTGAGAATGTCCGAAATCAAGAAGGTCGTATTGGCCTATTCCGGCGGCTTGGACACATCGGTAATCGTTCGTTGGTTACAAGATGAATACAACGCTGAAGTTGTAACCTTTACTGCTGACTTGGGTCAGGGTGAAGAGGTTGAGCCGGCGCGTGCAAAAGCCGAAGCACTAGGTGTTAAAGAGATCTACATCGAAGATCTGCGCGAAGAGTTTGTGCGTGATTTCGTTTTCCCAATGTTCCGCGCTAACACAATCTACGAAGGTGAATACCTGCTGGGTACCTCGATTGCGCGTCCACTGATCGCTAAGCGTTTAGTTGAGATTGCTCAAGAGACAGGCGCTGATGCTATTTCTCACGGTGCAACAGGTAAAGGTAACGACCAAGTACGTTTCGAACTTGGCGCTTACGCTTTGATGCCGGGTGTTCACGTGATTGCGCCATGGCGTGAATGGGACCTCAACTCCCGTGAAAAACTGATGCAATACTGTGAAGACCACAATATCGAAGTGGACTTCGCGAAGAACAAGAAGAAGTCGCCTTACTCTATGGATGCGAACTTGCTGCACATCTCTTACGAGGGTGGCATTTTGGAAGATCCATGGGCAGAAGCTGAAGAGGATATGTGGCGTTGGTCAGTTTCTCCTGAGCAAGCACCAGATGAAGCGACTTACCTTGAGCTAACTTACGAGAAGGGTGACATCGTTGCTATTAACGGCGAAGCGATGAGCCCTGCAACGGTTCTTGAGTACCTGAATAAAGTGGGCGGTGCAAACGGTGTTGGCCGTCTTGATATTGTTGAAAACCGCTTTGTTGGTATGAAGTCTCGTGGCTGCTACGAAACACCGGGTGGTACGATCATGTTGAAAGCGCATCGTGCTATCGAGTCGATCACGCTGGATCGCGAAGCTGCCCACTTGAAAGATGAGCTGATGCCGCGTTATGCCAAAGTCATTTATAACGGCTTCTGGTGGTCAGAAGAGCGTAAAATGATGCAACAACTGATCGATTACTCGCAGCGCAATGTGAATGGTGAGGTGCGCGTTAAGCTGTACAAAGGTTCTGTTGATGTAGTGGGACGCCGTTCTGCGGATAGCTTGTTTGATGAGAGCATCGCAACATTTGAAGATGATGCGGGTTCTTATGATCAGAAAGATGCAGCAGGCTTCATTAAACTGAATGCCTTGCGTATGCGTATCGCTGCTAGTAAAGGCCGCGACTTGCTAGAAGATTAAGTCTTGATCTAAGTAAAGAAAAACCCGCCTAGTGCGGGTTTTTTTGTATAAACTCCAAATATCTAATAGTCTGATTTGTAAGAGACTGCTGTAACTAAGAAAAAGCATATGTCGAATCAATCTGCCAGAAAGAGTGCGCTGATCGTTGACTACCGGCTGGAGGAGCTAGCCGCGCTGCGGGAGATCCTGTTGCAGCTGGGTTTTCAAACAGTAGAGGTTGCCTCGTCGGTTAACATGGCCATGTCGGCGCTTCGGGAGCAGTCTTTCGATGTTGTTCTAGCTTGCTATGACCTGGGCAAAGACGAGAAAAACGGTCTTCAGGTGTTGCAAGAGTCTCATGCTGAACGTTTGCGCTTGTTCGGTACGTTGTTCGTGCTCGTTGTTGATGCCCGCGAGGCGGATATCTTGGTGGGATCACTTGAAACTGCACCCAATGCTTATATCTCAAAGCCGTTTAGCCGTTCAAAAATTGCCGCGACACTTGATAAGTTGTTACGGGTTAAGAAAGCCACAGCAAGGCTCGATCAGGCGATGGATGAAGGGCGTTGGGAAGAGGCGGTTAGCCATTGTCACAATCTGATTGAGACCTATCCTGCGCTCAAAGTGTATCTAGAGCGTTTACTGGGTGTTTGTTTACTTGAGTCCGGCCAGTACCGTGAAGCATGTGATCTATTTGCAGCGCTGTCTGCGGTGAGAAAAGTGGTCTGGGCGCAGGTGGGTTTTGGTATCGCGCTCTATCGGCTCGGTGATCATGCAGCGGCGACAGAGGTGTTGCAAGGTGTCATTGATCAGCAGCATATTTCAGTTGAAGCATTCTCTTGGTTGGCACGTAGTTTGTGGATGGGCGGTGATGCGGGTCAAGCGGTAAGTCTGATGCGTAAGGCCGTTATGCTCCAGCCTACCGTGCCTCAATTGCACTCTGAATTAGGCAATCTCGCTGCATGGAATAGTGAGTGGGTGATCTCTGTGGAGGCGTTTCGTAAGGCAATGGAGTATGGCCGCCACTCGATCTATCAAAACCCAGATGATTCGTGTGCGTTTGTTGTGTCGACGTTGGCAGCGAACGAAGGTAAGCCGCTCTCAGATGTGTTAGAGCTTGAAGTGATTCGTACCATGGAGGCCACTGTCCGTGACTTTGATGAGGCAGTTGAGGTGCAATTTCGCTCTCACCTGGTGTTGGCTGATTTTCGTGAGCAGGCCGGGAATAGTGCGCTGGTTGCATCAGAGTTACAGCTGGCGGTGGATGCGTTTGAACGGATGACCATTGAGGCACAGTGGTTCTGGATCGAACCACTATTAGATCGCGTGTCCGGCACTGAGCATGAGCCGAAAATGCTGAACTATCGCAAGTTTCTAGCCCGCAAAGCCCAAGAGGTGAGCTGGGCGAAATACCATAACGAGGGACGCGCCGCCTATTCAGAGGGTAAGTACGAAGTGGCGCTTAATAATATGGTCTCAGCGGCCAAGCAACCTGAAGCAAGTGTGCGTGCCCGGCTAGATGCCGTTCAGTTGCTAATTGACCGTGGTAAGCACGATAGCGCGATCTTCTCCGAACCGGATTCGGTTGAGTGTTTACATCAAATGGCTAAAACGAGCTTTGCCCTATGCTCGGATAAACAGCGCGAGCGGTATCAAAAGCTTTATCAAGCCTATTCAGGTGTGCGCCACGCTGCCGATAATACTGAATAATTAGATCACAGGTGAGTCGTCTGAGAGTATTGACGTTGGCTCAATCTCGGGGGCGTCATCATCATTAAGAATACGGCGTGCCAATTTACGATTGAGTAGTTTTTGCTGAGCTACATCAGGTAACTCAGTGAACATAATCACGTCTTTGGTGATAAGTAGGTCGATAAGATCTTCTAAAATACGCGAAACGGAATTATCTGACTTATTTAAGTAGTCATCCGGTTGGAAATCATCATTACCGCCAGAGAGGAAGTCCAGCACCTCGGGACTTTTTAGTGCAATAGGTTCGGCGCCATCTTGGGCTGTTTCTGTAAGGCCTGTAATGCGGCCCTCGTCATTGCGTATAGCGTAAAGCATCTGAAGCGCTCTCCTCGGTAACAACGGATGCTAGTATGTTAGGCTCTATTAGGATTTGGTCAAGAAAATGGAAGAAGTACAAGATCCGCTATTAGGGTGCCTTGTGCACTTAACCCATCAGAACCACCGCCCAATGACGGGTGATGTTTTACGCGATGGTTTGCCGCTTGAAAACGGTGCACTCACTCCAAAACTATTCATTCGTGCCGCCAAGCGCGCGGGGTTTTCTTCACGTATTACCCAACGTCCTCTACAAAAGGTCTCGCCATTGACCTTGCCTGCTGTGCTGCTACTCGAAGGTGACAACGCTTGTGTACTGCAAGAACTCGACCTAACAAGCGGTGAAGCGACGGTCTATCAACCCGAGAGTGGTGGTGCTCATCGACTGGCGATTGAAGAGCTAGAGCGGGCTTACACAGGCTTCGCTATTTTTGTTCGTCTGGAGTATCGTTTCACTGAGCGTGTTTCCAAAGTGCTAGATCAGCAGGAGGGACACTGGTTCTGGGGCACAATACGGCGTTCGGCGGGAATCTATCGTGATGTTTTGATCGCCTCGTTTTTAATTAACCTTTTTGTTCTTGCTAACCCACTCTTCGTGATGAACGTCTACGACCGAGTGGTGCCAAACGCCGCAATCGAGACGCTCTGGGTACTCGCCATTGGGGTGTTCATTGTGTTTCTTTTTGATTTTGGCCTGAAAATGCTGCGAGCTCACTTTATTGAACTCGCCGGTAAGAAAACGGATATCTTGCTCTCATCATTACTGTTTGAGAAGGTCATGTCGCTGCAGTATGGCGCGATGCCGCGCTCTGTTGGCGCATTTGCGAATAACTTGCGAGAATTTGATGCGATCAAGACATTCCTGAGTTCCTCGACGAATAGCGTTCTGATTGATATTCCCTTCGCCGTGCTGTTCCTCTTGGTGATCTGGATGATCGGAGGGCCGCTTGTGTTTGTGCCGCTTGTCGGGGTGCCGTTGATCATTATCTATTCTCTTGTGGTTAAGGGGCGCTTGCGCGCGGCTATTGAGCGTACTTTCACCTCTTCAGCGAAAAAGAATGCGATTTTGGTTGAAGCTTTAACCGCGATGGAGACCGTCAAGACGCAGCGCGCGTCGTCAACTTTACAGCTCCAGTGGGAGCAGGCGGTTGGCTACATCGCAAAGTGGAGTATGCAGGCGAAGATGATCTCAACATCGGTGACCTCGTTTGCCGGTTGGGTGACTCAAGTATCTTCAGTGGCGCTGGTGATTACGGGCGTCTACTTGATCGCAGAGCGGGAGCTATCGATGGGCGCATTGATAGCATGTGTCATTCTATCTGGGCGAGTTCTGCAGCCGATGGCCCAAGTAGCAAGCTTGATTGCTAGCTATCATCAATCTCGCACGGCGCTTGAGGCGCTTGATCAAATCATGCAGCTGCCGAGTGAGCGTGAAAGCGACCAGCAGTATGTTCACCGCCTCACACTGGATGGCAATATCGCTTTTCGTAATGTTCAGTTTGCTTACCCCGGTGCTGATAATGTTTCGCTAGAGAAAGTGAGCTTCAACATTAATGCCGGTGAGAAAGTGGCACTGATAGGCCGCATCGGGTCGGGTAAAACGACCATCGAGAAGCTGATGCTGGGGCTTTATCGGCCGACAGAGGGAAGTATTCGCTTAGACGGTATCGATATTAACCAGATCGATCCTGTGGATCTGCGGCGCAGCATCGGTTATGTACCGCAAGATATTATGCTGTTTGATGGCTCTGTGCGTGAAAATATCGTTATGGGGGCTGCGGAGGTTAGTGATGATGTATTGCTGCGTGCCGCCGAGTTGGCAGGTGTTGATCATTTTGTAAATCGCCACCCGCGCGGTTTTGATATGCCGGTTGGCGAGCGCGGAAGTGCACTTTCTGGCGGACAAAAACAGGCGATTGCGATCGCTCGGGCGCTGATCCATTCACCGAATATCCTCATCTTAGATGAGCCAACTAACTCAATGGATAACTCATCTGAAGAGTTTTTACGCGCTCAGTTTGCGAATTATGCGAAAGATAAAACGCTAGTTCTGGTGACGCATAAAATGTCACTACTTTCGCTGGTGGATCGCATTATCGTTATAGATGCAGGCAATGTTGTTGCAGATGGTCCAAAGGCTGCGGTGCTAGACGCACTGAAGCAAGGGCGCTTACATATTAAGAAGTGAGAGCGGTATGGATAAGCAGGTGGATAAAGCGGATTTAAAGTATATGTCGAGCGTGAGCGAGGCGATGCTGGAACAAACTCCCGCCGCGGCGCGATTACTTCTTTGGGTGATGGTGCTATTTGTCGCAATCGCGATAGCATGGGCTGCGAACGCACCGTTGGATGAGATCAGTCGCGGGCCGGGTGAAGTGGTCCCTTCGCGCCAATTGCAAGTGGTGCAGAATCTAGAAGGCGGGATCATCTCCGACATCTTGGTCGCGGAGGGCGACTTAGTGGAAAAAGGGCAGGTCTTGCTACGGATCGATGCTACCCGGTTTGCCAGCTCGTTTAATGAGAACAAGGTGCGAGAGTTTGAGCTGGTAGCAAAAGCTGCGCGTTTAACAGCTGAAGCAGAGGGCAATGAGTTTGCGGCGCCTGATGATTTTCCTGCAGAGTATCGTTCGATTCTCGATCAGGAGAAAACACTATACAGAGCTAGAAAAAGCGAGCTGCGTGCCAATCTTGACGTATTAGATCAACAAGTCGAGCAAAAGAAGCAGGAGCTGCGCCAAGCTAAGTCAAAGCGTTCGCAGCTATCGGGTAGCTACAGTTTGCTGCGTAAAGAGTTAAAGATCACCGAACCGCTGTTCAAAGAGGGGGTGATATCGGAGGTTGAATATCTGCGGTTGCGCCGTCAGGTCAATGACTTGTCGGGTGAGTTGCGCGACATTCGTCTCAGTATGCCGCGTATCGAGTCAACGATTGCAGAGACGCAAAAGAAGCTGGATGAGGCGACCTTCCGTTTCGAGAGTTTGGCTCGCCAAGAGCTAAATGAAACCACATCCGAGATAGCGCGCCTTCAGGAGGCGCTGGGTGGTATGCAAGATAGGATCACCCGTACGGAAGTGAAAGCGCCGGTCAAAGGTACGGTAAAGCAGCTGTTGGTTAATACAATAGAGGGCGTGGTACAGCCTGGGGATGAGCTCTTGAATATCGTTCCTTGGGAAGATCGCTTACTCATTGAAGCTGAGCTTAAACCGTCAGACATAGCGAACGTCACCGTCGGGTTGCCAGCGGTTGTTAAAGTGTCTGCCTATGACTTTAGCATCTATGGCGGCGTCGACGCGCGCGTGGTGTTTGTCTCGCCAAGTACCGTGTTAGACGAGGAGGGTGAGCCGCACTATATTGTTAGATTAGAGGCTGAAAAACCTTACGTTGATGGCAAGTCGAAGCAGTTACCGCTAATGACGGGGATGACCGTGAGTGTTGATATTCTTACCGGTGAAAAAACCGTACTAGACTATCTACTGAAGCCTATATTGAAGGCCAGAAGTGCAGCATTAACGGAACGTTAATCAACAGTTGTATAGCGTCTGTCGGCTTGAGCTGGGCAAGCGAGAACAGGGACGAGCAAGTTAACCCGGCGCATAAGGTAAGCGATGAAGTTATTTTTTCTTGTGCACAACAATGAAGTAGAGGCCCGTTGGTGCCGTTTTGCCGAGAGTGTGGGAGCTGAGGTTTCAAAAAAACTTGAGCTTGCTGAACTGACCGAAGCGATTGGCTTGGTTCACATCTCTTCGGTAGCCCCTGCGGAAATTGATGGATTGTGTCAGCGCTTACCGGCTTTGAAGTGGATAGCGTTATCTGATGTACCTAATGACCGCGAAGGGTTATCCTTGTTGGGGCAGGGCTTTCGTGGCTACTTGAATGCATATCCGACCGCTTCCGTTTTTGCAGAAGTTTTGGCGGTCGTTGCACGAAATGATATTTGGGCTGGCCCCGCGCTAACGCAAAAGCTGCTCAAGCAGTTTCTGCAGCAACAAGGTGGTGGTATTGATGAAGTGGAGCCACCGCAAGAAAACTATCAGCTAACTGAGCGTGAGTCTGGTGTATTAGACTTGCTGCTGGTTGGATGCTCCAATAAGGAAATTGCGAGAGAGCTGAACATAACAGAACGGACAGTGAAGTCACATGTCACTTCGATCTTAAAAAAAACAGAAACGAAAGATCGTTTAACTCTTATCTTGAAGCTTAATAAGCAGGCAGTTTAAGTCGGCCTGTCTGCACTGAAGGGGATGTCAGTGATGTTGAAACGCAAATTGTTAGCACTCGCTATTACGGTAGCTGCAGCGCAACAGGTGAGCGCCGGTTCTCTGGCTGAAGTTGTCGCTGAGGCCGTTATTGCTCACCCAGAAGTTAAGGCGGCGCTTTATGCAAAGCAAGCTGCTGAGCAAGAGATTGCACAAGCTAAAGGCGGTTATTTACCTTCCGTTGATATCGCGGCGGGTATCGGTTACGAGTGGACTCGTAACCCAACGACCGATAGCCGTGGAGATGGTGACGCTGATACAACGCGTCGTGAAGCGGCGTTGAGCATTCGTCAAATGTTGTTTGATGGCTCCCGCACAAAAAGCGAAGTAGCGCGTTTTACGGCAAAGACAAACGCCTTGAATTACCGCGTCAAGGAAGTCGCTGAAGAGAAAGCGCTCGAGATTGCGCGAGCCTACCTAGAAGTGCTGAAGCGCGAAGAGCTTTACAAACAAGCGAATGAATCTTACTACAGCCATGTCAAAGTGTTTGATCAGATACGTCGTCGCTCTGAATCAGGCTTAGGAGCTAGATCTGCAGTTGATCAGGCGCAAGGCCGTTTAGCGCTATCTGAGGTGAATTTGCTGGCTGCTGAAAACAATCTTCAGGATGCAAAAGCGACTTATCTGAAAGTTGCGGGTTCGATGCCGCCGGCATCGCCAGAAGCGCCAGAAAATATTTCGGGGCTGCCTGGCTCTTCAGAAGAGGCGGTAAAGGTTGCCTTAGACAATCATCCGACGCTGCGTGTCGCGCAGCGTGATATCGAAGAAGCGCAAGCGCAGTATCGTGCGGCCAAGAGTGCAATGTTCCCAACGGTAACCTTTGAGGTTGATCGCACTTGGAACCATGATATTGATGGTGTAGACGGTCATAACGAAGATCTAACAGCGATGGTGCGGATGCGCTATAACCTGTTCAATGGTGGTAGTGATAAAGCACGTATCCAGCAGACGTTGCAGGAGATCGATCAAGCCGTTGAGATCCAGAGCAATGCTCATCGTCAGACGGTTGAAGCTGTCGAGCTATCTTGGAACGCATACGAAATTTTAGGTAAGCAGTTGCCGTTTTTGGAGCAACACGTTGAGTCTAGCGCGGCGACACGTACCTCTTACGAGAAGCAGTTCAATATCGGTCAGCGTTCGTTGCTGGACTTATTGGATACGGAAAACGAAGTCTTCGCTGCGAAAAACGCGTTTATTAGTGGCAAGTATGACTACCTGATCGCTCAGTATCGACTGCTTAACGGTATGGGTGAAATACTTGATGTTATGGGCGTGAAGATCGCTGACGCGATGTAAAATGCCGCAGTGACCAAAAGGTCTCGTTTGCAATTTAAAGGCTGCGCAATATAAAATTCGCGGGCCTATAGTCACAAGAAGGGCTGCTGCTAGGCGGCCCTTTCTATTTTTGGATGATATGAAATCACATAAAATTTTAGAAGCACCTATTCCGATGCGTTGGGTCGGCCCTGTTAAGATATCGGGTCCGGTTTTGGAAGAGAAACTATCTGTTCCCCTCGCCACTTATGAAACGCCTTTGTGGCCCTCTGTGGGGCGCGGCGCTCGTATCTCTGCGCTTACTGAAGCGGGTATTCGTACAACGGTACTGGATGAGCGTATGACGCGCTCGATTCTGCTTGAGGCGGACGACGCGACAGCTGCGATGCTGGCCGTTGAGTCGATTAAGGCGCGTCGGGCAGATCTAAATGATGTGGTGGCTACGTCTAGCCGGTTTGCTAACTTGATTGAAATTAACAGTCAAGTTGTGGCTAACCTGATCTACCTGCGCTTAGAGTTTACGACAGGTGATGCATCTGGGCACAACATGGTGACCAATGCAGCGGATAAGCTGATTCCATGGATCTTATCTGAGTATCCACAACTGCGTTACTCCTCTATCTCGGGTAACTACTGCTCTGACAAAAAAGCCACGGCCGTCAATGGTATTCTGGGTCGCGGAAAATATGTCGTGGCTGAAATTACGATTCCACGTGAGCTATGCGAGCGCCGTCTGCACACGACGCCAGAAAAAGTCGTGGATCTTAATATCAAGAAAAACCTGATCGGAACCATGATTGCGGGCGGTTTGCGCAGTGCAAACGCGCACTACGCTAATATGTTGCTCGCATTTTATTTAGCTACAGGTCAGGATGCGGCGAATATCATAGAGGGCTCGCAAGGTGTTGTTCACGCTGAAGTTCGTGATGGCGACCTCTATTTCTCGTGTACCTTACCGAACTTGATCGTCGGCAGTGTCGGCAATGGCAAAGGTATCGATTTCGTAACCGAGAACCTCGAGAAGTTAGGATGCCGAGCAGACCGCGAGCCGGGTGATAACGCTCGTCGTTTAGCGGCCATTTGTGCGGCAACCGTTTTGTGCGGAGAGCTATCATTGATGGCAGCCCAAACAAATCCGGGTGAGCTGATGGAAGCGCATCTTAAGCTGGAGCGTTAATGTCTTCTGACACGACAAATGATCGTAAGCTGGAACATATCCGAGCATTTGATATTGATCCTGCTATCGAGCGTGACGCACGCCATTTTGATCGTATTCGCTTGACGCATCGAGCGTTACCTAACTTAGCGTTTGATCAGGTTGATACTGGCTGCACGTTTCTCGGCAAGCGTTTGAGCTTTCCGTTATTGATCTCTTCCATGACCGGTGGCGATCATGAACTAATTCGGACAATCAACCGTAACTTAGCAAAAGCGGCTCAACGTACAGGTGTTGCGATGGCTGTTGGTTCGCAACGGGTGATGTTTACCGATGAGGCAGCAAGAGATAGTTTTGACCTGCGCGAGTATGCACCGGATGCTCTGTTGATCGGAAACGTTGGTGCGGTGCAATTGAATTACGGGTTCTCATTGGAGCAATGCCAAGCGGCTGTTGATCTTTTGGGCGGTGATGGGTTGTACCTGCACCTTAATCCGTTACAGGAAGCCGTTCAGCCAGAAGGTGATACCGACTTCTCAAATCTGGAAACCCTGATCACAGAGGTTGCCGGCTCTTTGAGTGTGCCTGTGCTGCTAAAAGAGGTTGGTTCGGGTTTATCTGCTCCTGATATCGAAGCCGGTTTGCGCGCCGGGGTGAGTTTTTTCGACCTGGCCGGTACAGGCGGTACCTCTTGGAGCCGGATTGAGCATCACCGTAGAGGTGATAAAGGTGAAGATCTTGGTCTGGTTTTCCAAGACTGGGGTATCCCTACTCCGCTGGCTTTGCAGATAGCAAAGCCCTATCGATCTCAAGCCAGCTTTGTTGCAAGTGGCGGTATAAGAGATGGGATTGATATGGCGAAATCTGTTATTATGGGCGCTTCTCTTTGCGGGGTTGCAGCACCATTTTTAGCGCCCGCGATGGATTCCGCGGACGCTGTAGTCGCTGTTATCGAGCGTTTCCGTCGAGAGTTTACGACAGCGATGTTTTTGTTAGGAATGCCCGATGTGGCAACGCTTTTTGGAAATGAATCGTTAATTCTGAAGGCGTCTGGGGAACATATCTAAGTATGTCATCTGTTGGTATTGATCAAATTAGCTTTTATACATCGAACTTCTTCTTCGATCTAAGAACGTTGGCCCAAGTCCAAGACACCGATCCGGATAAGTATTATCAGGGTATCGGTCAGGAGAAAATGGGTATGGCCGCGCATGATGAGGATGTGGTAACGATGGCTGCGAATGCAGCATACCCGCTGGTGCAAGGGGACGTGGCACAAGAGATCAGTACGTTAATGTTTGCGACCGAGACCGGTATTGATCAGTCGAAAGCTGCAGCGGTCTATGTTCACCGCTTACTAGGGCTTTCTGATAACTGCCGTGCCGTTGAGCTTAAGCAGGCATGTTATAGCGCCACGGCGGCTCTGCAGATGGCGTGTGCACTCGTTGCACGTCAGCCTGAAAAAAAGGTGCTAGTGATCGCCTCTGATATTGCACGTTATGAGCTAAATACGCCGGGTGAAGCAACCCAAGGCTGCGGTGCTGTGGCAATGCTTGTGACGGCCAATCCACGCGTTCTCTCTATAGATCCTGAGGTGGGTAACTACACGGAAGATGTGATGGATTTCTGGCGCCCTAACTACCGCAAGACTGCGTTAGTGGATGGTAAGTACTCGACCAAGATATATCTGCGTGCCCTCAAAAAAGCGTGGGAAAATTATACGTCGGTGAGCTCTTTGACATTCGCCGATTTCTCCCACTTTTGCTACCACTTACCCTTCAGCCGTATGGCGCAGAAAGCGCATCAGCACCTTGCTAAGGTCAACAAAAGTGAGCTATCTGCAGAGCAGTTAGAGGCGCAGATTGCTGATACCCTGCGTTACAACAAAACGATAGGTAATAGCTATACCGCATCCATGTACATTGGCCTAGCCTCGTTGCTTGAAAATAGCGCGCAAGATATGGCTGATCAGCGAATTGGGTTGTTTAGTTATGGATCCGGCTGTGTGGCAGAGTTCTTTGCCGGTCAGGTTGTAGCTGGATATCAACAGCACCTCTTTAAAGATGCCCACCTCGCGATGTTGGACGCGCGCGAGGAGGTCGATTACGACCAATATCTCAAGCTTTATGCAGCACCCGACCCACAAGAGGGTGAGTGCGTTGAAATACCCGAGGCGACAACAGGTCGATTCCGTTTAGCGAAGATCGACAATCATAAACGCGAATACGTTGTTGCCTAATGAAAGCCTGTGCTCCAGGAAAAGTGATTCTCAGTGGGGAGCACGCCGTTGTCTATGGTGCACAGGCGATTGCGATTGCGATACGTAAACATACCTACGTAAGTTTTTCCCCGATAACCGAGAGCAATTCAATTAGTACTTTGTTCTCGGGTATCTCTTCTGGCTTTCACTACCCATTACATGCGCTGAGTGCGTTGAAGAGCAAGCTAGACACCCGCTTTGATGCCTTTGTGCAGGGCGATCTACCGATACAAAAGATTCTTTCGCAACCGGATGACCTGCTGATGTATACGCTATCAGCACTGGTGCACCATCTACCGGTTGTTCCTGGAAGGCACTCGCGTAGTAGTTACCTGCCAGTGCCGGGCCGCTTATCCAGCGAATCAGAGCTGCCGCTCGGTGCGGGTATGGGATCATCTGCATCCGCTATTGCTGCCACTCTCGTTCTTTTTGAAAACCTCCTAGATAAGCCCTTAAGTGCGGAGCAGCGTTTTGAGCTCGTGCGTTTTTGTGAGCGTTTGCAACACGGCAAAGGCAGTGCAATTGATGCGGCGGCTGTCACTTATGGTGGCATGGTGCAAGTTCAACAGGAGCGTGTAAAACGGCTAGATACGAATATCGGGCCGGGCTGGTACTGGATCTTTACCGGTCAGCCGTCGGTGTCTACGGGAGAGTGTGTGCAGTTTGTTAGGCAGCACTTCGCGACCGATCATGCTCTGTGGGATCAGTTTTCTAGGGTTACTGCTGCGCTGGCTGATGAGATAAGCCATCACCACAGCGTACTGGAGCTTGTAAAAGAGAATCACCAGCTCCTGAAACACATTCAAGTCGTCCCTGATAGTGCAGTTGCCCTTATTGAAGCGCTGGAAGCCGCCGGTGGTGCAGCTAAGATTAGTGGCGCGGGTGCTCACCGTGGGAGCTTTGGCGGCTTGGTGATTGCTTATATGCCAGAGGGTGATATTGCGTCGGCTTTGGCGCCGTTCCCTCAGTATTCATGGGGCCCCTTAGAGGAGGATAGACTTGGTGCTCGATACCTCAACGATTAGTGTGTCTGCCCCCGGCAGCATCATGGTGATGGGCGAGCACGCAGTGCTTTTTGGCCATCGTGCCATCGCATGTGCGGTCGATAAGTATATACGTGTCGATTTAACCCCTCTGGACGATGATCAGGTGATCATTGACTCCGCTTTAGCTGAATATTTCGGCTCGCTTAACGCTTTGCATGATGATCAGCGTATTCGTTTTGTTTTGGCTGCGATAGCGCATTTTCAGCCTGCATTACCATCAGGGTTTGCGCTTAAGATTACAGCCGGGTTTTCGCACACGGTCGGTCTTGGATCCTCGGCTGCCGTCACAGCGGCAGTTGTGAAAGCACTGGCGATTTACTCCGGTCAGCCTGATACGCCAGAGGCCATTTTTACTGCAGCATTAGCCGTTGTGCACAAGGTGCAGGGGCGTGGCTCGGGTACTGACTTGGCCGCCAGTATCTATGGCGGTTTGATCGCTTACACGGTGGAGCCTCGTGAGGTATGTCCGCTACCGGGCTTACCGCCGATTTCGCTATTTTATGTTGGCTACAAGACCACGACGCCAGAGGTGTTAACTGTGGTAGCGCAGCGTAGTGAGCAGCATCCTGCTTTGTATGAGCAGATCTATCAGTTGATGGATAAGACCTGCTGTGAGGCTGAAGCGGCCATCAAGCAGCAAGACTGGCCAGCATTAGGGCGGCTGATGAATATCTATCAAGGCTTGATGGATGCCTTGGGTGTTACCGATGCAAACCTCGCGCAGCTTGTTTATCAGTTGCGCTCGTCCCCTTTGATTAATGGCGCGAAGATCTCGGGATCGGGCTTGGGTGATTGTGTTATTGCGCTGGGCCAAGATAGCCACCTAGATGTGCCATTTGAGTCTATTCCCGTCAACATTAGTGCTAAAGGAACCGTACGTGTTAACTAAAGCTGATGTCGTTGAACGATACCTACCGAGCCTGCTAACAGCGTCGTCGGAGCCGGTTACTTGTTTTGCACCGAGCAACATCGCACTCTGTAAATACTGGGGTAAGCGCGAAAAAGAGCTTAACTTGCCGGTCAATTCAAGTTTATCCATCTCTTTGGGGCATCTGGGGACACAAACGACCCTCAGCCTTGCCGATGTTGATCAAGTTTGGCTGAACGGTGAACGGCTTACGGATGACACGCCCTTTGCACGTAAAGTAATAGCGTTCATTGATCTGTTTCGCCGTGATCAAGCGATGCCATTAAAAGTTGATACACGCAACAATATCCCTACGGCCGCCGGTTTAGCATCATCTGCTTCAGGATTTGCCGCGCTGAGCTTGGCGATTAATCAGTTTTTCGCGCTCGATTTGTCGGATGATGTGCTCTCCGCTTTTGCGCGCATGGGGAGCGGTAGTGCATCGCGTTCGCTATTTCAGGGGTTTGTTGAGTGGGAGATGGGACAGCAAGAGGATGGCATGGATAGCTTTGCTCGTCCCTTGGCAGCACGCTGGGATACATTGCGCATAGGGTTGGTAAAAGTGGCGACGGGCGAAAAGAAAGTCGATTCGCGCAGTGGTATGACCCGGACGCTTGAGACCGCCAGCCTCTATCAAGCTTGGCCGGCGCAAGCTGCGCGCGATATCAGCAGGTTGCATAACGCTATCTCCGATAAAGACTTTCAGCTGCTCGGTGAAACCGCTGAGCACAACGCGCTGTCAATGCACGCGACGATGATCGCCTCATGGCCACCGCTGGTCTATTGGCAGCCAGACTCGCTCGCTGCGATGCAAAAGGTGTGGCAGTTGCGTGAGCAGGGGGTGCCTATCTACTTCACGATGGATGCAGGGCCAAACCTGAAACTGCTCTTCGAAGCCGAATACGAAGCCGATGTGCTAACAGCATTTGGCGAAATCGAGGTGGTGAACCCCTTCAGTGCAGCGCCTTAAAACACCGAGACGCTATGCAAGCACATGACGGTTTTATCATCTCAAGACAACAACAGGATACACCACGGGGTATCCTGTTTTCGTTTTGGGTAAAACTTGGGCCGCGTGTCGAGAAGATCGATATTGCTGAACAACGTGCTGTCTTTTTTCTTCATCGGGAGGACGTTGAGCGTGCCCAGCACAGTCTTGCCGATATCCCCAGTGCAAGCTGGGAACTAAAACCCCTCTCCTTGAAAACGCTAGATCATCAGGATGTCGTGGCGCTTTATAGTGGTTCGCTACGGTTGCAGCGGCAGATCATCCAGCAGCTGAAACAGCAAGGTATTGCTTTGTTGGAGGAGGATATTCGCCCTGTCGATAGATACTTGATGGAGCGCTTTATTTTCGGTGGGGTGGCCGTATTGAAAGGGCCGGAGGGAGTATTATTGCGCCCCGCAGAGGTCACACCTGCGCTGCGCGTGTTATCGATTGACATAGAAACCAGTATGCGTGGCGATGTGATCCACTCCATCGGCTTACACAGCGCTGGTGAACACGGCATAGCGAAGGTGCTGATGCGTGACGCAGGTCCGCGAGGGCAGCGCCAAGCTGAAGAGGTGTTGCCAAATGGCCTTGTACAATACGTTGCCGATGAGAGGGCATTGTTGCGTGCGCTGGTGCGTGAAGTGCAAGCGTGGGATCCTGATATCTTTATTGGTTGGAATGTCATAGGTTTTGATTTTCGGGTGTTAGCTGCACGCGCGCAGGCGCTACAGGTGCCCTTAACGCTAGGCCGTAAGCACAACCCTTTGCAGGTGCACCAGTCTGAGCAGGGGAAGTGGTATGTCAGACTGGATGGGCGTTTGGTGATCGATGGCATCGATACTCTCAAAGGCGCAACCTATCACTTTGAAAGCTACGCTCTCGAGTTTGTTGCCCAGCAGCTGTTCCAGCGTGGCAAACTGATTCATCAGCCCAATGATCGTGGCGCCGAAATTCAGCGGCTTTTCCGCGAAGACAAACCTGCACTGGCACGCTATAACCTTGAAGATTGCCGCTTAGTTAGCGATATTTTTGCGCACACGAAACTGATGGATTATCTGATTGAGCGTGCTCGTTTAACGGGGCTTGCACTGGATAAAGTCGGCGGATCAGCGGCTGCATTTGATTTCCAATACCTACCGCGGCTGCACCGCTATGGCTATGTGGCCCCGCAATATGCATCGGGTGCACACGGACTCGACTCTCCGGGTGGATATGTGATGGATTCGCAACCGGGGCTCTACAGTCATGTGTTGGTGCTCGATTTTAAAAGCCTATACCCGAGTATTATCCAAACTTTCTGCGTAGATCCGGCGGGAATGGCCGATGCACTGAGCGGCGAGCTATCAGAAGATGAGCTTATCCCCGGTTTTAATGGTGCTATTTTTCGCAAGCAAGGTGCGATCTTACCGCAGATCATTACCGAGCTATGGGCTGCGCGTGATGAGGCCAAACGCAAAGGGAACCAGTCGTTATCCACGGCAATCAAGATCATCATGAACTCTTTTTATGGGGTTTTAGGTTCTAACGTTTGCCGCTTCTTTGATCAACGTTTATCCGGCTCGATTACCCTGCGTGGTCACCAAGTGCTGCAGCAAACGCGGGCTGAGATTGAAGCAACGTTCGGCTATAACGTTATCTACGGCGATACCGACTCTGTTTTTGTCCATGTAGGCGATGATGTTGATAGCGAGAGCGCAGCACAAAAGGGGCGCGACCTATCACTGCACCTTAATCGCTGGTGGCGTGAAGAGGTCGCGCAACGCTTTGCGGTTGAGAGCCATCTAGAGCTAGAGTACGAGACGCACTTTGTACGCTTTCTGATGCCGCGAATGCGCCACTCTGAGAAGGGGACGAAAAAGCGTTATGCGGGGCTACAACAGCATGACGACGGGCGGCAAGTGATGGTGTTCAAGGGCCTCGAAAATGTTCGCTCCGACTGGACCTTGCTAGCGCGTGATGTACAGAACTGGTTGTACGAAGCCGTGTTCCGTGGTGATTCTTATGTTGATCGGCTGAAAGACACCGTTGCGCAGTTACGGGCGGGAAAGCTCGATGAGCTGCTGATCTACCGACGCAGGTTACGCCAGCCGGTGGCCGACTATGACAAAGTTAGGCCGCCTCATGTACAAGCGGCTATCAAGGCACAGCAATATTGGCAGGCGCAAGGCCGTGAATCTCCGTATCGGACTGGATCGCATGTGAGTTACGTGATGACTGTGAATGGCCCAGAGCCGATAGAAAATCGCGTGTCTGCTATCGATTATGAGCATTACTTAGAGAAGCAGCTAACGCCGGTGGTTGATACGATCTTAGTATTTGAAGGTAAGCAGTTTAGCGATCTAATAGCGCTACAGCGGGATCTGTTCACCTAGTGCACAGGCACTAGGTGACAGTAAAGCGGCTAGGCGGGTGCTAACCAGCGTGACAGGTAATCTGCGCAGGCGCGGCGCACGAGTACGTTGTACTCCTCTGACTCGATGGGGTGAACCAGAATCGGCTGATCCAATGATAGCTCGCTGCTGAACTGACCAAAGGTGATCGTATGTTCCGCCTCTAGCAGGTGCGATTGCGCTAAACCGTTCAGTGTTACGCTGATATCCTCGCCTATCTCTGAAACTTCGATGTTATCGCCAAAGATTTCAGAAAAGAGCTCGGAGAGTGAAGCTTGCACCCCAGGCGCACGAAGCGCCAACCAACGGCCGTTATCGAGCCATAAAATGGCCAGTCTGCCCAAACAGGTAATGCGCCGAGCACTTAGTGGGCGTTTGACTCCCATCATTTCGCCAACTGCAATCAAGAGAGCATGATTGTCAGGTTCAGAGTCGAGCTGTAGATCACCGATAAAGGGATGCTCGTTGACCGCAATGTGTTGGACACGATTGTTTTGATCAACTCGACTGCCGATAGCGAGATGGACGATAGGGTCGGCCGTATTTGAGGTTACATTCTCTTGCATTCTTCACTCTCCTCGCTAATTAACCGCGATAGTAGCGCTGCTCAACGAATGGCATACGAGAAACCGTCATCGGTACTTGCTTACCACGCACCACTGCAAACACTTCGCTGTCTAGCGCAGCAAACTCTTTAGTGACATAACCCATGGCTACAGGCACGCCTGCGCTTGGGCCCAATGTACCGCTGGTAACGGTACCGATGTTGTTACCGTCAGCGTCTACTAGTTCCGTTCCTTCACGGACCGGTGCTTTACCAGAGCTCACTAAGCCAACACGCTTGGTCTCCCAGTTTTTCTCTGCGATCTGCTCAAGAATCTTTTCAGCGCCAGGGAAACCACCTGCGCGCTCACCGTCTGCACGGCGTACTTTTGAGATCGCCCAGATCAGTGAACCTTCGATCGGTGTCGTTGTTTGGTTAAGGTCGTGGCCGTATAAGCAAAGGCCTGATTCCAAACGTAAAGAGTCACGCGCGCCAAGGCCAATTGCCTCGATTTCTGGTTGTTCCAAGAACAAGCGACACAGGCGCTCAGCTTGGTCCGCTGGGATAGAGATTTCGAAACCGTCTTCGCCGGTGTAACCTGAGCGGGATACGAAGCACTCAACGCCATCGATCTCCATAATGCGAGAATCCATGAACACCATGTCGCTAACCGCAGGTTGAATGCGAGCCACCGCTGCTGCGGCAGTAGGGCCTTGAATGGCAACCAGTGCGCGATCATCCAATACCTCAAGAGCAACATCGTCACCTAAGTTAGCGCGCATGTGAGCGATATCCTGCTCTTTGCAAGCCGCGTTCACGACAACATAGATCCAGTCGCCGTAGTTAGTGACCATAAGGTCGTCCATGATGCCGCCTTGTTCGTTAGTGAACAGAGCGTAACGCTGTTTGCCTGCAGGCAGGTCGATGATGTCAACAGGGACCAGTTTCTCAAGCGCAGCGGTAGCATTGGCACCGGTTAGCTTGATCTGACCCATGTGGGAAACGTCAAAGAGGCCAGCTTGATCTCGTGTTTGAAGGTGCTCTTTTTTAACGCCCAGTGGGTACTGGACCGGCATTTCGTAGCCAGCGAATGGCACCATTTTTGCGCCAAGCTCGACATGCAGGTCAAACAGAGGGGTTTTCAACAAATTTTCTGTTTGATTCTCAGCCATTTATTCTCTCCAACGTTTTGTTGATAAGGTGGGGCGCAAGCGCCCCGATCATATAGATGTCAGTTACTTCTCTTGCGTTGCCTGCTCAGGTGCAGACTCTTGGCGGTTGAAGTACTCACGTGTAAGTTTGAAAACAACTGGGCTCAAAAGTGCCAGTGCGATCAAGTTTGGAAGGGCCATCATCGCGTTTAGCGTGTCCGCAACCAACCAGATGAAGTCTAGGCTGACACCTGCACCCACCGGTACGGCAGCGATCCAAAGAATACGGTAAGGGATGATCGCCTTCACACCGAATAGGAACTCGATGCAGCGCTCACCATAGAAAGACCAACCAATAATTGTTGTGAAAGCAAAGATTGCGAGAGCAATCGCTACTAGGTAGTTACCCACACCTGGGAGCGCTTCTGCAAAGGCTGCAGATGTCAGTGCAGCACCTGAAACACCCGATGTCCATTCACCTGATGTGATGATAACGAGACCTGTAATAGAACAGATGATGATGGTATCGATGAACGTACCCAGCATCGCTACAAGGCCCTGACGAACAGGATCTTTGGTTTGTGCCGCTGCGTGAGCAATTGGCGCAGAACCCAGACCCGCTTCGTTTGAGAAAACACCACGTGCTACACCGAAACGGATAGCAGCCCAAACAGCCGCACCTGCGAAGCCACCTTCAGCCGCTGTAGGTGTGAATGCGTGAGTAAAAACCAGATCCAGTGCTGCTGGGATCGCGTCAGCATTGATAGCCAGTACCACAATACCAGCGCTGAGGTATGCGATAGCCATCAAAGGTACTAAAGCACCGGCTACGTTACCAATACGCTTGATACCACCGATCAATACCGCACCTACCAGCACGGTCAGAATACCGCCTGTCACCCAAACGTTTAGACCGAAGTTAGCTTGCAGTACATCAGCGACAGAGTTTGACTGTACTGTGTTACCGATACCGAATGCCGCAACAGCACCAAAGATTGCGAATGCTGTACCCAGCCACGTCCACTTCGAGCCTAGACCGTTTTTGATGTAGTACATAGGACCACCGACGTGGTTGCCATGCTCATCAACTTCGCGGTACTTCACTGCGAGGACAGCCTCGGAGAACTTAGTCGCCATACCAACGAGCGCTGTACACCACATCCAGAAAAGGGCACCAGGGCCACCTAGGAATACGGCAGTAGCAACACCTGCGATGTTACCCGTACCTACCGTTGCTGATAGGGCCGTCATCAGGGCTTGGAAAGGTGAGATTTCACCTTCGTTCTCCTCACCTTGCTTAGATTTACGACCTTCAAATAGCAGTTGAAAGCCTTTACCAAGCTTGAGGATAGGCATTAGGCGTAGTCCGAGCATCAAGAACAGACCAACACCGAGAATTAAGACGAGCATCATGGGGCCCCATACGATCCCATTGATCTCGCCGATAATTGCGGAAAGCGTTTCCATTATTGTGAACCTCTCGTATTTATTTTTATTGTTTGCTGATGGATCAGCAGATCTAACTATTGGTATGTTTACTCTGCTTGTAATCAAGTAGAATAAGTTTCCAATGCGAAACAAATTATATGATCAATTAACTTGTTTCAACACTTTTGAGAAAAAAGAGCGGTGCTCTGGTGGATAAGAGAACCGAGGCTGTATTGTGCAGGCGCAGCAGCTATCGCTAAAACAGTTGCATAATCAGGAAGATAGGGTTGGTTAAAAAATAACCATGTTTCCTATAGGAAATTTTCTTTGATTTTGTGAAACCTTGTTGATAGTCTAAGTTCCAATGTTAAGAGGTTAAGACCGGCTCATACGGGGAGGGGAGGGTGTCCCTCACCGCGAACATGCTAATCGTAACGCGACCCTAATCCGGCTAGAGAGACGTTTTTGTCTTGCTGTTTAGCGAGTAAGAAGGCAAAAGCCATAATAATAAGATTGGAGATGGCGCTATGGCGTTAAGTATTTTTGACCTATTTAAGATAGGCATTGGTCCATCATCTTCCCACACGGTAGGCCCCATGGTGGCATCTAACCGTTTCCTAGAAGAGCTCGATCAAAAAGCGCTGTTTGAACAGGTAGCGACTGTAAAAGTGGGCCTGTATGGCTCGCTCGCGATGACAGGCCACGGCCACGCAACTGATGTTGCAACGATGGTTGGCTTGTTGGGTGAGAAACCAGATTTGGTGGATCCAGATAAAGTTGCCTCCTATATAGAAGAGATCGAAACATCGGGCGAGCTGTGGCTTGGCCGTCGTAAGCGTATCCCCTTTATTAAAGACGAACACCTTCCTTTCCACTTTGGCGCACTGTTGCCAAAGCATCCTAATGGTATGCGCTTCCAAGCATACGATGCGGCCGGCGTCATCTTGCTTGACTCTATCTACTACTCAGTAGGTGGCGGCTTTGTGTTGAGCGATGCTGAAGCGGATGACCAAGGCAAACCCGGTGCTGCACCGACCGTTCAACTGCAATACCCGTTCGAAAACGGTGTAGAGCTGCTCGAATTTGCTGAGCAAGATGGCATCACGATTGCTGATGTGGTGATGCGCAACGAGCGCGCATGGCACAGCGAACAGGAGATTCATGATGGCATCCTGCGCATTTGGGATGTGATGAACGGCTGCATCGAGCGTGGCTGTCAGCAAACCGGTCTACTGCCGGGCGGGCTGAAGATTAAGCGCCGTGCCCATGATCTCCGTAAAGAGCTGGTGGATAAGCCAGAGGCTGGCCTGAAAGATCAGCTCACCGTGATGGATTGGATCAACTTATATGCAATGGCGGTGAATGAAGAGAACGCAGCAGGTGGCCGCGTGGTCACTGCACCGACAAACGGTGCCGCTGGTGTTATCCCTGCCGTGCTTGCTTACTACGTGCGCTTTATTCCAAACAGTAGCGAGCAAGGTATCAAGACCTTCCTAGCGACGGCGGCGGCTATTGGCATGTTGTACAAAAAGAACGCGTCTATCTCGGCAGCAGAAGTGGGCTGTCAGGGCGAAATTGGCGTTGCATGTTCGATGGCAGCGGGTGCCTTGTGTGCGGTGTTGGGCGGTTCAAATCTGCAGATCGAGAACGCCGCCGAGATCGGTATGGAGCATAACTTAGGGCTGACATGTGACCCCATTGGCGGCTTGGTGCAAGTGCCGTGTATCGAACGTAACACGATGGGAGCGGTGAAAGCGATCAACGCTGCGCGCCTATCACTGCGCGGTAGCGGAGAGCACCATGTGTCGCTCGATAGTGTGATCGAGACCATGCACCAAACCGGTTTGGACATGCAAGACAAATACAAAGAGACGTCAACAGGCGGATTAGCCGTCAATGTCGTTGCCTGCTAATCAATCAAAAGAGAATAAGAAATGAGTATGAGTGATCAGTATAGCGATTCTATTTACGCGGACTTTTTTACCCAATCGTTGGATCAGCGTGACAGCGCGGTTCAAGATGCCATTACAGAAGAGTTTGAGCGCCAGGATAGCCAAATCGAGCTTATTGCATCTGAGAACATTGTTTCTAAAGCGGTGATGCAGGCACAGGGCACGGTTCTAACTAACAAATATGCAGAGGGTTACTCTGGCCGTCGTTACTACGGTGGTTGCGAGCATGTTGATAAAGTAGAAACACTGGCGATCGAACGTGCGAAGCAGCTGTTTGGCTGCGAGTACATCAATGTTCAGCCACATTCAGGTGCACAGGCGAACGGTGCTGTGTTCATGGCACTGCTGCAACCGGGCGACACGATCTTAGGGATGTCTTTAGATGCAGGCGGCCACCTGACACACGGTGCGCGTCCAGCGCAATCGGGTAAGTGGTTCAACGCTGTACAGTACGGCGTGTCTGAAGAAAATCATCAGATCGATTACGACGCGGTAGAAGCGATTGCCCTTGAGTGTAAGCCAAAGTTGATCATTGCGGGTGGCTCTGCGATCCCACGTGAGATAGACTTCGCCAAATTTCGCGCGATAGCCGATAAAGTGGGCGCGTACTTGATGGTAGATATGGCGCATATTGCAGGTCTTGTGGCTACTGGCGTTCATGCGAGTCCATTCCCACACGCTCATGTAGTGACGACGACTACTCACAAAACTCTGCGTGGTCCACGTGGCGGTATGATCCTGAGTAACGATCTGGATCTGGGGAAGAAGTTTAACTCTGCAGTGTTCCCTGGCTTGCAAGGCGGCCCGCTAATGCACGTGATCGCGGGTAAAGCGGTTGCGTTTGGCGAAGCGCTGCAACCCAACTTTACTGATTACATCAAGCAGGTGGTTAAAAACGCTCAGGCGTTGGCTGAGGTGATGGTGCAGCGCGGTTGTGCCATCGTGACTGGCGGTACTGATACGCACCTGATGCTGGTTGATCTGCGCCCGAAAGGCCTAAAAGGCAACCAAGTAGAAGACGCTCTTGAGCGCGCGGGTATTACCTGCAATAAAAACGGTATTCCATTTGATCCGGAGAAACCCATGGTGACATCGGGTATTCGTCTGGGTACACCCGCGGGCACTACGCGTGGCTTTGGCGAAGAGGAGTTCCGCTTGATCGGTAACCTGATCAATGACGTGCTTGATGGGCTAGTGGAGCAACCAGAAGGTAACGCGGAAGTAGAAGCACGCGTTAAAGCGGAAGTTGAGAGCCTTTGTAAGCGCTTCCCACTGTATCGCTAATTTTAGACAATAAACATATTCACAGGTGTGGGTAGTCATTGCCCACACACCTTACGAATCATAAAGGGTAGGAAAGAACAATGAGCAACGTTCCAGCAAACTTAAAATATGCAGCATCTCACGAGTGGGTTCTGGACAACGGTGACGGCACTGTAACCGTTGGTATCACTGAGCACGCACAAGAGTTGTTGGGTGATGTGGTTTTCGTTGAACTGCCTGAAGTTGGCCGTGCAGTAGAGAAAGGCGAAGAGTTCTCTTTGGTTGAGTCTGTAAAAGCTGCATCCGATATCTACTCACCATTGAGCGGTGAAGTGATCGCGGTGAATGAAGCACTAGAAGATGCGCCAGAAACAATCAACGAATCCGCTTTCGAAGATGGTTGGATTGCAAAGCTGAAAGTTAGCGATGCAGCTGAACTGGAAGACCTGCTGGATGCAGCAGCGTACGAGGCCAACGTAGCAGAATAAGGGGTAACACCAACGTGGAAAAACGTACTCTGAGTGAACTGGAACAAACGCACGACTTTACGCGTCGTCATATCGGTATTCAGCCGGAAGACCAACAAGCTATGTTGGACGAGCTGGGTGCGAGCTCTCTTGAAGCGCTAATCGAAGACACAGTACCTGCATCGATCCGTTTGGATGACGCATTGCAGATGGCTGATTCGGTAACAGAAGTTAACGCATTAGCAGAGCTGAAAGAGAAAGCGGCTAAAAACGTCGTAAACAAGTCTTACATCGGCATGGGCTACCACAACACGCTGGTCCCTAACGTAATTTTGCGCAACGTGATGGAAAACCCAGGCTGGTACACGGCGTATACGCCTTACCAACCTGAGATCGCTCAGGGACGTTTGGAAGCGTTGCTAAACTTCCAGCAGGTTGTGATGGACCTGACGGGTATGGATCTGGCGAACGCTTCTCTTCTAGATGAAGCAACGGCTGCTGCCGAAGCGATGACGCTGTGTAAGCGCTCTAATCGTAAGAAGAGCAACAGCTTCTTTATCGCAGATGATGTACACCCGCAAACCATTGACGTCATCAAAACACGCGCCGAGTACTTCGGTTTTGAAATCATCGTTGCGCCTGTTGCTGAGCTTGATCAGCACGACGTATTCGGTGTTCAGCTGCAGTACCCAGGCACATTCGGTGATATCTCTGATATCAAAGCGATCATCGACCAAGCCAAAGCGCAGAAAGCGATGGTGTCTGTAGCGACTGACCCACTGGCGTTGGTGCTAATGAAATCACCAGGTTCATTGGGCGCTGATGTTGTGCTTGGCTCCGCACAGCGCTTCGGTGTACCGATGGGCTTTGGTGGTCCACACGCGGCATTCTTCGCATCAAGCGATAAACTGAAGCGCTCGGTGCCTGGCCGTATTATCGGTGTTTCCAAAGATGTTCGCGGTAACCAAGCTCTGCGTATGGCGATGCAAACACGTGAGCAACATATCCGCCGTGATAAAGCCACGTCAAACATCTGTACAGCGCAAGCGTTGCTAGCCAACATGTCGAGCTTCTATGCGGTTTATCACGGCCCAGAAGGTCTGAAAACGATCGCTGAACGTGTTCACCGTCTCACGGCGATTCTGGCTCAAGGTTTGGCGTCTAAGGGCTTAAGCTCTAACGACACTTACTTTGACACCATCACGGTTAACGTTGGCGCAGACCAAGAAGCGATCTATCAGCGCGCGTTGGATGCCGGTTGCAACCTGCGTAAAGTGGGCGACAACCGCCTAGGCGTTGCGTTGGATGAAACGACGCAAGCGGCGGACGTGGAACAACTGTTCGCAGTCTTCCTAGGTGATGATCACGGTGTTGATCTGCAAGCACTCGATGCAGCTATTACTGCAGGCGCAGCCACTGGCTTATCTGCTGATGTGCGCCGTGATGACGCCATCTTGTCGCACCCAGTATTCAACAGCTATCACTCTGAAACTGACATGCTTCGCTACATGAAGAAGCTAGAGAACAAAGATTACTCTTTAGCACACGGCATGATCCCACTGGGTTCATGTACGATGAAGCTGAACGCGACAGCAGAGATGATCCCAGTAACATGGCCTGAGTTTGCCAACATGCACCCATTCGCACCTGCGGATCAGGTAGCAGGCTACCACCAGATGCTGGAAGAGCTTGAAGAGCAACTGGTAGAGATTACAGGCTACGATAAGGTATCACTGCAACCTAACTCAGGTGCTTCTGGTGAGTACGCAGGCCTGTTGGCTATTCGTAAGTACCAAGAGTCAATCGGTGAAGGTCACCGTGATGTTTGCTTGATCCCTTCATCAGCGCACGGTACTAACCCAGCGTCGGCTGCGATGATGGATATGAAGATCATCGTTACCAAGTGTGATGAGCAAGGTAATGTAGATCTGGCTGATCTGGCCGAGAAAGCTGAGCAGCACGCTGAGAACCTGTCTTGCTTGATGATCACGTATCCGTCGACTCACGGTGTCTACGAAGAAGATATCGTTGAGATCTGCGAAGTGATCCATAAGTTCGGTGGCCAAGTCTACATGGACGGCGCCAACATGAACGCGCAGGTTGGTATCTCTAAGCCGGGCTTAATCGGTTCTGACGTATCGCACCTTAACTTGCACAAAACGTTCGCTATCCCACACGGTGGCGGTGGTCCTGGTATGGGTCCAATCGGTGTTAAAAGCCACTTGGCGCCATTCTTGGCAAGCCACAAGGTTAGCCCAGTTGATGGCTTGAACCCAGAGAATGGTGCAGTTGCTGCAGCGCCTTTCGGTTCTGCCTCTATCTTGCCGATCACGTGGATGTACAACCGCATGTTAGGTAAGTCTGGCCTGAAAGCATCGACGCAGAATGCGATCTTGGGTGCTAACTACCTGACTGAAAAACTCAGCGCGCACTACCCGATTCTGTATCGCGGCCGTAACAACAAAGTGGCTCACGAATGTATCGTTGATATTCGTCCACTGAAAGAAGCGTCTGGCGTTACAGAAGAAGATATTGCTAAGCGTCTGATGGACTACGGTTTCCACGCGCCGACAATGTCGTTCCCAGTGGCAGGCACGTTGATGATTGAGCCGACTGAGTCTGAGTCAAAAGTTGAGCTGGATCGCTTTATCGAAGCGATGGTTAAGATCCGCGCTGAGGTAGAACGTGTGCAGAATGGCGAATGGCCAGCGGACAACAACCCGCTGTTCAATGCGCCGCATACGCTGGCAGATATCACCAATGCATGGGATCGCCCTTACTCTGTAGAGGAAGCGGTATTCCCAACGGCAGCAACGCGTGATAGCAAGTTCTGGCCAACCGTAAACCGCGTAGATAACGTGTACGGTGACCGTAACTTCATCTGCTCTTGCCCTGGCATCGAAGCCTACCAAGAAGACTAATGTTTGGTTGTTAACCAGCAATTTAAAAAGCCGCTCATTGAGCGGCTTTTTTGTTTATGTCGGCACTAAAGAAACGGTATCAAAGCTGCTGCGCTTTGGATGCAGTACGTCGGGCACCTAGCCAAGAGAATGAAAGCTGCGATACGACAACCCCCGTTAACATCAACAAGCAGCCAAGCAGTTCTCGTGAACTCAGCTGCTCATTCAACCATAACCAGCCACCAGCGGCTGCGAACACAGCCTCAAGGCTCATGATAATTGCAGCATGCGATGCTGGTGCTGATTTTTGCCCAATAACCTGAAGTGTATGGCCGATACCCACCGTGAGCACACCCGCAAACAATAGTGGTTGCCATGCGGCAATCATATTGGTGATGGCGAGTTCATCGCTCTCAAATAGCAGTGCGCCTGCCAGCGACAGGAGACCACAGAAAAGAAACTGCATAAGGGAGAGTGTTAGGTTATCAAACTGCTTAGCTATTTTTGCGATCAGAATAACATGACCTGCCCAAAACGCAGCACCGACCAACACTAGTGCATCGCCTGGGTTGATGGTGAATCTATCGCCTACGCTCAAAAGGTACAGTCCAATTGCGGCAAATGCGGCACCAATCCAAGTGTTTTTGCCGGTCTTTTGCGCAAATGCCAGCCCGAAAATAGGGACCAACACAATATACATGCTGGTGATAAAGCCGGCGTTTCCGGCCGTCGTATACTGCAAACCCGCTTGTTGCAGTGATGCGCCCATAAAGAGGATAAAGCCAGCCGCCCCGCTTGCTAAGAGCAGCGGTCGATCAAAAATGCTCAGCATGCGGCGGCTTAGCAACAGTAACGGCAGCAGTGTGAGTGCCCCCAAGAGAAAACGCCCTGCATTGAAACCCAGTGGCCCGAGATACTCTAAGCCCATACTTTGAGCGACCAACGATGCGCCCCATACTGCTGCTACTACTAAGAGTATCAGGTCACTTTTTATATTTTTTTCGTGCATGTTTGTCACCCTGATTCGTGAAGAAAGGGCCAGTGTAACGATGCGCAATTCGCGCCACGAATCAAATATCTCATGGGTCATTAGGCGGGCTAAACTTGCCTAAAAGCGACGTAATGCGGCGTTCGCAAGAGAATTGTGTCGATTTTAATTAGATTTAGAAAAATGCCGTATTCAACCAGTACAAGCTGTGATATTAGTTGAGCTCATAGATGTGTTGGTGCGGCGCTGCTTCAACCAATACGCGGGAAAATAATAACAAGCACCTCTCTTGAGGTACCCAACGACAATGAACCGGGGTGATACATATGTTGTTACCTTTTAAGTCACTATTAGTGTTTGAGGCTGTAACAAGGAATTGCAGCTTTACCAAAGCGGCAGAAGAGTTGAACGTCACGCAATCTGCCATTAGCCATCAAGTGAAAAATCTCGAAGAGTTCTTTTCGATCAAGCTGCTTGATCGCTCGGGGCCTGTGATCGCTTTGACTGAAGAGGGGCAGATACTTTATCAAGACCTCTCCGAGGCGATGAGCCTAGTCAGGCGTGGTGTGGGACGCGTAAAAGCAAAGACCGCTATCAGCCCAATCGGGATCTCCGTACGGCCACACTTTGCGATGAAGTGGTTATCGCCGCGCCTGAGCGGGACGCAATTTGGCTTTGATTTTCGCTTCTACCATAGCAATAGTGCTGCTGACTTTAGCGACTCGGATATCCACTTATCGATTGAGTGGCTGCACGTTAGCCAAGTGCCTAGCAATGCACATCTGCTGGTTGAGGGGCGTTTAACGCCAGCCTGCCATCCAGATCTTTTGGAGGGGCTCGAGGATACCCAATCGCCTGCGCTGCTAGAACGTTTCGCGCTGCTCCACGAGACCGATGCCACCAGTTGGCGTGAGTGGTTAACCATGGTTGGACACTCGGAATTGCAGCCACTGCGCAACGAGTATTACAGCGATACCAATGTGCGCCAGCAAGCGGCTATTGAAAAGCTGGGCTTTGCATTGGTTTGCCCTGAGTTGGTGGCGGAGGATATTCGTAAAGGGCGTTTAGTCTGCCCATTTCGGCATAATCTTCCCAGCTATAGCTACTATCTGATCGTGCCGGATGACCGGATGAACATCAGTAAAGTGCGCACCTTCGTAAGCTGGTTAAAAGAGCAGGTATAGCACGCTTTTAACAGTTTCCTTCTAGCGCCTTGATGCAGGTAGCGATGCTTGTGTCAGGGCGTTTATGTTTATACACCGTGATTCCAAAACCGCTGCTGAGGGCTGTAACAGGGAGTGGCAAAGTAGGTTCTCGAGAGGCGCTGGGCCAGCAAACCGCAGGGTTTTTTCGGTGCAGTGAAGAGAGAGGAAAAATAAAAAAAGAGGCGTGTTAACGCCTCTTTGTAGGGGGGGCTTACTTAACTGGTAGCAGACACCTCTGCGTTAGCAGGGCCCTCTTCATCTTGGCTATCGGTATCCGCGACGGGAGCCGACTGATACTCCGGGTTCGAGATCATCGAGCTTAGCAAGCCAACAATCATCATAATCATAACGATAGAGAACGGGAGTGCCGCGGCGATTGAAGCGGCTTGTAACGCTTTTAGGCCGCCCGCAAGTAGCAGAACAGCGGCAACGGCACCCACACCGACGCCCCATACGATACGGAAACGCGCTGGTGGGTTTTCATTACCCATTGATAGTAGCGTACAGATGACGAGCGTGCCTGAGTCTGCCGAGGTCACAAACCACGTCAGAATCATCAGAGTGGCTAGCGCTGCCATTGCCCATGTTGCCCACTCAACATTCAGTGCTTCAAGGGTGACATAAAGCGCTGTTGTCAGGTCGTTGTTAACAGCATCGACGATGCCACCGTTGCCGTAGAGCTCCATATGTAGCGCAGTGCCACCAAAGAGCGATAGCCAAAGGAAGCTCACCAAACAAGGCACTAAGATAACGCCAAGCAGGAATTCGCGCACGGTACGTCCGCGCGAAATACGGGCGATAAACATGCCCACAAACGGTGCCCATGAGATATACCAACCCCAATAGAATACTGTCCACCATCCTTGCCATTGGCTCTCTGGGTTCGGGTCGGTCCAGAAGCCCATTGGAATCATATTCCATAGATAGTCGCCCACGCTGGTAACGTAGAAACCAAGCAGGTACACGGTTGGCCCTGCAAATAGGAAGAAAGCAAACAGTACTGTTGTTAGTTTGATATTGAGTTCACTGAGGATCCGAATCCCCTTAGCAACGCCGGAAACAGCCGAGAAAGTTGCCGCAACTGAGATCACCAAGATCAGGACAACTTGGTTGATGACAGAGATCTCCAAGCCGAATAGGTAGTTAAGACCCGCGTTCATTTGAGCTACGCCCAAACCTAACGATGTCGCGACACCAAAGATGGTTGCAAAGACACCTAGTAGGTCAACCGCATGGCCCGTTGGTCCGTAAATGCGATCGCCAAGTAGTGGGTAGAGAGCAGAGCGTATGGTTAACGGCAAACCCTTACGGAAAGCAAAGTAAGCCATTGCCAAGCCAGCGACCGCATAGATAGCCCATCCATGGAAACCCCAGTGGAAGAAGGAGATACGCATAGCAACCTGCGCGGCTTCCGCAGACTTCGCCTCAACACCCGCCATGGTGATAAAGGGGTTGCCTTGGAAGTGGTAGATGGGCTCAGCGATACTCCAAAATAGCATCGCGATCCCCATGCCGGCGCCAAATAGCATGGCAAACCAAGAGAAGAAGCTAAACTCCGGTTTCTCTTCGTCGGCACCTAGGCGCAAGTTACCTAGCCGTCCGAATGTTAACCATGTACAGAGGAAGAAAAATCCACAAACAAGACTGACGTAATACCAGTTTAGCGTGGTTTGTATCCAGTTCTTGATGTCAGCATAGATACCCCCGGCAAAGTCGACATTGATAATAGTGAACACCAAAAAGGCGACCACCATACCTTTTGCCAACAATCCCATCGCGGGGTTTATACCGGAGAAGATTCCGGCTTTGGCTATATTGGTTTTATTGTTATTCATGATCTCTCCCGGTTCAGGTGAGATAGGTCCAGTTGCGAGTCAACGCTTGAGCTTTCGTGCGGAGCTGTTCGCAATTGCGCATCTGGACGTCATCTCTCTGATTACCGCTCTTTTTATTTTTGGATTAATCGAGAAAAGAGACGTTGATCACCGCTTAGCGACTGCTAACTGATGTCTCTATCTGATCACGTAAGCCAACTACGATCCGACCAGAGCGTTTAAGTTAACCGCTCGTAAAACGTTCGCCTAATTCAAAAACCGCAACCGTCATTAGGAAAACTCATGGCGTCTATTTTATCGGGGTTTAGTCATAACGCGTTATGAGAAGCTCTGCGGTGCATAACTTTGGTTAAGGTTATCGAATTGGCTTTTAAATTATTTAAAATCAATAGCTTATGTGGTTTTTTGTGTGATGTAGGAGCTGTGTAGATCGGTGCCTCATTAGCTCAGCTCATGACCTTTGTGATTTTTCAATTGGTCGGGCGCCATTATCGATTGCTAGATTTCGTCTCAGCCAACTACGACTCCGTGCCGTGCCATTGCGGCAAACGGTGTTGTACGACAAGAACACATCGTTATTTGACAGTACGCCTGCAGCAGCAAGCGACGAACACCAACAAGAATAAGTAAAGCGATAGCAAACCTTACGAGCTATCGCGAATGGTTCGGAGAAAAATAATGAGCCTTATAGCTACAGATAAAGTCGGCAACTTAGACGCATTTAATGAGTCAGGTGCAGTTAAACGCGGTCTGCCCCCATTTGCATATACCTCGGAACAGTTTTGGGAAGCTGAGAAAAACGAACTGTTTCCAAGCTCGTGGGTTCTGGTTGGTTTCGCCCATGAGATGGATAAGCCAGGCGATGCCATGCCCGTTAACGTGGGCGATAACCCGATTGTGCTGGTGCGTAACCGAGATAACACCATCAAAGCGTTTCACAATGTCTGTCGTCACCGCTGCCTGAAGCTGGTGGACAAAGCGCAGAACGTGGGCCGGATGCTGAAATGCCCCTACCACGCGTGGGCATATGGCCTAGACGGCGAGCTACGTACGACGCCTTATTTTGGTGGTGAGGATCCACAATCTGTGCCGGAAGGGTTCGATCCCAAAGAGCATGGATTAAAAGAGGTCAACTGTGCGGTTTGGTACGACTGGATCTTCGTGAATGTCAGTGGCGATGCTCAGCCATTTGAAACCTTCATTGAGCCGGTAAAGAGCCGCCTTGAAGGGCTGGACTTTGATCAGGCTAAGCTGGTGGGGGTGATTGACCTAGGGGTGATCGATACCAACTGGAAATTCCTTATGGAGAACTTTATCGAGCCTTATCACGTGCAATTTGTGCACTCCAGCACCACAGATCAGCCGCTAGTTGACCATTACACGGTTAACGATGGCCATTGCCAAGGCAGCGCTGTTGATCTGGATGAAACTGATGAAGGGGGAGATGGCAGTGGCGATACGCTTGCAGTGAGTTCGCGCTACTTAACGCTGTTCCCGACCTTTGTTTTCGGCCGCTACTTCCCCGACCAGATGGGAGTGCACCTAAACATCCCACTTGGCCCGAATAAAACGCTGCAACGCCGCGCCATCTACATGACTGATGGCACCGAGCTTGATGCAGAGAGTGCAGAAAAACTCAAACAGTTATGGGTGGACGTGCATAAAGAGGATCACGAAATGTGTATCCGTCTGCAAGAGGGGCGCAAGTCGGTTGTGGCACAGAGCGGTGGTGTGTTGTCTCCGCATTGGGAAGATAGTGTGCGCAACTTCCAAGAGCAGGTAGTTGCTGCGGTCAGCGAGTAACGCCTCAAACTAAGCCAAAAAACGATAACAAGCCGGTGTCTACACCGGCGTGCCCTAACGTGTCTGTTAGGGCTGATTCACAGACTATTTTGACAAGGGTGAGCTTATGTCTACAGAGAATCCAATCAAATTCCGTCTTGATCACACCATGATTCGTGTGGTGGATCTGGATAAATCGCTCGACTTCTATACCCGTCTGATGGGCATGAAAGTACTGCGCCACAACGAATATCCGGGAGGTCGTTTCACTAACGTTTTCATCGGCTACGGCCCAGAAAACGAAACCACCACCATTGAGTTAACGCACAACTGGGATCAGACCGAGCCTTATGACAAAGGCAAGGGATACGGCCATCTAGCGTTTAATGTTGCGAGTGTGGTTGATGCGATGGCCTTCCTTGAGAGTGAAGGTGTCACCATTCGCAGCCCTGCTAAGCAGATGAACCACGGCACTCGCATGCTGGGCTTTATCGAAGATCCAGATGGCTATGTCATCGAGCTAAACGAGCCAATCAACCAGCCAGCTTAAGAAAACCGTTCTACCTAACAACAAATCTAACAAAGTAAGGAACCAGACTATGCCAACTCCAACATTATTTAAGTTCTCCGATATCGAGCACCGTTACCAAGAGCTACAACCGGGCGGTACCTTCATCAAGCCGTGGGTTAACGTCAAAGTCAGCGAATCGATGGCCGGTGGTGTTAACTTTCTTAACAACATCTCAGTGCCTTGGAACTTGGAAGTTGATGAGATCGTGTTTGTTAAAGAGGGTAACTTCCGTCTCATCGCAGATGGTGTTGCATATCAGTGTTCAGAAGGTGATGTGCTTTACATGCCAAAAGGGATGGATGTTAAGTACGAATGCGATGAAAAATGCATCATTTTCTATGCGGTCTACCCAGTAGATTGGAAGCAAAAGCTGGGCATTACCGAAGTACCGGGCATTGATCCAGAAGATATGTAATTAGGGTTTTATAACCTCACTTAGGGCGGCCGCATTCAGGCTGTAGCGCGCCGCTCCTCTCTTTTTAGTTCCCCTTTTTGATACGCATAGGAGGTCAGTGATGGCATCCCAAAGCATACCCGTACGCGTTGTCACAGCTGAGACAGTCGCTAAAAATATTCGCGCCTACACCTTAGCTCGAGAAGACGGTGAGACCCTTCCAGCATTCGGTGCTGGCGCCCACATTGATGTGTTAACAGACAATGGCCTCACGCGGCAGTATTCGTTATGCGGAGACCCAACCAATACGCAAGAGTACAAGATTGCAGTGCAGTTGGAGGAGCAGGGGCGAGGTGGCTCATCGTGGATTCACGCTAATATCCATACGGCCAGCGAGATACAGATCAACCCACCGCGGAACCATTTTGAACTGGATGAAAGTGCTGACCATTACCTACTGATCGCTGGAGGCATTGGCATCACCCCAATTATGTTGATGGGCCAGAGGCTGCAAGCACTTGGTAAGAACTTCAGCTTCTATTATCTGGCACGCTCCCTCGAGCATGCGGCATTCGCCGAGCAGCTACGCAACACATTTGGTGAGCGGTTGCACTGTTACTTTAGCGATGCAGTGGATGAGCGGCTGAATATAGCAGAGCTGTTTGCGCAGCAGAGCGAAGTCACGGAAATATATACCTGCGGGTCTGAGCATTTGTTGCAAGCAATCTTAGATGCGGCAGAGCCCCACCCCAACCTTACTGTTCACTTTGAGCGTTTTGCAGCGGTTGAGCAGGACAACAGTGACAACACCTCATTTGAAATCGAGCTGGCACGCTCAGGAAAAGTGTTAACTGTATCACCAGACCAAACCATTCTGGAGGTATTACGTGGTGAAGGCTTTACGGTTGAAACCATGTGTGAAGAGGGGCTATGTGGTAGTTGCGAAGTTGACCTGCTATCAGGGGAGGCTGATCACCGCGATAGCGTTCTCAATGAGGCGGAAAAAGCAGAGCAGAGCGTCCTCATGGTTTGTTGCTCGCGTGCTGTAAGCCCACGTTTAAAGCTCGATATTTAGAGCAGTGTTTCACGAATGATGGAAACTAAGATGCAGAGTCCAGATACTGCGGCGTCAACTTCCGCACAGATAGTGCAAGTTGCCTGCTTAAAAGATAACTACTGCTATTTAGTCAATGACGCAGCAACCGGTACGACAATTGTCATCGATACGCCGGATGCTAGCGCCATTGAGCAGCAGTTGGAGCAGCGCGGCTGGTCACTTGATTATATATTGACCACCCACCACCATTGGGACCATATCGATGGTCACGAGGCGCTCGTTGAGCGTTATGGTTGTCAGGTGATTGGCCCAAAAGCGAATCAAGGTCAGATCCCGCTGATGGAGCGGACCGTTGAGCACAACGAGAGCCTTCTGTTGGGGGAGTTAGCCTGCCAAGTATTGGCAACACCGGGCCACACGTTGGGCCATACGGTGTACTACTTCCCAGATTTAGCCGCAGTTTTTACCGGCGATACGCTCTTCTCGATGGGCTGTGGACGGCTGTTCGAGGGTACGGCACAGCAGATGTGGGAGAGTATGCAAACATTGAAGGCGTTGCCAGCGTCTACCCAAGTGTTTTGCGGTCACGAGTACACACAGGCCAATGCCCGTTTTGCGATCAGCCTTGAGCCAGATAATACTGAGCTACAAGCGCGTGTTGCGCAGGTTGCCTTGCTGCGTGAGCGTGGTCTACCAACGGTGCCGACGCTGCTCAGTTTGGAGTTGCAAACCAACCCCTTCTTAAGAGCAGACTTACCTCATTTTAAAGCGACTATCGGTATGTCAGGCCAATCTTCCGAGACTGTATTTACAGAGGTTCGTCGCCGTAAAGACAACTTCTAATAGAAGAGCCTGCTGTGCTAAAACGCGATCAAGACGGCTGCTGCTGGCTCTCATTCCTAGTGCTTCCAGGCTTTAACCTGTGCTGTCTGGAAGCCTCTCTCCTCTATTTAGATCAACTGAATACATTTGCCGAGCAACCGCTCTACCGCTGGGCGCTGCTCTCAGTTGACGATGCCACACCGAATGATGTGAGCGGCCTTGTCGCAACGCATTATCAACACCACGATCCAGACAATCTTGTTGTTTGTGCAGGCCCTGTTGCCGTTGAGTATCGCGATGCTGAGTGGCAACACTGGCTGATACGGCAGCTAACGCGAGGCTGTGTCAGAGAGCTACTGGGTGAAGGGCTGACGAATGGGTTGCCCGCAGAACTCGATATAGGGTTTTGCAATACTTACCAAAGAGACTCCGATTGCCAAAGCGACTCCTCCCATGGTGGTGTGCTTGGGCAGCACCTGCCAGCGTTGCGTTTACTAGGGCTGTATCACCGGGCTTTCCATGCAGAGAATCGAGATGCAAGCAGGCTGCAGAGAGTGGTGGTAGTGATGTGTCAGAATCTAGAAAGGCCGCTCAAAGTGTCTGCCTTGGCAGCGTCGGTGCATATCTCTTTACGCCAGTTGGAACGGATTTTCCATCGCCACGCAGCTATGGCTCCGGGCCGTTATTATCTTAAGCTGCGACTGCTGCTTGCGCGGGATCTGATGCTAGCGACCCCTTTATCCATCTCCCAAGTGGCCACGCGTTGTGGCTTTTCATCGTTGGCGCACTTCTCGCGTTGCTACCGATCCCAGTTTGGGATTGCCCCGAAAAAAGATCGGCTTGCCAATGGAAACTAAGCGCTACCAGCTACGATGCCTGTAGCGCTTTGCATGTCTCCTGTTTTTTCGCCACAACAATGAGCAGAGCGGATGCAAACACCATGGCTGCACCGACTAACTCACTATTGGAGATCAGGCTATCGAGCAGCAACCAGGCTAAGAACAGCGTCATCCCTATCTCGGTGGAAGCGATGACGGAGACATCGCTGGAGCGCTGAATCAAACGCGTTCCGGTGAGTAGAAATACCATCGACATTAAGGTGCACACTAAGCTCAGCCCTACAGCGGCACCTGCGCCAGACCAGCTGTTTGGTAGGGTGGCGTCGGTCCAGAGCATCATGCAAGACAGGCTGGCAGCTGCACCGGTGGTTACCCAGCGCAGCGCATCAAAAGGGGAGTTATGCTTAAGATAGTGATTGCTCAGCATGATGTAGATACCGTAGCTGGCACCTGCCGCTAGCCCCATCATTAAACCGGGCCATGAGCTTATCGTTTCCACTTCCACACTGGTCCATACGCCCATCGCTGCAATACCGACGGCAAGCAGCTTAAGCCACGAGATCGACTCATGCTTTAGCAGCACCGAGAGTAGGAAGATATAGACCGGAAAGAGGAAAAACAGCAGGGTTGTTAACCCGACCGATAAGCTGCGTAAGGCAGAGAAGTAGCAGATTGAGCCAAACGAAAACAACACGCCAATAATGAAAGGGCGATACCAATAGGGTGTCGTTTGGCGAAATAGAAAGAGGTGCAAAAGCACTGCGCTAATTAAAAACCGCAGCCAGATCAGTGTGACAACACTCACATCATCACTGTGGGCGAGGTGCCCAAAAATTGGCTGAAAAGAGAAACACACCGTGGCTAGCAAAACCAAAGCGACGCCTTTCAGGTAGTCTTGATAGGAACTCATTGGCTGATATCTCGATGAAATCACATTCAAGCGAAATTACCGAGCAATCCTGCGCTTTGCCAATGAGGTTTCGTAATCTCACATGAGCTTGGCTAATGCCGAAAGTCACCGGTTGAGCTTACCGGGAGTGGTGCCAAAACGCTTTTTAAATGCCCGCGTAAAATGTGATTGATCACTAAAGCCAACCGCCAGCGCAGTGGTGAAGATGTTCGTCTCTCCTTGGGCGAGCATGGCTTGAGCGCGTTCTAGACGTTTTTCGAGTAGGTGCTGATATGGGGTTTGGCCGGTGAGCTTCTTGAACTCTCTGAGGAAGTAAAATTTGCTACAACCCAACGCAGCGGCCATCTCCTCGACAATGATGGGTTGATCAAGACGGTCATCGATCTGCACGTCGAGAGTTTGCGAATAAGTCTCTCAGCAGGAGACGATACTGGATCTAATGTGGAGAGGGGCTTTCATGGACCACTCAATGTATTCGCTGTTAGCGATCTCAACACCCAACACCGTTAAACCCATAAATAGAAGTCTCTCGGCCGTATAGAGAAGTTACTTCTGCGGGCAGTGTTTGGAAGCAGCGATTGAACCTTGCTATCCAAAGGCCGGAAACAGTCGAAAACCATATCTCTTTTCAACCATGCTATTCTCCAATTTATGCCAAAAGTGCCGGTATGCAGAGAAACACCCGATGTGTTGGGGCGGGAAAGCGCTTTAATAGGTTGCGTTAGCGCTTTTTAGGTTTGCCTTTGCGAAAGATATCAAGCAGGCGCTCTTTGGGTGTGTTTTTCTTATCAGGCAGCACAGTTTCAAAGCGTTGGCGCATCTCATCGAGCCCTTGCTCTTTCTTACGATGTTTGGCCGCTGCCTTTTTATCATTGAAGTCGACAACATTACTCATCTTGTATCCCCCACGTTGGTCACACCTCTATTGTAGCTCGTTGGCACTTAAGACTCATCTTGATGAATGGTGAGTTGGCCGTGGCAGCTTTCTATCAACAGGGCTTTGAGCGGCTCTACTTGGTCTACATCGATACTAATCTCTTGCATTACATCGCTACCGTAATGGCTTTCGATTAGCGTGGCATTTGCACTGTGTAGCACCTTTTCTATATTACTCGATAGCGAGTACGGATAGCTAAAACTGAGCATCGCTTTTGGCTTCACCTCGGCTAATGTGAGTTCAGGTAGTAGCTCTTTAACGCTGGCCGAATATGCGCGTACTAAACCGCCGGTACCCAGCTTAATCCCACCAAAATACCGAGTCACAATCACGCAGATCCCGCCAATGTTCGCGCCATGTAAAACGTTGTACATCGGTCTGCCGGCAGTGCCGCTCGGCTCACCATCGTCACTGTAACCGAAACCGCGGTGATCGCTGGGGTGCTGGCTAATAAACGCACTGCAGTGGTGGTTAGCGCCGGGGTCCGATTCGCGCCATTTTTGGAGGAAGGCTTTCGCTTCGCTCTCATGGCTGATCGGTATAGCTGCCGCGATAAAGCGGCTCTTTTTAATCTCTAGAACGATCTCTGCTGGCGCTTGAGGTTTGAGGTAGGTCAGTTGAGGCAAAACTCATGTATCCATCGCTTGTAATAAAGCTGCTATTTTGAGCGGATAGGCTTTATTCTGTAAATGCTTGAGTTGCCTTTATGGAGCAAAGGCAGGTAAATACGGCATCGTCCGTAACTATAATAACCAAATAACGACGAGGGTAAGGGAATGGACATAGTAAAGCATGATTTCACACATCTTTTTCAGCAGTTAGGTCTTAACGGAGATGCAGCTGCCGTGGAGGCTTTCATCCGCTCCCATCAGCTTGATCATGATGTCTGCTTAGAAGATGCGCCATTCTGGAGTGAAGCTCAGGTGCAGTTTCTGCGCGAGTGTCGCGAGAGCGACGGCGATTGGTCAGAGTTGGTCGACGAGCTTGATGCTTCGCTGCGCTGTGAGTAAAGTAAGCACTCACGTCAGTTGAAAGTATTAGGGTTTTAAATGAAAAAGCAGATCAGCGCCGTGGTTGCGCTTCTTTTAGTTGTCGCTGTTTCTGGCTGCAGTACCGTAGAAGGTTTGGGTAAGGATATCCGCAAAGGCGGTCAAGCGATTGAGAAGGCGGCGAAGGATAACAGCTAGTGCGGTAGCCGGATGCTACAGTACGAAGAGACCGCCCCTGATAGTGATGTCAGGGGCGGTTTTGTTTTATTGGCTGTCTGAAATAAGCAGGATAACCAGCTCTTTAGGGCCATGTGCTCCCATCTGCAACCGCTGTTCGATATCGGCGCTGCGCGATGGTCCTGTGATCATGTTCACAGTACGTGGCATAGTGCCCGCCGTGCTGCTGCGCAGCTTCTGCCACGCATCTTCGTAGGGGCCGACGATATCTTTTTCGTGAAGAATCACCATATGAACATCGGGTAGAAAGTTCAGTGTGGTGGGGCTCTCTTGGCGCGAGTAAAGCATCAGCGTACCCGTCTCAGCGATGCCCGCAAAGCTGGTGGTCAAGCTGGCAATATCGCCGACCTTACCAACACGGTGGTTTAGCTGGATACGTGATGTGCTTTGCCAGTCCAGTGCAGTAATCTGCGAGTCAGAGGCTGCGATGAGTTCGTTGATCTCTCGGTTAGCGAGCCATGTCTCACAGGCTGCCGGAACCTCGTGAATATCGGTTAACTCTATAATCTCGGCCGCGGCTTCAAGCGCCATCTCTTTAAACAATGCTACCTGCTCGTGGTGCGGCAGCTGAGCGCGCATCGGGATCAAGTTGGCTTTGTGTTGATCAAGGCGCGCTTTTACGGCGGCTTTCTGCGCTGCGCTGGCCTCGCCACGCCCTAAGCCGCGGCGAATATTGCTAAAAATCTCTGCTCGACTCATCGTGATCACCGTTGCTGTTGCTTGTATTGTTCCATAAAGGTTTTGCCGCTTGGTGCTGGCATGTCACGCCAGTCTGTCCAGCCGCCGGCAAGCGGCAGCTTAGTCACACGCCCTTTCTTGCCTGCCATTAATCGCAGTGCTCGGTTTGCGCCCTTGGACAGTAAACGGTACAGGGAAGGGCGCTTAGCGAAGAACGCCCAACCGCCAAGCCCCCAGCGCGCTGCCTTAGGTGATAGGTGTTTGCTGAACTCATCTTCACGCCAATGGCGCATGAGTTGAGGTAGCGGGATGCGCACAGGACAAACCGACTCGCATTTACCACAAAAGGTGGAGGCGTTTGGCAGTAGGCCTGCTTTTTCGATACCAATCATTTTAGGCGTTAAAACTGAACCCATTGGGCCTGGGTAGACCCAGCCATAGCTATGGCCACCGACAGATCCATAAACCGGGCAGTGGTTCATACAGGCGGAGCAACGGATGCAGCGCAGCATATCTTGAAACTCGCTACCGACCATTTCGCTGCGGCCATTATCAACCAGTACAACGTGGAAGTTTTCTGGACCATCTTGATCATCGGCACGACGAGGGCCTGTAGAGAGTGTGTTGTAAACCGTAAACTCTTGGCCCGTTGCGGAGCGCGCCAACAGGCGCTGAAATAGCGTCATATCCTCAAGTGTTGGGACCACTTTTTCGATCGAGGTGATGACAATATGAGTTTTTGGGAGCGTTTGGGTCAGGTCGCCGTTACCCTCGTTAGTCACGATAATCGTTGACCCCGTTTCGGCAACGCAGAAATTGGCACCGGTGATGCCGACGTCCGCTGCAACAAACTTCTCACGTAGCATCTCGCGGGCTTCTTGCATGAGAACAGCTGGGTCGCTAGAACGTGGGCGGCCGTGATGCTCATGAAAAGCCTCGGTCACGTCTTCCAAGTTCAGGTGGATGGCTGGTGCGATAATATGACTTGGATGATCGCCACGCAGTTGCAGAATGTACTCACCTAGGTCTGTTTCGACTGGCGTTACGCCGTTGGCTTCGAGGTATTCGTTGAGGTTGACCTCTTCCGATACCATCGATTTGCCTTTAGTGACGGTTTTGGCACCAACTTGGCGGCAGATATCAAGAATCGTTTTGCAAGCATCATCTGACGTTCGCGCCCAATGAACATGTCCGCCTTGCTTGGTGACATTCTCTTCAAACTGCTCGAGATAGAGATCTAGGTTCTCAATAATATGGTTTTTAAGCTGCATCGCTTCATCGCGGAGCGAGTCGAACTCGGGCATACGTTCGATAGCTGCGGCTCGCTTCGTCGGGAAACCTGCCTTGAGGTTGCCAAGAGCTTTTTGCAGGTCAACATCATGCAGTGCGATACGTGCGTTCTCTTTGAACGCTGGACTTTCAATTTGCATAGCAACCTCCTCTAAACAGTTTTGCCAAGGTTGTAGTTTGCATCGCCAATAGCTGGCTCATCGGTCATTCCCGTTAGCACTTCCACAATATGGCGAACCTCAATGGCATGGCCTTGGCGTTTCAGCTTGCCTGCCATGTTTAATAAACAGCCAAGATCGCCACCGAGCAGCGTATTTGCGCCAGAAGCATCGATATTGGCAGACTTGTTTTCTACCATACGGTTTGAGATATCAGGGTATTTCACGCAGAACGTGCCGCCGAAGCCGCAGCAGGTCTCGGACTCTTCCATCTCATTCAGTGATAGATTCGCGACTTTTGCCAATAAGGTGCGTGGCTGTTGCTTAACGCCTAGCTCGCGCAGGCCTGAACAGGAATCGTGATAGGTTGCGACACCTTCGTAACTGGCAAGAATGTCATCGAAGTCCAGAACGTCGGTTAGGAACGATGTAATCTCGTAAGCGCGACCTTTGAGAGCGGTCGCGCGTGCATGCCATGGGTCACTCTCTGCAAACAGCTCAGGGTAGTGATGCAGCATACTGATGCATGAACCCGAGGGCCCTACAACGTATTCAAAACCATCGAACGCCTCGATAGTTTGCTTCGCAATATCGATAGAGGTGGCTTTGTCACCCGAGTTGAAAGCGGGTTGTCCGCAGCAGGTTTGCGTGCTCGGTACATTGACGTCGCAGCCCGCACTTTCGAGCAGTTTGATCGTCGCAAATCCAATGCTAGGGCGAAACATATCGACTAAGCAGGTGACAAAAAGCCCCACCTGATGTCGTTTGGCTGATGTTTGCATGAGAGATACCTGATTTCTTGTCTTTGTCTGAGTAGCGGTGTGTACGTTGTTCTTTTTATGAACCAAGAATAGGTAAAGCACTACGCAAAAGAAATATTTAACGCTAAACTGGTCTGACCAAGAGGCCGGGGAGAGCAATGAGTAACGAGAGCCAGAAAAAACGGGCTTTGTATCATGACCTTATTAAAGCATTGGCGCAGGGCGAGCTTATCCCGGGCGAGCGCTTGCCATCTCAGCGCCAGTTAGCCGAGCAACGGCAGTTATCGCGCTCCACTGTGCGTGAGGTGGTTCAGCAACTTGAGTTAGAGGGCATGATTGCGACCAAGCCCGGTGGACGAAGCGAGTGCCTTAATTTGCTGGCGCCCTGTGTTGAACTACCCGTTGGGCAGATCGATAGCCTACCTTGGCAAATTGCCGTGCTAGAGGCGCGCGCTTTTATCGAAGGGGAAGCGGCGTATTTCTGTGCATTACGCGCAACGGACCAACAGATGACGGCGATTGAGAACGAGTACCAACGTATGCAGCGTCGTGGCCGCGGCGCTTCGACACTTGAAAAAGCTAAGGCCGATCTGAAGTTCCATATGCTGGTGGCTGAATCAAGCCACCATCTGCTGATCACAGCGTTCAGCCAGCTCTTTTACAGCCGCTATTTTAACGCGATCTACGGAGTATTAGATCATACACTGAAGCGCTATGGCCGTTACCCGGATGGAATAGCCGCTCAGCATTTTCAGATTTATCAAGCCCTCATGCAGCGCGATGCCGATAAGGCAAAGCGGATTGCAACCGAGCATATCCATTACACCCGTCGCTTGCTGGAGACAGCGGAATAGGGGCACTGTAAGGCAAGTTTCATAGTTTTATAGCAGCGAATCAGGTAGACTTCGCGCCAGCATTTAGTACTTGGTTTGTACGAATGTCACTTTAAACGTATTGCAGACATCGGGCCTTTGGTAGGGGTCAGATGTGACGCGCTAAATTTTAGGAATTTGAACATGCCTGTTATTACACTCCCTGATGGTAGCAAACGTGAGTTTGCTAACCCTGTTACTGTTTTTGATGTCGCTGCTGATATCGGTGCGGGTCTCGCGAAAGCGGCTCTGGCTGGTAAAGTCGACGGCGCTGCTGTAGATACCTCTTACGTAATTGATAAGGATGCTGAGCTTGCGATCATCACCGCGCGTGATGAAGATGGCTTAGAGGTGATTCGCCACTCGACAGCTCACTTGATGGCGATGGCGGTGCAAGAGTTGTTCCCTGGTGCACAGGTAACTATTGGTCCTGTTATCGAAAACGGCTTCTATTACGACTTCGCTTACGAGCGTCCATTCACGCCCGAAGATCTTGAAAAGATCGAGAAAAAGATGGCTGAACTGGCGAAGCAAAACTTGCCGGTATCGCGCTCTCTAATGAGCCGTGATGAAGCGACAGCGATGTTCCAAGAGATGGGTGAGACCTACAAGGTTGAGTTGTTGCAGGCGGTTCCTGACTCAGAAGATCTTTCTTTCTACTCGCAGGGCGACTTTATCGACTTATGCCGTGGCCCACACGTGCCATCAACTGGCCACCTGAAAGCCTTCAAATTGATGAAAGTGGCGGGTGCATACTGGCGTGGTGACTCCAATAACGAGATGCTGCAACGTATTTACGGCACAGCGTGGGGTGATAAGAAGCAGCTTAAAGCGTATCTACACCGCTTAGAAGAAGCGGAAAAGCGTGACCACCGTAAGCTTGGTAAGCAGCTAAACTTGTTCCATTTGCAAGAAGAAGCACCAGGAATGGTGTTCTGGCACCCAAGCGGCTGGACACTGTATCAGCAGATTGAGAGTTACATGCGTGCTAAGCAGCGCCAGCATGGTTATCAAGAGATCCGCACTCCGCAGGTTGTTGAGCGTACCCTTTGGGAGAAGTCCGGTCACTGGGATAAGTTTTCCGAAGAGATGTTCACAACACACTCTGAAAGCCGTGACTTCGCTATCAAGCCAATGAACTGCCCAGGACATGTTCAGGTATTTAACCAAGGCTTGCGTTCGTATCGTGATCTGCCATTGCGCTTAGCTGAGTTTGGTTGCTGCCACCGTAATGAACCGTCAGGTGCCCTGCACGGCATCATGCGTGTACGTGGATTCGTGCAAGACGATGCGCACATCTTCTGTGCTGAAAACTCGATTCAGAGTGAAGTATCCTCTTTCATCGACTTCCTCCACGAAGTGTATGCAGACTTCGGCTTTAAAGAGGTGATCTACAAGCTATCAACACGCCCAGAGCAGCGTGTTGGCTCAGACGAGATCTGGGATAAAGCTGAGAAAGCACTAGCGGATGCGCTAGACTCTGCAGGTCTGGATTGGGAAGAGCTACCAGGTGAAGGTGCATTCTACGGCCCGAAAATTGAGTTTTCGTTGAAAGACTGCTTGGATCGTGTGTGGCAGTGCGGCACCGTTCAAGTTGATTTCTCGATGCCTGGGCGCTTGGGTGCGCAATTCATCAATGAACAGGGTGATCGTGAAACACCGGTTATGTTGCACCGTGCGATCCTCGGATCTTTCGAGCGCTTTATCGGTATTTTGATCGAGAACTTTGCAGGTGCATTACCGACTTGGTTGGCGCCGGTACAAGCCGTGGTGATGAATATCACCGACAAACAAGCTGAATACTGCGATAATGTAGTAAAAACATTGGAAAATTGTGGGTTTAGGGCGACTTCGGACTTGAGAAACGAGAAGATCGGCTTTAAAATCCGCGAGCGTACTCTTCAGAAAGTTCCTTACCTTCTGGTGGTAGGTGATAAAGAGGTTGAAAACGGCTGTGTTGCCGTCCGTACCCGCTCCGGTGAAGATCTAGGATCTATGCCAATCGAAGCTTTCACTGATTTACTATCAAAAGACGTGGAACTCAAGAGTCGCGAAGAATAATTATTGGGAGATATAACCATTAAGCGCGATAACAGAAGAGGCGCGCGTCGTGAGAATCGCGCGCCAATTAACGACAATATTAGAGCTCAACAACTACGCCTAATCGGTGCTGATGGTGAGCAGGTAGGTATCGTATCGCTTAACGAGGCCCTTGGGATGGCCCAAGAGGCTGAACTTGATCTGGTCCAGATATCTGATTCTGATCCGATTGTTTGTAAGCTGATGGACTATGGTAAGTTCCAGTACGAACAGAAGAAGAAGCAGGCTGAAGTTAAGAAGAAGCAGCATCAGACTCAGATCAAAGAGATGAAATTCCGTCCGGGTACGGATGAAGGGGATTATCAGGTAAAACTACGCAACCTGATACGTTTCCTTGAAGCAGGAGATAAAGCCAAGGTAACGCTTCGTTACCGCGGTCGTGAGATGGCTCACCAAGACTTGGGCATGCAACTGATGCAACGCATCGAGCAGGATCTGATCGAGATCGGAACTGTTGAGCAGCGTCCAAAGATGGAAGGTCGTCAAATGATCATGGTTATTGCTCCGAAGAAGAAAAAGTAATGTGATCAGCGAGTTAACCCGTAGCTGCTTGGCACCTGCGGGTTTCTTGTTTGTCCGTTACCTAAACTAACGAATGCGTGGAGATTTGTAATGCCTAAGATTAAATCTAACAGTGGAGCGGCTAAGCGCTTCAAGAAAACTGCTAATGGCTTCAAGCACAAGCAAGCCTTCAAAAGCCACATTCTGACTAAGAAAAGCACTAAGCGTAAGCGTCAGCTTCGTCCAATGCTTCAGGTTCACGCTGCTGATAAAGCACTGATCCGTCGCATGCTGCCTTACATTTAAGTCGCATTTTTTTAACAGAATTTAGTATAGGAAGGTAAAGAATGGCTCGTGTAAAACGTGGTGTTCAGGCGCGTCGTCGTCATAAGAAAGTCTTGAAGCAGGCAAAAGGTTACTACGGTGCTCGTAGCCGTGTATTCCGAGTTGCCAAACAGGCTGTTATCAAAGCTGGTCAATATGCATACCGTGACCGTCGTCAGCGTAAGCGTCAGTTCCGCGCTCTGTGGATCGCACGTATCAACGCTGCTGCGCGTATCAACGGTTTGTCTTACAGCCGTTTCATCGCTGGCTTGAAAAAAGCTAACATCGAAATCGACCGTAAGGTTCTTGCTGACCTAGCTGTATACGAGCAGGCTGCATTTGCGGCGGTTGTCGAGAAGGCTAAAGCTGCACTGGCGTAATGCACCCACCTCATTTATTGAGGTAGCATAGATTGTCGAAGTAGGGGAAGGGTGTGAGCTCTTCCCCTATTTTTTCGTTCGTCGTTAGCTAATTTGTAGAGACTTAGGTGAGTTGTTTGTCCCGTTTAAGGCAGTCAATTGAGCTAAGTTATCAGTTAAACACGAGATGTTTTTATCTTGTCTTTCCCCCATCACGTGGAGTTGGAAATGGAAAATATGGTAAGTCTCCTGGAGGAGGCAGCGAAGGCGGTTGCAGCAGCTACCACCGTCCAGGAACTCGATCAGGTACGCGTAGACTACCTCGGTAAAAAGGGTCATTTAACAGCGTTACTGAAAGGTTTAGGAGCGCTTTCTCCAGAGGAACGCCCGCAAGCGGGTGCGAAGATTAATGAAGCGAAGCAACAAGTTGCTGAGCAAATCGGTGCACGCAAGTCGGCGTTAGAGTCCGCAGCATTGGAAGCCCAGTTGGCTGCTGAAACCGTTGATGTCACGCTGCCAGGCCGAGGCCAAGAGCTAGGTGGCTTGCACCCTGTGACTAAAACCCTTGAGCGTATCGAATCCTTCTTTGCGGGCATTGGTTACAGTGTTGCTGAAGGCCCAGAGATCGAAGACGACTACCATAACTTTGAAGCATTAAACATTCCGTCGCACCACCCGGCACGTGCGATGCATGACACGTTCTACTTTAATGCGAACACGCTGTTGCGTACCCATACGTCCGGTGTGCAGGTTCGCACGATGGAAACTCAGCAACCGCCGATTCGTATCGTGTGCCCAGGCCGCGTATACCGTTGTGACTACGACCAAACTCACAGCCCAATGTTCCATCAGGTTGAGGGTCTGCTTGTCGATAAGAACATTAGCTTTGCTGACCTTAAAGGTACACTTGAACAATTCTTGCGCGAATTCTTTGAAGAGGACGTGAAAGTTCGCTTCCGTCCTTCCTACTTCCCGTTCACTGAACCTTCTATCGAGGTCGATATCGATCGCGGCGACGGAAAATGGTTGGAAGTATTGGGTTGTGGCATGGTGCATCCGAAGGTGTTCGAAATGTCAGGTATTGATCCAGAAGAGTACACTGGCTTTGCATTCGGTATGGGCGTTGAGCGCTTAGCGATGTTGCGTTACGGCGTAAATGATCTGCGTCTGTTCTTTGAAAACGATCTGCGTTTCCTTGGCCAGTTTAAGTAGCCATTTGAACCCAGTGATTTTGACGATTAAGAACGTTTAGGAAAGCAGAATGAAATTCAGTGAAAATTGGTTACGCGAACTGGTCAACCCAAATATCGGTACGCAAGCGTTAGTTGATCAAGTGACAATGGCCGGGCTTGAAGTGGATGAGGTTATTCCCGCAGCTCGTGCTTTTTCAAATGTTGTTGTTGGCGAAATTCTTACCGCTGAGCAACACCCCAATGCAGATAAACTTCAAGTGTGTACTGTGTCAGATGGCACAGAGACGCTGCAAGTGGTATGTGGTGCGCCTAATGCTCGTGCAGGTTTAAAAACAGCGTATGCGAAAGTAGGTGCAGTATTGCCAACACCGGAAGGCGGCGAGTTCAAAATTAAGAAAGCTAAGCTGCGTCAAGTTGAGTCGTTTGGCATGTTGTGTGCTGAAGATGAGCTAGGAATCTCCGATGATCATGGTGGCATTATGGAGCTTGCTGCAGACGCACCTGTCGGAGCATGTATCCGCGAGTATCTTGGCTTAGATGATCATATTATCGATGTTGATCTCACACCAAACCGTGGCGATTGCTTGAGTATTAAAGGACTTGCGCGTGAGGTTGGCGTTCTGAATAAGGCGCCAGTAACTTACGTACCGATTGCAGCCGTACATGCATCAATTGACGACACATTGCCGATCCGCTTGGAAGCACCGAATGCGTGCCCTCGTTACCTAGGCCGCGTTATCCGTGGTGTTGATGTTGCAGCGAAAACACCACTTTGGATGGTTGAGAAGCTTCGTCGCTCAGGTATTCGCTCCATTGATCCCATTGTTGATGTCACTAACTACGTTCTGCTTGAACTGGGTCAGCCATTACACGCGTTTGACTTAAATAAGTTGGATGGTGGAATCGTTGTGCGTTACCCGGAAGCGGGCGAGAAGCTGACTTTACTCGATGGTAATGAAGTTGAACTAAACAGCGATACATTAGTTATTGCCGACGAGTCCAAGCCAGTAGCCATGGCAGGTATTTTCGGCGGTGAAGCGACTGGCGTTACAGCAGTGTCGCAAGATATCTTCCTTGAGTGTGCGTTCTTCGATCAAATTGCGATCGCGGGTCGTGCACGCGCGTATGGTTTGCACACGGACTCCTCGCATCGCTACGAGCGTGGCGTGGACTGGCAACTGCAACGTGAAGGTATTGAGCGAGCAACCGCGTTGTTGCTTGAGATTGCAGGTGGTCAGGCAGGCCCTGTGACTGAGGCATCTGACGAGCAGCATTTACCGAGCGCAAGTACGGTTACACTGCGTCATAGCAAAGTGAATGCGATGCTAGCTTTTGATATGCCAAGCGCAGAGATCGAAGAGATTCTGACACGCTTAGGTATGGAGGTGACGGCATCTGGTGAAGGTGAATGGCGTGTTGCAGTCCCATCTTATCGTTTCGATATTACGATCGAAGTCGATTTGATTGAAGAGCTGGCGCGCGTATACGGCTATAACAATCTGCCGGTGAAAGTGCCGACAGCACAGCTGCCGTTCACACCATGTGCTGAGTCTCAGGTTACCGTGCAGTCTTTGCGCCGTACGCTGGTTGCGTTGGGTTATCAAGAGGCCGTCACATACAGCTTTATTGAAGCGGGCTTGCAGCGCCAGTTTGATGATCAGCACGAAGCGTTAGCGCTAGCTAATCCGATCTCCGCGGAGATGGCTGTTATGCGCACAACGATCTGGCCTGGGCTTGTGAAAGCACTGCAACATAACCAAAACCGTCAACAAAGCCGAGTACGTCTGTTCGAAACTGGCCAGTGTTTTATTCAGCAAGGCGATGAGCTAAAGCAAGAGAAAATGCTAGCTGGTCTATTATCCGGAAATCGCGAGCCTGAGCGTTGGACAGGTAAGTCGTCACCGGTTGATTTCTACGATATCAAAGGTGACCTTGAGACCGTGCTTGGCTTAGGTGGTGTGGCGGATGAGTTTACATTTGTCGCGGGTAGCCATGTTGCACTGCACCCAGGGCAAAGTGCCGAGATACATCGTAATGGTGACGTTGTGGGCCGAGTAGGTGCATTGCACCCTGCTCTCGTGAAGTCATTGGGTGTAACTGGGCCTGTTTACCTATTTGAGATTGAGCTAGGTTCGGTGTTGGAAGGTAAGGTATCTAAGTTCGATGACCTATCCAAGTTCCCTGAATCTCGCCGCGATCTAGCTGTCGTGGTAGCGGAAAATGTTGCTTACGATGTAGTCAAAGCTGTGGCAATGGAGCAAGGCGGAGAGTACCTCAAAAAAGTGACGCTGTTCGACGTATACCAGGGCCAAGGTATTGAAGTTGGGAGAAAAAGTCTTGCTCTAGGCTTGACCTGGCAGCATCCATCGCGCACTCTTAATGAAGAAGAGATCAATACAGCTGTAGAAAATGTGATCAACACATTGCAGTCTGCTGTAGGGGCAACATTAAGAGATTAGACAAAGCAAAGGTGGGTTCATGAGTTCTTTAACTAAGGCTGACATGGCTGAGCGTTTGCACGAGGAATTAGGCCTAAACAAGCGTGAAGCCAAGGACATGGTGGAATCCTTTTTTGATGAAATTCGTGAGAGCTTAGCGACCAACGAACAAGTTAAGTTATCAGGGTTTGGCAATTTTGATCTACGTGACAAACGCCAGCGCCCTGGTAGAAATCCGAAAACGGGTGAAGAGGTGCCTATCTCTGCCCGTCGGGTTGTGACGTTTCGTCCGGGACAAAAGCTCAAGGATCGAGTAGATGCATATGCTGACAGCCGATCCGACCCAGCCTGATCTCCCGGCCATACCGAGTAAGCGATACTTCACCATTGGTGAGGTATCGTCTCTGTGCGATGTTAAAGCACATGTCTTGAGGTATTGGGAGCAAGAGTTTGAACAGATCAAGCCTGTAAAGCGCAACAACCGACGTTACTACCAACAGCAAGATATCGTTATTATCCGGCAAATAAAGGATTTACTGCATAATCAGGGCTACACCATTAATGGTGCTCGGCAATGGTTTAGTAGTGAGCAGGGCAGTGATGAAAGTGCGCGATATCGTCAGGTGATCCGACAAACAATCATAGAGCTTGAAGAGATTTTAAAGACTCTTAAAACAGGCTCATGAAAGCTTCACAAAATCAAAAACTTAGGTTACTATTCACGTCTCTTCAATGAGCAAATCGGGGCATGGCGCAGTCTGGTAGCGCACCGTCATGGGGTGGCGGTGGTCGTAGGTTCAAATCCTACTGTCCCGACCAAAAGTCTTCAACCCTACATACTACGCTGGATACAGCGAATTCTTTGCCTTCTACTTTTACCTTGATTTAAGATCCGTCACAAAAATGGGTATGCTCAAGGACACAGTCGTGGGCGCAAAGTGGATAAAAAGCACCTAAAAATGTCAGATGCGGAGGAATCCTATAGCTTTCAACTGATGTTAAAAATAGAATTTGAGTCTCCTCAATGGCGGCTTGTCACCATTGGCTTTATGAGTGCGTTCATGATTCTAAAACCAGAGTCACCTCGTTGCGTAGCTTTCTAGATCCTGTTTCGAACTCAATCAATTAGTTCAGAGTTCTTATAACGTGTATGGCAGGTAAGTTAGAATTTGCTTCAATTGCGGTCGATAATCGCCAATAACTTTAAATCGACGGCAATGATGGCCGCCGGAAAGCTGAGCGTGCATTAAACCCATTGGTCAGATCTGATTCTGGTTAGCGAATACTATAGAGGCGCTTATGGTGGCTTGCATAGCTTTATTCTGAGATTAAGTCTGGCAAACTGCGTTTGCGGCTCTAGAAAAAGCCTTGGGCATTTCGTGGGTAGTCAAAACACATAGCGAGGCGCCTATCTGGCTCTTTGTCGTTATTTTGATCAGTCCAGCCAATGTTAGTATTTTCAGAATCATGCTTGCTAATAGTGATAACAGCTTTCTAGGCAACACATGCCAGCCTGATAGTGGCTACTTGGGTAGCAGTGGGCTGTTGCGCAACCTCCTGTGCTAAGATGGCTTTATCATTTTTTATAACGTTTTTCTGACTATATTTGGGCCTTAAGACGTTCTAGAGCATATATTTTCGTCAGCTGACGACTTTCTTCTTAAGTTCATTTAAGCGCACTATCAGAAGGAACCTATGCCGGCATATTGTGTTCGCCATTTAAATAATGAAGCAGAACTCTATAGTTAAAACACAGGTATGCCTGTAATTGCTTGTTTAATAATCGTCATGATTACGCTGTGGGTATAATGTGAAGCTTCATACAGAGCCTTTTGCTGATAAGTTCCGAAATAACCCTACTTTTCAGCACCGTTAATTTTTGGAGGGGTTACCATTAAATTTTTCTGGCTGCTATACTTTAACGTGTGTACTTTTATTGAAAAAACTGTATAAATAATCAATGGCTACGAGTTGGAAAAGGAGTTTCCACTGTGTTTCTTTTCTATAGTCGTGCTAACTAGAAATTTTCTTGCTCAGGGAAGGGGAAATGTTGAAAAAGTACTCGGCTTTAAAATTTGTATTATATTCACTATCTGTATCAATGTTTATGTCAGGGTGCGGCGGTGGCTCTTCAGATAGAGAAACCCCGACTCCTCCTACTGAATCGATTCCTTTGGTTGGTGTCTTTCTCGCTAGCCCAGAGGGTTTGAGATATGAAACAGAATCTCAGAAAGGAGTGACTAACAGTCAAGGTGAATTCAGTTATAAGGCGGGTGAGCAGGTTTCATTTTATATTGGGTCTAGCATGCTAGGCTCGACAATAGGTGCCGCCATAGTTACGCCTTTTGATTTACAATCAGGTTCTGAGCCGATTACCAACCCAATAGAATTAATAGACGCTATTAATGGTGATCCATCACCATTTACCAAAGTAATTAATATACTTAGATTACTTCAATCCGTCGACGATGATCAAAACCCGAAAAATGGTATACGGATCTCTGATGATGCTGTGTATGCCCTTAGGAATCATATGCCAGACTATTCTTTATCAATTGAAGGGTTTGGCAAGTCGATTGCTGTGAGGAAGGTTTTTGAATACTTAAACGCGAATTCAGACGACTCAAGTGATATCGATCTCTTTTCTGCTTTCGCTGTGATTTCTCATGCTTATAAATCTATGGGTATTGACAAGTTAGTCTATAAGAATGGACGTACTGCTAGCCGGCCACTAAGAATCGAAAGAGATCATGATGCTGATGGAGATGTCGACTCGGTCGTAACATTTGAGTACGACCAATATGGCAACCTCGTAAAAGAGGCTTCCGATAATAATGCTGATGGCTATGAAGAATGGAGTATTGTAAGAGAGTATCACTCATCAGGGTCCTTAAAGTCAATTAAGTATATAAACGCACCCAGATATGGAACACGTGAGATCTCTTACTCTAACCCTGACTGGAACGATTTTTGGGAGATAGGGGAGCAGATTTCAGATCCGTGGGGTAATTATTATCATCTGCCACTATACGCTACACTATCAACACAGACCAACGGTCTTGAAAGACGAGCGGAGTATGACGGGGGAAATGATGGTGTAATTAATAGAATATCAATAGAGACGCTGAATGAGTTTGGTAATGTTCTTCGTTCGGAATACGATGCAGATGGGGATGGAGAAGCAGACAGAACACGCGTAAATATCTATGACGATCAAGGACGGCGTATTTCTATGAAAGAATACAGTGATGGTGTATTGTATTATGTACAGACGACTGAGTTCGATGATATTAATAATACTAAAATTGATACCAAAAATCATGGCTCAAGGGAAACTGAGAAAGTTTATTACGATAGTCTCGAGCGAGTCGTTAAAGAGCAGTCGATTATTCATAATACTAACAATAGCAATAGTTTTGAAAGATTCTATGATGAAAGCGGAAACCTTAAAAAAATTATCTATTATAAAGGGTTGTATGAAAATGTTAGAACCATAATAAATTTTACATACGAATCAGGTCTGCTGATTAAAAAAACATATGAGCAGTATGTATCTGGTTATGGTGACTCTGATGCTTACACTTACAATGATTCTGGGTGGCTTATACATTCCTCATCTCAAGATGCCTATCTTAATATAAGCTTAATGAGTTATTATTCTTACGATGAACTAGGAAATGTAAGAGTTTTTAGGGAAGATGGAGACGGCGATGGTCAAATGGATTACCAAGAAACTGTTTTATGGGAGTCTACTTTTACTCCTTACCCCAGCCAAGGGTTTCGCTCTAAATGGAACTCTGGTGGATGTCTAATAGAACTATTTACTATAAAAAAATATATGCCTCATTGCTACAGGTAAGTTGGAATGTTAGGTCCGTTAATTCATAGGTTTTATAAGCGTTAGAGCAGTGGGCTCTGTTTTAAATTTTAGAGATTATAAAATATTTTAGCTCCAGTCTTTTATAATGTTGAATTGATATCAATAAAAAAATCTGATTTTTGATATATGGAAAACCTAGTTCGAGTATTTGAGGTAATTTATTCTTGCTAAAATTCTATATGAATTAGTTATGTGTTTTTTATAAAGTGATTAGTTAACTTGTTTTTATAACCTAATATATTGTCTTGTAAAATTAAGGTGTTGATAGAAAATATAAATGATAATAGTCTGTTTTTAATAAAATAGTATCCTTGTTTTTGTTTGGTGTTATTTTTCTGTCTGTCGATATTATTTCACATAGAGTAGAGTGTTTAAAGCACATAAAAGGATAGGAGTTATAAATTAAATGGTGGATTGTTTTATTGGTTTTAATTAATAGTGTCGCGAACGACTATAAGAGAAGGCTTAAAATTCTGCTGCTCTGATCAGTAAAATCCCTTTTGTGCGTGTACCTGAAGCCACTTTTTAAAACAGGAAATTTTTATTTTTCACTATAACATTACTCTCCTTTATCGGAATTAATTGGTCTGTGGTGAACCTATCCAGCAGAGGGGAAGAGGGCTGGATAGGTTTAGGCGTTTAGAAACGGTAGCTTACACCGAACGACAGTGTGCTGTAGTCAACGTCATTTGGGTTGATCTTACCTGGTACAGCAACTTCAGGTAGTGGTGAGAAGTCTACGTCTTGGACTTGAACATATTCAGCACGAACGGACCATCTATCATCAATGTGGTACTCGAAACCGGCACCTAACGATAGGCCTACTTCATCTGCACTGCCGCTGCGCATAGGTGGTGCGAAGGGATAGCTGTTGTGGATATCAAAGTCGAGCACTGTGGCTCCGGCAATACCGTACACAGAAAACTTGTCAGTTACATCAACACCGGCTTTGAAGTTAATACCATAAGTCGAGTTTAGTTCTAGCTCGGTTTGAAGCATGTTGTTGATATTGCGTGTTTCAGCTCCTTCGGCGTTATAGAACACCTCTGCAGCTACGAAAACGTCGCTGGTTAGGTGATGTTTATAGCCTGCATGGATACCAAAAGCTGCGTCCGATTCTTCAGTGAAGGTGGTGATGCTCGGGTTAGTTGCGCTGCCTGTATCACGCTGAATAGTATGTCCGAAGGTAGAGCTTTGTAGCTGTCCGCCTACATAGAAACCGTCCTCTGAAGCGATGGCTGATGTAGATGCAGCTACGCTGATGGCAAATGCGAGTGCACTCACCTGTTTAGTTAACCGTACCATGATGTAATACCTCATTTTAACTGGCGAAGTGGAATGATGAGAATATGCAGCCGGGCTCAGTGTATGGGGTGACCGCTAAAGAGTTGTCCAAATTAGGTAACAATTTGGGCAAGCAAATATCCCGAAACATCACAAAAGTATGTGAGTTCTCACGCAGTCTTGTTACGTTTTGCCCAAATGCTCTTTGGCTGGTGAGAATGGTTATACATCACTCATTATTGAGGTTTAGCGTTTTAGCATGGCTTTGAATTTGGTTGTTGTGGGGATTTTCGTTGGCGCCCCTAAGTGAATCAACCTCTAGGTTTAACAACATAATGTGTAAGCCAATTACCTGTTAAGTCGTTAACTTTATAGACTTTATCTCCTCCAAAGACCACATGATTGGTGCGTAGATAGCACTGCTAGCAGGTGGTATGATTGAGCTTCTGTAATGCACAGCGGAAAGCACCCAGCGGGAGTCATCCCCTACGAGAGGTGCCGTGACGGAGTAAGCAGGTTTGATGCCTACTTCGGCGAGTGATTCACACTATATTGAATGGAGAAGAACCATGGCTTTTGAATTACCAGCACTTCCTTACGAGAAAAATGCACTGGAACCTCACATCTCAGCAGAGACGTTGGAGTTTCACCACGGCAAGCACCACAACACTTATGTTGTTAACCTAAACAACCTTATCGCTGGCACTGAGAATGAAGGCAAAAGCCTAGAAGAGATCATCCAGACATCGACTGGTGGTTTGTTCAACAATGCTGCACAGGTTTGGAACCACACGTTCTACTGGAACTGCCTGAGCCCGAACGGCGGCGGTGAGCCAACAGGTGCTTTGGCTGACGCAATCAATGAAGCGTTTGGTTCATTCGACGCGTTTAAAGAAGAGTTTACAAAAACATCTATCGGTACATTCGGCTCTGGTTGGGGTTGGTTGGTCAAAAAAGCTGACGGTTCCCTAGCGCTGGCGAGCACAACAGGTGCAGGTACACCGTTAACCTCAGGTGACACGCCGCTGCTGACGTGTGATGTATGGGAACATGCATACTACGTAGACTACCGTAACGCTCGCCCAACCTACATTGATGCGTTCTGGAAGCTTGTAAACTGGGACTTCGTAGCGCAGAACTACGCTGCTTAATCGAGCACATCCTAGGTAATAAAAAACCCTGCTTTGGCAGGGTTTTTTTGTTTCCGGGTAGGGATCTTAAGCCGTTTGCTTAAGGTCACTCACCGTTTTTAGATTAAACTGCTCTGCGGCTGCATTGATGATGTGGCGGCCAATTGGCAGTGCAGATGTGGCAGCTGGTGATGGTGCGTTGCAGACATTGATCGTACGATCAGTGTTTACGAATAGGAAATCGTCAACGAGCTTACCATCTTTAGAAACCGCCTGTGCACGCACACCAGCAGGGTAAGGACTAAGGTCTGCCTTCTCGATCATCGGGCAGTACTTATTCACTTCTTTCAGATAACCGCTCTTGAACAATGAGTTCTTCATCTCGATCAGACCCGGCTTCAGGTTATCTTTGAGTACCTTAAGAATACCCGGGTAAGTCAGTGCTTCAAGGCTATCTTTCAAGGAGATATCTGTCTTCTTGTAGCCTTCGCGCTTCCATGCCATCACCGCGTTAGGGCCAACGGTAACTGTCCCATCGATCATGCGTGTCAGGTGAACCCCTAGGAATGGCATGTTTGGATCAGGGATCGGATAGATCAGGTGGTTTACAACCTGATTGAGCTCAGGCTTGAGCAGGTAGTATTCACCGCGGAATGGGCAGATCTTAAATTGAGGCTCAATACCCAGCATGCGCACTACGCGATCAGCCATTAAGCCAGAACAGGAGATCATGTATTGCGAGCTAAAAGTCCCTTTTGATGTGGATACGTTGACCTCACCTGCACGTTCCGTAACGCCGGTCACCATGCAGTTGAACTCGATCGTGCCGCCCATCTCTTGGAATTTTTCCGCCATCACTTCGGTGACGCGTTTATAGCTGACGATACCGCTTGATGGAACAAAGATGCCACCCACACCCGTGATATTTGGCTCGCGCTCTTTTAGCTCACCAGCAGATAACCAGCTACGCTCTAGACCATTCGCTTCGGTGCGTTCCCACAGCGCCTTCATGCGCTCCATCTCAAGATCGTTGGTTGCTACCAGAAGCTTACCGCACTCGTCGTATGGGATACCGTTCTCGTCACAGAAGTCTTTAGTGTTGCGGTTGCCTTCGAGACAGAACTTCGCTTTAAGGCTACCCGGTGTGTAATAAACACCGGCATGAATAACACCACTGTTGTGGCCTGTTTGATGCTGGGCAACGCTGCTTTCCTTCTCTAAGACCAGAACCTTCTTGTCTGGCATCTGTTGCAGAAGCTGCATTGCAGTTGACATACCGACGATACCGCCGCCAACAATAATAAAATCGTACACCCTGACCTCGCTAAGAACTGTAAAGCTGAGACGACAAAGCCACTGAGAGGTCAGTGGCTTTGTGTATTATATGTTTTATGACACTTACTGTGTTGGTTTACGTAGCGTCTTCTTGTGCGTGAAGTAACCACGCTGGCGCATCAACTCACGGCGCAGACCATCATGTGGCGTGAACTTGTCACGGCCATGCAACCAGAAGTGGTTGTTGATCAGCAAGAAGTTACCTGTTTCAACACGAATACCGTGAATAGCTGGGCTGTTTTCGATCGACTCAGATAGGTCGCACAACCAGTTACCTTCTTCGTAGTTAGCAGGCTGAACGAACTGATCGATGTAAGACATGATCGGCTTACCTTCCACGTCCAGATCAAATACTGGGTGGAAGACCTCTTTCGATACTTTTTTGCTTGGTGGCGCAGACCAACGCAGTTCGCGGTAAGCCATAGGATCGTTAGAGAACTTCTCTAGGCCTTCCCAGTCGTCCAAATGTAGCAGCAGGGAGTTACCACCTTCCATGTTCTGCTCATCAATTTTCAGCATCAGAACGTAGTCAGTGTCTTGTTCAACGAATGTACCATCGTTGTGCAGCTCCATTACACGGTGCGGCTGACGCAGGTAGCTGTCAGAGTTGTCGACGTTTTGTACGACAAAGCGTGCGTAGTATTGACCGCTCATTGCATCGTAGTTTGAACGACCATAGCTATGAGCAACGGCTGTTGTTAGCTTAACCATATCTTCTGCACGAGATACGTCGTCTAGGCCCTCAGGCTTGAACAGGATTGCGCCTGTACCGCGATCAACCATTGTGTCGATCAGGAATTGTTGCAGCTTGCCACCGCAGATATCGTTTAAAACCTTCGCCACACGGAAACGTAGGAAAGACTTATATTCCAATGCTTGAACAGGCCACTCTTCAGTTGCAGCGAAGAATGCATCGAGTGTTTCTTTTGTGAACGTCAACTCAATCAGACGTTCTGGGTATTGTTCGCTTGGTTTAACGGAGAAACCTGTGAATTGTGTATCTAGGTTAACAATGCTGTTCATTTTCTTATTCCTGGATGGCTAATCTTTAAGATGAGTTAATAATATCGCTAAAATTTAAAAATATCTACATTTTTATGTTTTATTGATTTTTATCCATGTTGTCACTTTTGTACGGCGGGATATAATTCGCACCATCTATTGAAAAGCGCTGACGCTAAAAGGGCGATTACAAACGACATGAGTGAAGAGAAGACAAGCCAGGCGGCAATCGCCTATGACCTGTTGAAGGCTGATATTATCAATGGCGCTCATCGGCCCGGCGACAAGCTACTAATGAGCCATCTGAAAACCCAGTACGATATTGGGGCTGGGCCTATGCGTGAGGCGCTCTCGCAGCTCGTATCAGAGCGTTTAGTCACAGCTATTAGCCAGCGTGGTTTTCGGGTAGCGCAGATGACTCAGGAAGAGATGGAAGATATCTATGATGCGCGTGCTCATCTGGAGGCCTTGATTGTTCGTTTGGCCGTGGAGCGGGGTGATGAGCAGTGGGAGGCGGAAGTCATCGGTAAAGCACACACGTTAGCGCGGGTCGATGAGATCAACTCGGCTGAAGATATGCTCAATATTTGGGATATGCGCCATAAAGCATTCCATTTGGCGATAGCGAAGGGCTGTAGCTCGCCGAAGCTGCTCGAGATGCGCGCCGCTTTATTTGACCAAGCCGAACGCTACCGGCAGCTTTGGCTTAAGCAGACGGTATTCTCGCAGTCTGCGCTGGCGGCAAAGCGGGAGGAGCACCAAGCATTGGTCGATGCACTGCTCGACAAAAATGCAGAGAGGGCAAGTGCGCTGATGTATGCTCACTTGATGTCTCCGGTGTCCATCATTAGCGAATTGATCACTGAAAACTAGTAGTGTGCTATGAATGAGAAAGGGGAGCTAAGCTCCCCTTTTTTGTTCTACCAGTGTTTGTTATCGCGGATAACAAAGACGTTACCTTGCGCGTGACGCAAGACCTTTTCGGCATTAGAGCCCAACAGGTAGCTAGCAACGCCAGGTTTGCCCGCGGCCACTAGAATGACATCGGGCTGCAAGCGGCTTTCCTCCTCAAGGATCTCGTCATAAACAACGCCGTTGCGGATGTGGCAGCTGCCTTGTATCTCCTCTGGAACATGCTCTTCAAAGACGCGGCGTACACGCTTCTTCATCTCTTTACGCATCTGGCTTGCAACTTCGTTGTCCACCTGCGTGAATGAGATGCTGTGGATCTTGGTGGAGTCCACATACAAGCTATGTATCTTGCCTTTTTCGTTTCCGAACAGCTGAATCGCCACTTCAACCGCTCGCGGAAACATCTCGACATGCTCTAGGTCGATCGGAATCAGAATATTGTTATACATAACAAGTTACCCCATGATCTTGTTCGGTAGCCACATCACGGCATCAGGGAAGAGCAAGCACAGTATGAGCACCAGTAACTTGATAAGAATAAACGGCGTGACCGATTTATAGATATCAAGCATGGTGACATCAGGCGGCGCGATACCTTTCAAGTAGAAGAGGGCGAAGCCGTAAGGTGGTGTTTGTACTGCAATCTCGATATTAAGAATCATCAAAATACCGAACCAAATTGGGTCGAAACCGAGATCAACGACGATCGGCGTGAACAGCGGTGCACACATCAATACGATGATGAACTCATCGATGATGAAACCGAGCAACAGCATCACGAGCTGCATCATGATAACAACGCCCAGCGGGGGGAGGCCAAGGTCAGAGGTGAAGCCCGCAACCATATCCTGAACACCCATCAATAGATGGAAGTTACTGAAGAGGGTGGCACCCAGAATGATCCACATGGCTACGCTCACAAGCATAGCTGTCTCTAAACCTGCGGACTTGAACAGACCAAACCGGAAACGTTTAAAGAAGAACGCTAGTATAATCGCACCAACGACGCCGATTGCTCCTGACTCTGTGGGCGTTGCAATACCACTAATGATACTTCCCAACACTGCTACGATAAGCAGAACCGATAGTAAGCCATCGCGCAGAGTGCGGAACTTCTGCTCTGGCGTCATCTTAGCTTCGGCACCTGTTCCTAGTGGTGCTTTTTCTGGATTAATTTTGCAACTGATAACGATATACGTAACCAGCAAAACAATCGTGACCACAGCAGGTACAAGTGCGGCAATGAACATTTTACCCACGGAGTTTTGCGTGGACGCTGCAAACATGATCATTGGTACGCTTGGCGGAATCAAAATACCAAGACCACCACCGGCCATAATAACGCCTAAAGCAAGGCGCTTATCGTAACCGCGCTCTAGCATGGGTTTTAGCGCGATACTGCCGGATGTCATGATGCCTGCACCAATGATGCCTACCATGGCACCAATCATGGAACAAACGCCCACAACGCTAATTGCCAATGACCCACGTACCTTACCGATCACCAACTGGCTGGCATTAAACATCGCATCGCCGATGCCTGAGCGGGTGAGCAGCTGCCCCATATAGATATATAGCGGGATAGCCAACAGAATGAAGCTAAACAAGATTGATTCGAAAGTGCTTGGCACGATGTTGAAAATGCCTTCACCCCACGTGCTGTAGCCAATTGCCATGGCGATGCCGCCCAGTGCTAAACCAACTGGAGTTCCGATTGCAAAGGCAACGAGAATACACAGCAGCAGGACGCCAGTAAGTAATTCAATTTCCATTGTCATCCTCCGCATCTTCGTCAGATACCGGTACCAAGTCACGCCCTGTAACAAGGTGATAAAGATCGTTAATAATGTCGCTGATAATCTGAAGTATCAGCAAAGAGCACGCGACGATCAGCATCATCCAGAAGTGATGCATTGGCGGCGCCCATTCACTCATACGGCGATAATTGAAGTTGAGCGCTTCGTTGAATTTGTCAATAGACACCAATACCACCACTGCCATGAAAAAGATGGCCAGCGCACCGGAAACAAGGTGAAAGATACGCTTCACATTGGCAGAAACAGACAGGTACAAGATATCCACATTGATGTGTGCTTTGCGCTGCTGAGCATAGGCACCACCAAGCGCTGCGAGATAACCTGATAGAAACAGCGATAGATCATAAGCCCATATCGTTGGCTTGTTTAGAAAGTAGCGCGCAAACACTTCGAACGCGATGACAAGCGCAATCATCGGCATCAGGATAGAAACACCACGGCCGATAAAGGCAACAAGCCTTTGCACTGCAGTGCAATAGAGTCTAAGGGTTGATGTGAACATGGTTATACAGCCTTGAAATGAAAGGAATCTAAAGGAACTTCCCTTTACCTTTTGCAGGCCTCAGTATACTGCCAGAGGGGCGAAATAAAGAAGCTTCTGACCCAAGAGTCAGAAGCTTCTTCGGTACTGAGTTAAGCGGTGATTACTGCTTTTTCAGGATGTCGATAAGCGCTTTGCTGTGCTTATCTTGAGCAGAGTATTCATCCCATAGGGATTCGCCTGCTTTTGTCCATGCTGCTTTATCTTCAGCAGATGGCGCTGGGCTCCACTTCATGCCTTTTGCTTCCATGTCAGCAATCGCTTCAGATTCCCATAGACGTGATTTAGTCATCTGCTCGCGAGCGTGAACAGCTGTTGCTGCTTTAACAATCGCTTTCAGGTCGTCAGGTAGCTTGTTCCAAGCTTTCTGGTTCACGAATACAGGTAGAACTTGTGCACCTGCGAGTGGTAGGCGGTACATGTATTTCGCTACTTCAACGTGGTTACCGTCACGGTGGTCAATCAGGTTAGAACCGATAGAACCATCGATAACGCCTGTTGCTAAACCTGTGTAGATCTCGCTCCACGTTAGAGATACTGGAGAAGCGCCCAAGTTACGTACGAACTTACCGTATGCACCTGGTGCACGAAGCTTCAAACCTTTGAAGTCTTCAACAGATTTGATCTCTTTCTTTGTCAGCAAGTAAACAGGTGGCTGAATGTAAGGGTCTAGGTAAACTAGGCCTTGCTCGCCATAGGCTTTAGTTAGGACTTCGTTCCAGCCTTTCTCGTGGAAAAGCACACTCAGTTCACCAACGTCAGCAGTACCGCCAGGTAGACCAACTTCAACGATACCCGCAGGTAGTTCGCCAGCGTTCATCGGCTGGAATGTCGCGCCCATTGTGATCAGGCCACTTTTCACAGCACCTAGAATGCCCTTTGTGTCGACACCTTCACCAGCGTACATCATCTTAACTTTGATGCGGCCGTTAGACATCTCTTCGATATTTTTTGCCAGATTTCCATACACTTCACCAAACGCTGTACCACGTGTGTAAAGGTTTGCAAAACGCCAGTTGTGTTCAGCTGCTTGTGCAGTGGACGCTGCAACAGCACCTAGACCTAGAGTGACAGCCAAAGAGCTAGAAATAATCTGTTTTTTAAATTTGCAAAGAACTTTCCGCATGTCTTCATTCTCTTTCTAATTGTTTTATAACGCCGGATTTTTGGTACCAGCATGACACACAGCCAAGTTAGCAAAGGGGGTAGGCGAATTACATCAGGCTCTTAAAACGTAAAGTTTTGCATAGGTCAAACTTTAGCAAAAACCTTTGAGTTTATTAGGGTTTTTGGGGTGTAAATAGGTTGGCATTACGCAAAAGTCGTATGCTTAAAGGGTTTTTAGCCTACAAAATATTGATGACATTTATATGAGAGGGGAATAAAAAAGACCCGTGGATTAGCATCGACGGGCCAAGGTCTTGCGTTAGAGCTTGTTGCTTACGCGGAGCATAAGCGAAGGGTGAGACGGCCCTGCCAGTGCAGCAGGGCAGCTAATGCTGAAAAGGGCGAACCTTCACGCATGAGTAGGCAGTGGGGTGTCACTGCCTACAAAGGGGTTAAAACAGCTCGCTTGCTGTTTTACGAATGGCAGCTACTAATTGATCAATCTGCTCAGGTTCGATTGTCAGTGGTGGTGAGAAGGCGATGATGTTGCCCATTGCGCGGATCATAACGCCGTTCTCGTAACACTTCACTTGGAAAGCCCCGCCGATTGGTGCACTGCTGCCTTCTGGTTGTGCAAACTGCACAGCACCAATTAAGCCGTAGTTACGGATATCGACGACCTGCTCGATATCCTTCAAGCTGTGCAGTGCTTCTTCCCAGTATTTACCAATTTCGCCGGAGGCGCGTGTTAGCAAGCCTTCCTCTTCATATACGTCAAGCGCTGCCATACCTGCTGCACACGCGACAGGGCTCGCTGAGTACGTGTAGCCGTGGTAAAGCTCAACACCGCCTTCAGGTGAGTTTTCCATGATCGTGTCATGGATATGATCTGCTACAAATACTGCACCCAGAGGAACGATACCGTTGGTGATACCTTTCGCAGATACGATCATGTCAGGTACTACATCGAACTCAACAGCCGCGAAAGGCGCACCTAGGCGACCCCAGCCAGTGATGACTTCGTCGAAGATCAGCAGGATGTCATGCTTTGTGCAGATTTCACGTAGGCGCTGTAAGTAACCTTTTGGTGGGATAATAACACCACCAGCGCCGCTGATTGGCTCGACGATCACTGCTGCAATGCTGCTAGCATCGTGGAACTTGATCAGCTCTTCGAGTGCATCAGCGCGATCTAGACCGTGTTCAGTCAAGCCTTTGCTAAAGGCGTTGTTTTCAAGGTCTAGCGTGTGTGGCAAGTGGTCGACTGGCAGCAATGGACCAAACGCCTTACGGTTAGGTGTAAGACCGCCCACCGAGATACCACCGAAGTTAACACCGTGGTAAGCCATTTCACGGCCAATCAACTTGAATTTGTTCGCTTTGCCGCGCGCGTTTTGGTATGCCAGAGCGATTTTAAGCGCACTCTCAACGGCTTCTGAGCCGGAGTTTGCGAAGAAAACTTTATTCAATGGGTCTGGCGTGTACTGAATCAAACGCTCCGCAAACTCAAAGCCAATATCGTGACCGAAGTTGAATGGCGATGTGTAGTCCAGCTCAAGAGCTTGTTTACCAATCGCTTCGGCAATTTTCTTACGGCCGTGACCTGCGTTTACGCACCACAGACCTGCTGTCGCATCAAGAATTTGACGACCGTCGTCGGTGTAGCAAAATACACCTTCAGTGCGGCTAACAATACGTGGGTTTGCTTTGAATGCGCGGTTGGGTGTGAACGGCATCCAGAAAGCATCGAGACTCTTATAGTTTTTCATATATCTGCAACCATTAAATAGAGATGTGCAATTGTGTGTGTACGATAAAGGGGGAGCGCGGGAGGAAAAATCACCGCTATTCGATTTAAACTTTTATGAGAGCCAAACAAAGGTTTAACTCCCATAACCTTTATCGTTAAAGCGGGCGGGTTAGATACCACCCATACAGATGTACTTCAGTTCCATGTAGTCATCCATGCCGTGCTTAGAGCCCTCACGGCCGACGCCTGACTCTTTAACACCGCCAAATGGCGCAAGTTCGTTCGAGATTAAGCCTTCGTTGACGCCAACCATACCGTATTCAAGGTCTTCAGATACGCGCCATACGCGGCCAATATCGCGGGTGTATACGTAAGCAGCTAGGCCGAACGGTGTGTTGTTCGCGCGTTCGATAACTTCAGCTTCGTCTTCAAAGCTAAATAATGTTGAAATGGGGCCAAACAGTTCTGCTTGGGAGATCTCCATCTCATCGGTAACGTTGGCGAGCAGCGTCGGTTGGTAAAAGCGCTCACCAGCCGCGTCGCGTTGACCACCTACTTTTAGTTCAGCACCTTCTTGAACGGCGCGTTGCACCAGACCATCGATTTTATCGACCGCTGCATTATTAATAAGTGGACCAATATCTGTGCTGCTATCAAAGCCAGAACCTAACGCTAGCTTCTCAACTTCCTCTTTGAAGCGCGTTGCGAATGCGTCGTAAATGCCCGCTTGGATATAGAAGCGGTTTGTACAGATGCAAGTTTGGCCTGCATTACGATATTTAGAAGCGATTGCCCCAGCGACAGCAGATTCAAGATCAGCGTCATCAAACACAATGAAAGGTGCGTTGCCACCCAGCTCCATCGAGGCTTTCTTAACGGTTTCAGCTGCCATCCCTAGGATGATTTTGCCAACCGGCGTTGAGCCTGTGAAAGAGACTTTCTTAACAATCGGGTTGGTGCAAAGTTCGCGGCCCACTTCAATAGGGCGCTTCGTCGTTACAACGTTAATAACACCTGCTGGAACGCCCGCTTCTTCTGCCAGTGCAGCTAATGCGAGTGCGCATAGCGGCGTATCCTCTGCAGGTTTAATCACGATCGTACACCCTGCGGCGATAGCCGGCGCTGCTTTACGTGCAATCATCGAAATGGGGAAGTTCCACGGCGTAATTGCCGTTACAACGCCAATCGGTTGCTTGATCGTTAGTAGACGTGTGCTGCCCATGTTTGATGGGATGTTTTCGCCGTATGTGCGCTTGGCTTCTTCGCCGAACCACTCAAAAAAGGATGCGCATGAGAGCACTTCGCCTTTTGCTTCACGCAATGGCTTGCCTTGCTCTTTTGTCAAAAGCTCTGCCAGCACGTCAGCGTTTTCAGTGATTAGGTCAAACCAACGACGGAGAATAGCAGCACGCGCTTTCGCTGTGGTTTTCTTCCATGAGTGGAATGCCACCTCAGCCGCTGCAATCGCGTTCTTTGCATCGTCAACATCAAGATCAGGAACAGAAGCAATGTAGCTACCATCGGCTGGATTGATAACTTCCATTTTTCCGCCGCACTTTGCGTCGACCCACTGACCATTGATATAAGCTGATTCTTTTAATAATTCGCTGAATTTCATTGTTGTTACACCCTAACTTTCTTAAACTGAAAACACGCAAGGATCGGTGTTGTGTGATTTTCTCTTCGTAATATTGATCGCAATATAGCAATAGCTCTGCGGTTAACAGATGAAGATCTATTAACGTTCAGTTTTAGAAAGTAACTCATGAGTCTGAAAAACTATTCGCTTGGTCAAGTCGGTGACTTCGAAATTAAGCAGTTGAGAATTTTCAAGTCGGTCGTTGATAACGGGGGCTTCTCAGCGGCAGAAACCGATCTAAATATCAGCCGTTCGACGATCAGTATCCATATCTCGAACCTTGAGTCTCGGCTCAACCTCACCTTGTGCAAGCGCGGGCGTGCCGGCTTCTCGCTGACGAAAGAGGGCGCCGTTGTCTACGAGATGACAAATAAGCTATTAGAATCATTGGACGAGTTTCGTGATGTCGTGAACGATATGAGCCAGAACCCGGCTGGGATTATGCGCATCCTCGTATCAGACGGCACTAGCCTTGATCCACGAGCGAAGTTCCCCGAGATGATCAGCCGTTTCTCGACGCTTGCACCAGAGATCAAGCTACAAAGCGAAGTCTCCTATATGGCGGAGATTGAGCGCATGGTGCTCAATGACGAGGTCGATGTAGGCTTGATCCCATATCACCGACAGCTGGATGGGCTGGAGTACTATCACCTTTATAGTGATGTGTGCCGTCTTTATTGCGGGCGCGGAAACCCATTGTTTGATCTGCCGGAGAGTGAAATCACCGATGAAGTGATTAATCAGTTCACGGCGATCTTACCGGGTTTGAAACCCCACGAGGAGGCAAGTGCACAGCTATCAAGCATGAGCTTTAAGGGCACAGCGTACTTTTATGAAACGCGTTTAGCGATGATATTATCGGGTAAGTTTATCGCCTTCTTACCCGAAAATTATGCAAAGCTTTATGTCGAAGAGGAGCAGTTAAGGCAAGTGGGCGGAGCTGAGCGCTGTTATACCCTTGGCATCGCAGCGGTTATCAAGAAGCGCGCCCATCAAAATCGCCCCACTGAGATCTTTCAAGAGATTATCAGGTCTTTCCATCCGGACTCTTTAACTGGAGCCTAGTAGCTTATTCGTGCTGTTTAAGGCTGCCTGTCTAGTTGTTAGCGGTACTTAAGCGTATGCCGCGATATGGGAAGGGCTGTCGGTTGGTTGCTCACCACCTTCGATAAGTACTTCCCAGTCTTGATCAAACGCATGTAGGTAAGACCCGCAGTCAGAGCATTTATACAGCTGGCTATTAGGTAGACTGCTCATAAGTTTAAGCTGAGCATGAGGACGCGCACTTTGGTAACTGACCAGTTCTTGGCACTGGGCACAGATATTGTCCATAACGATAAACTCCAACGAAAAATCCATTTTTGTTAACCACTATGATAAGTCTGAGCGACGCATAGAGCGATAGGAATAATTCCTATTTTTTACTTTTAGCCAGAGATTATGGGGTCTGTAGCGTAGTTTAAAACAGACATTTTAATTTTGCAGGATAAAAGTGTCGAGTGAATAGCGACGCTCACCGGGTGGCTTTTTCAACATTAATATCTGTTTTGCCTTTCGGTTTTGGATCGCAATGGTTAGGATGGCCCATGAGGACGCTCAGGCGTGGGTGTTCTGTCTTCAAAGCCAATAATCAGGAGCAAGGTTATGCAAATCGCAGATAACGCAGTAGTCACAATGCACTACACACTCAAAAACGCAGCAGGTGAAGTGCTTGACTCGTCACAAGGCCAAGAGCCTTTGGCGTATCTTCACGGTGCGAACAACATTGTTCCGGGTTTAGAGAATGCGTTGGTGGGCAAGGCGACAGGCGATAAGCTAGAAGTAACTGTTAAACCTGAAGAGGGTTACGGTGACGTGCGTGAAGAGTTGGTGCAGAAAGTGCCACATGAAAACTTCCAAGGCATTAACGAGTTGCAAGTGGGTATGCAATTTATGGCGCAGGCCCCATGGGGAGAGCAGCCAGTAACTGTGATCAAAATTGAAGATGATGGCGTAACTTTGGATGGCAACCATCCACTGGCTGGCCAAGAGTTGTTCTTTGATATCGAGGTGACAGAAGTGCGTGCTGCCACTGAAGATGAGCTTAGCCATGGTCATGCCCACGGTGAAGGTGGTCATCACCACTAATAAACTCGCTTAAATTCTTTTTATAAAAACGCAGCATTAGCTGCGTTTTTTGTGTCTAGACTATAGTGGTGTGAAAGCTCAACTGGTTGGTTTGTATAGGAAAAGGGTTGGAGATGCAGGATAGATTAGCAACAGCAGTGCAAGCGGTATCATCGGTTGTGATGGGTAAAGAGGAAACGGTAAAACTCGCCGTCGCATGTATGTTGTCTCGCGGGCATCTCTTAATTGAAGACTTACCGGGGATGGGTAAAACGACACTGGCGCACACCTTAGCTCATGTTTTTGATCTTGAGTATCGCCGCGTGCAGTTTACCAGCGACCTGCTGCCGGCTGATATCATTGGCAGTGCGGTGTTCAATCAACAGGAAGGTGGTTTTCAGTTTCATCCAGGGCCGGTTTTTACGCAGCTACTACTTGCGGATGAGATCAACCGGTCGACGCCAAAAACGCAAAGTGCGCTGCTTGAGGCGATGGAGGAGGGGCAGGTTTCTGCAGAGGGAGCAACGCGTCAGCTCCCAGAACCTTTCTTTGTGATAGCAACACAAAACCCCGCAAGCCAGTATGGTACGTTCCCGCTGCCAGAATCTCAGTTGGACCGCTTTTTGATGCGGCTTTCGCTGGGGTATCCAGATGAGGAAACTGAGCGCGCGCTATTAAAGCATGGCGATACTCGACAGGATATCGGTCGTTTGGCCGTCAGTATTGATCGCCAGACGCTTATGAATATTCAGCTTGCGTGCGATCAAGTTACGGTGAGCGATGCCGTGGTTGACTATGTACAGCGTCTTGCCCAGCAAACACGTACCATTGAGACGATCCAGCTTGGTTTATCGCCGCGCGGTGCGCTGGCATTGATACAAGCTTCCAAGGCGTGGGCTTATATGGAAGGCCGCGACTTTGTGACCCCCGATGATGTTCAAGTTGTATTTGAGCCGGTGGTTGCACACCGTTTGATGCTTCGTTCTGGCACCCAGCTAGGGCAGAGTATTACAACCAATATTCTTGCTAGCGTGGATGTACTGAGCTAAACGCATGTGGGATACGGTCGATCATAAATTTAGAAACTGGCTGGTAAGTCGCTACCCTGTTCAGTCAGAGGTGTTGCTGACCCATAAGCGCATCTACATCTTCCCCACCTTGGCAGGGCTTGCATTTATCTGTGTGGCACTGCTTGTCTTGATGCTCGCGATCAATTACCAAAACAACTTAGCCTATGCGATCTGTTTTACACTGACTTCGCTTTTCATCACGGCAATTATGCATACCTACGCCAACCTCTCTGGGTTACGAATACGTATACAAACACCCTCGCCGGTTTTTGTTGGCGATGAACTCCGTTATCGTTTTGAAGTGCTATCGAGCCGTTCCCTAACACAGCTACAGTTTGGCTTTCGTGGCCAAGAGCAGGTTACTTATGATCTTGAACGGGATAAGCCGTTGTTGGTGTATGTGCCCGCGAGCAGTCAGGTGAGAGGGTGGCAAGCCCCTGAGCTATTACGCATCTCATCTGTTTACCCGCTGGGTATTTTTCGTTGCTGGACTTGGCTGCGCTTCGAAGAGCCTGCGCTAATCTACCCACGACCCGTCGCTGGAGGCGAGCTGGGGCAACTGAATCGCCCTGTGGGCGGAGACGGTGCCGAAGGGCATGTCGGTGAAGAGGACTTCCAAGAACTGAAGAGTTATCAGCCAGGAGCGCCGCTCAGCCGAGTGGCATGGAAAGTATACGCAAAAGGTTATGGGTTGCATGTGAAATCCTACCAAGGGGAGGAGGCTCAAGAGCGCTGGCTCTCCTGGCACTTGTGGCCGCAACTGGACACCGAAGCAAAGCTATCGCGGTTGACCTACTGGGCAGTCACATTGAATGAGCGCCAAGCGCCCTTTGGCTTAGTATTGCCAAATGTGACGATGGAACCAGCAGTCGGGGATGATCATTTGCGCGAAGTGCTCAAGCACTTGGCACTCTATGATGAGGGAGCGTTGCTGTGAAACTTCCAACGTTTCGGTTTAAAAAGTCCACAGTAGCGGAGGCTACCAACAAACCGGAGGTGTTGCTCGCCCGCTCTAGCAAGCTATGGCTGCTAACGATGTTGGTTGCGGTATGCTTGCCGCAGATCCGCGAAATTCCGTTATGGCTTACCGTCGTTGTAGGCGCTTTGCTTGCATGGGGCTTTGCGAGCACGCTGAAGGTTCGCAAGCCGTTGGCGCGCTGGGTGCGATGGTCTGTGGTCCCGCTGATGTCAGTGGGCGTATTGGTCTCGGCATCCGGCTTAGAGAGCCTAGCAGGTCTGGCAACGCTGCTGATTGCAGGCGCTGGCCTGAAGGTTTTAGAACTACGTACGCGTCGTGACGGCTGGGTTTTAGTGCTGGTATCCCTGTTCATGGTAGCCGTTAACTTCCTGTTTGATCAGTCTATTGTCGCGGCGCTATACGGATTTTTCTCTCTGGCGATTACATTCGCGGCTCTGATCTCTCTGAACGAGGTACAGGCTAAGCAGGTGAACTTTGGCACATTAAAAAGGAGTGCAACGATACTAGCTCAGTCTGCCCCTGTGATGGTGGTGCTATTTCTCGTGTTTCCACGAATCGAGCCGCTATGGAGTGTTAAATCTGAGCGTGCAGTGGCAAAAACAGGGCTGTCTAACGAAGTTGACCCAGGCTCTGTTGCTAACTTAACACGCAATGATAGCGTTGCATTCCGTGCCAGTTTTACGGATGACGCGCCGCCAGAGCGGTCGCAACGCTATTGGCGCGCGATTACGTATGATTTTTACGATGGCCGCAGTTGGCTCAATGTGGGTAAAAATGTTGGGCTTGAGGCCAGCGCGATTGATACAGATACCTACTATGACTATGAAATCATCATGGAACCGACAGCTCGGCCATGGCTGGTGGCGCTTGATTATCCCCAGACGGTCCGTGCGGCTAGGGGGACTTTAACTCTAAAAAACGACTTTACCGTGACCGCGGGTAAGCCTATTTTGGATCGTTTCTCCTATTCTGGGCGTTCCGTTGTGCGTGAAGCAACGCAAGAATTATCTCTGCAAGACCGGGAACGTTTTCTTAGACTGCCGCCATATGGAAATCCGCAAGCGCGTGCGCTGGCCGCGTCTTGGGTTGAGCAGCAGCTATCCCTAACTGAGAAGATCGATGCACTCTATCGGCGCTTTAATCAATCGTTTGAATACACGCTATCCCCTGGTCGCTTGGGGCGTAACAGCGTGGATCAATTCCTCTTTGAGACCCAGCGGGGCTTTTGTGAGCACTTTGCCAGTAGCACCGCTTACTTACTGCGCCTAGCCGGGCATCCTACCCGGCTCGTGGGCGGGTACCAGGGTGGTGAGTGGAACCCGTACGAAAAGTATATGCTGGTGCGCCAGTACGAGGCCCACGCTTGGGTTGAGGTATGGGATGAAAACACTGGATGGCGCCGTTTAGATCCGACGACCGCAGTGGCACCTGAGCGTATCCAACTGCCATTCGATGAATTATTTGGTAGCAGTGATGACTTTATTGCCGAGTCGCCGCTGTCGGTGCTGCGCTTAGGTAAAAATATAGAGTGGTTGAATGAGGTGCGCTTGCGCTATGAGGCGGTCAACTATAGTTGGCACCGCTGGATCTTGGGCTACCACAACCAGCAGGTCGATTTTTTACATGATCTGATGGGTAGTCTGAGCACCTTAAAACTGCTCTTGGTGATCTTTGTACCGGGTTCGCTAGTAACAGGGGGGCTGATCTGGTGGCTGCTGCGTGCACGCCCAAGGCGCTATCACGCTGTCGATGCCGATGTGCAGTATCTATCTCGCTTGGTGAGCCGAGCTGACTCAAGTTTAGCGCGTGAGCAAGGAGAAACCGTTCGTACCTATTGTTGGCGCCTCGCGAAGCATCAACCCTATTGGGAAGAGAGCTTAATGCAATGGCTAAATAACCTAGAGCAGTTGCGCTACTCACCTGCCCGCGGGCAGCCCGAAGGTGATGCAAGCTACCATGCCAGCTTCAAATACATGATCAAAACAGTCAAGAAACCCACCCGTTTATTAGGGAAACCCGCGCGTGCCTCAGCCTAAAACATGCTTTGTTACTGTTGAAGGGCTTTTGATTAAAGTCATTTTCTCTAAGCGTAAAACGGCAACGATCGAAGTGACGCATGGTGAAGCGCTAGCGCGTGTACCGCTGCGTACCCCTACCGCTTGGCTCACCCACTTCCTTACTCAGCGTGCTGGGTGGGTAAGGGAGCACCTTGCCCAGCAGCAAGTTTTGCTTGCAACGCACACTATTAACCCTTGGGAAGCGCGATGCCTTCTTTATCTAGGCCAAAGTCTGCCGCTTCAGGTAGTTGCTGGCGCTCGCGTATCATCAGCAAGCTTAACCGACGATCACCTCGTGATTTCGTTAGGACGACGCAGTACCAAAGTGCCAGAGCAGTTAACGAATGAATTGACTAAGCTATGGTTAAAAGGGCAAGCAAAAGATTATCTAAGTGAGCGGTTGGACTACTGGTCGGCAGTCATGGAGCTGCAGCCTGGTGAGCTTAAAGTCGCAAACTTTAAATCGAGCTGGGGGCAGTGCAACTCACGTGGGCGAATCGCGCTCAATTGGCACCTGATGATGGCGCCGCCAGAGGTGATCGATTATGTGGTGATTCATGAGTTGGCGCATCTCGAAGAGATGAACCACTCCGCTCGTTTTTGGGCACTTGTTCATCGCCACTGTCATCATGTGGACCAAAGCCGGGCGTTTCTTCGTGAGCGCGGTGTTTGGCTGCAATGGCGATAGAGATCAATAACTTGGTTGATTTGTCTCTTTTTAGATTCAGTTTTATCTTTTCGAACCCTAACATCAAGCTATTACGCTGAGAGCTTCTATACTGAAAGGAAAGTTGCTTAAAGCCAACAAACAATAATTATACGTAGTAGGGATGTAGCAATGAGTTTATACACGGCAGTTGAGCAAGCGCTGTTCAATTCGTTAACGAAAAAGATTGTTGGTAACGTCGTTTTCCTTCTTCTCCCCCACCTTGTGCTCCTAGGAGTAGGCTTCTACTATTCTGCCGAGATTGTCAGTGTCGCCACTGAAAGTGTGCTCGATGAAAGTGTAAAAAGTGCGCTGTTAACGTTATCGAGCGAGTTGTGGATCATTGCGAGCGTTACTGTGGTTGTAGCGGTCCTTTCGGGTATCTTTACCATCTTTTTCATGCGTCATCTTTTCTTGCGTCCAGTGCGCGCTATCACTGATGTTTTAAGCCAAATTAGCGAGAAAGATGGCGATATCTCGGTGACGTTGCCTGAGTATACCTACGATGAAATCTCGGAGATGGCGAGCAGCTATAACCGTTTCTCTGATAGCTTGAAAAAGATGATCTCAGAGTCCCGCCGCCGCAGTGTGAGCGTCGCCCTCAGTGCAACACGCTTGAAGAAAGCGTTGGTAGGCGCCTCGGGCAAAGTGTCGCAGCAGGAAGAGAAAGCTCAGTTGGTGTTCCAAGCGAGTCAGGAGTCGACGGTCGCCATTGATGAGGTGGCCAACAGCACCATGATGATTAGCACTCAAACCGATACCAATATGGAAGAGGTGCGCTCGTCAGGTGATGAGCTAATGAAGGTCCTTGAGCAGGTACGTTCAATACGCAATCTTGTAAATAACTTCCAATCAACGGTTTCCCAATTAAGTGAGAACTCGGCAAATGTCACGCAGATCCTATCGATGGTGCAAGATTTCTCAGACCAAACCAATTTGCTGGCTTTGAACGCATCGATCGAAGCTGCGCGTGCAGGTGAAGCGGGGCGCGGTTTTGCGGTGGTTGCGGATGAGGTTCGCTCGCTATCGCAGAAAGTTAGCTCAGCGACGAGTGAGATTGATAAAAATATTTCACAAATGGCCACGCTGGTGCAAACCACGCGTAGTAGTGCTGAAGATATTCAGCAGTATGTTCACAACACCGAGGGCTTTATCGAGTCGACCAACCAGCAGTTTGTAAAACTCGTGGGCGATTTTGAGCAGGTGAATAGCCAACTTTCGGGCATTAGCGCGGCGATTGATGAGTTGGCATACAGCAACAAGCAATCCCACGAGAATGTCTCTGAAATTGCCAGTATTGCGCACGAGATCAAACATGAAGTTGATGAGTCTGTTGAACACTCTGACAAACTAGAAGTTGCAACCGAAGAGACTCAAGAACTGCTATCTCGCTTTATTATAGGCTTTGGTGGTTTTGAGTCGATGATTATGGCTGGACGAAGCTGGTCAAAACAAACAAGTGACGCTATTCAGGCGTTGGCGCATCAGGGCTTGAATGTGTTTGATGTACAGTATCGCCGCACTAATGAAGGTGTTGAGCCCGCAAAGTTTGACCTCAGCTACACCGATGCTTACGAAGCGGCATTACAGCCTCTGTTTGACCGCTTTATCTCTGAACGACCAGAGTTTATTTATGCGATCGCGGTGGATAAAAATGGTTATGCGCCTGCTCATCACCAGAAGGTATCTAACCCTATCATCGGCGATTTTTCGGTAGATAACCTTAAGAGTCGTCACCGTCGGATCTTTGCAGGGAATCGTGCGGAGATCCGCCGTGCTCAAAATACCTCGCCGTTTTTACTTCAGACTTTTATTCGTGATACGGGCGAAGTGTTGAACGATTTATCGATCCCCATTTATGTTGATGGTAAACACTGGGGCGCTTTGATCATGGGCTTCAACCCAGAAACATTGTTGGAGGAGTAGCCTGAGTCTTGCGATAGCAGATATAAAAAAGCCGGCATTGAGTGCCGGCTTTTTTGTGGAGTGATCGGTTACAGGTCCGAGTCGAAAACGAGCTTTTCGATCAGCTGTTTCATCATGTCGTAGGAGAGCGGTTTAGATATCAGGGCCGAAACTCCTGCTGCCTGTATCGCGGCTAGTTGGCTCTCGTTTTGTTCTGATGTCACCATCATAATCGGAATGGTAGGCTGATCATCGCTGGCGCGGATATGTTCAACCATCTCTTTACCGTCAACATTGGGCATATTGTAATCAGAGACAATTAAGTCGAAACGCTCTTGCTCCAGCAAAGCGAGTCCTTGAGCACCGTCTTCCGCTTCAACAATCGATTCGATCCCGATATTCGTCAGAATTTGATTGAGGTACTTGCGTGCAAACTTACTATCATCCACAAGGAGAACGCGCAGGTTCTCATACTCCGATGTATCGCGTTCAGTGATCTCATCTTTGTCACAGATGTAGTGCAGCGTGCTTTGCAGCGCTTTGCGAAAATCATTCTCATCAAACGGCTTGGGAAGAATTGCAATGGCCCCGGCCTGGCGAATGGGCTCTAAGTAGCGATAGTGTGTTTCCGATGAGATCAGTAGAAAGGTGATATCAGAGAGTTCTACCTGCTCCCGCATTTGCGTTACGACTTCTGTGCCCGTCATATCGGGAAGGTGCATAGCGGATAGCACAAGATCGGGCGTTTGCTGCTGCATGGCTGTGATGGCAGCAGCTCCCTCTTCAAACTCGTCGATGTTAACAATACCCAGTGCTTTCAAACGATTAACAATAATGCCGCGCTGCATATTGGATGGCTCGATCACTAATACAAAGAGATCTTCCAGCGTCATAAGGATGCTCTCATTTAGCGTTTACATGTGCTAATCAGTTTAACACCTGATCTCCAGATCTGCTGGAATCTGGCCATTTTTTTGACCGCGGTGGCAATAATACTGGCCCATGCAAAGGCGTAAGCACTATTATGGTTCGCTAATTTAGCTAAGTGGTTTGAGTTGTTATGCAGTTTTGGAGTTATCGATGAATCGCAGTGTTGTTCTGTTGTCCCTGTGCCAAGCGCTATTAGGAACTGGAAATATTCTATTAGTCGCTGTAACAGGGCTTATCGGGCAGAGCCTAGCGCCGAGTAGTTCTATGATCACCTTGCCAGTGGCCATGCAATTTGTCGGCTTAATGCTAGCAACCATTCCAGCGTCGCTAATCATGCAAAAAATAGGACGCCGCAACGGCTTTTATCTGGGGAATAGTATCGGTATTGGTGGTGCTGTACTTGCCTCGATGGCGCTAATGAGCGAGCAGTTTTACCTATTCTGTGTTGGAACCTTATGTCTAGGTGTAGGGATTGGTTTTGGCGCTCTGTACCGTTTTGCAGCTGTTGAAGCGAGCGAGCCGGCGCAAAAGAACCGAGCGATTTCACTTGTCATGTTAGGGGGAGTGCTCGCGGCGCTGATCGGTCCTGCACTGGCTGTTCAGAGCCGTGATTGGGTGCAAGGCTATGACTTTGTTGGCTCCTTTGTGGGTTTAATGGGGCTCTATATTTTGGCGTTGTTGCTTCTGACCGGCGTAAAAATTCCGAAACCCGCTGTGAGTGTGAGGAGCCAAGCCACCGCTCGGCCACTGATAGAGATCGTTTCACAGCCTATATTCGTGGTTGCTGTTGTTGCGGGCATGACCAGTTATGCGGTAATGAACCTGTTAATGACGGCAACCCCGTTAGCGATGGCAAGGTGTGGCTTTTCGTTCCCTCAGACAACGTGGGTGATCGAGTGGCATGTGTTAGGGATGTTCTTACCCTCTTTTTTCACAGGGCGCTTAATTCAGCGCTTTGGTGCTGTGAACTTAATGCAATGTGGTGGCGCGTTGCTGCTTTTGTGCACAGCGATCAATCTTAATGGCCAGTCCGAATGGCACTTTTGGTGTGCGCTAGTCGTTTTGGGTGTGGGTTGGAACTTTATGTTTATCAGCGCAACGAGTTTAGTTACCAGTACGTATCGTGAGTCAGAACGAGCAAAAACGCAGGCGACGAATGAGTTTCTTGTCTTTGGTATGGTCACGCTCTCAGCCATGTTGACCGGCTGGCTTGAAGCAACGGTGGGATGGCAAACAATGAACTGGATGATGGTGCCTATTGTAGCGTGGGCGATGCTTGTGATCGCTATCTTTTCGCGCAAGATGACGAGTCGCGCAGAATGTGTAGGTTAGTGATCGTTATTGGAGTGTGTAGTCAGCGTATTTTGCATAGCTGAGCCCTGCTTAGCTCTCCCGCCGGTGAGGTACTTGTTGGGCGAGAGAGCGATTCTACAGAGCGCGCGGTTAGATAGGTATACCAGAGAGCTTCGTTGAGAAAGTCTTCACGAGAGTTTGAAGTGCTTAGCCAATAAATTATTAAAAAATACCGTGTATAGACCTTTTCTTTTTTCTGTGATGTTACTGATCATGAAGATTAAAGTAGGCACTATAATCCAGCAAAAAACTATACTCATAATAGGGTTTGAGCTGTATGGGAAAACAGCTGATATGAAGTAAAGCATTGGCATATGGTAAAGATATAGTGAGAAAGTATGGGATGAGGCCTCTTTTATAAGCTGCTCTGCTTTCTGGCTTATTGCAAAGAAATTGGATTTTTTAGTGAGGTGATAGCTACTAAATATGTGTGCAGTTACAAAAATAGCAAGAATATAATCAGAAGCAAACTTTTCTGAAGGTTCTAATAAAAGTTGATAAAATCCCGGTCCAATAATGCTTTGAGAGAAGCCATTGATTAGGTCTTGCGCATTATCTGTTGAGAATAATGCGATACCTACCACAGAGAGAATAAAGATCGATAGCGATTGGTGCAGAGTGAGTGAATAAGCGTTGAGCTTTTTAAAGCAAAATACACCGGCCAGCCATATAGGAAGGTAGAGTAATATGCTTAGCCCCATAACCAGTGTGATCAACGCGAGTAGGGCAATACGAGACTTTCCTTTTGTATAAACTAATACACCGAAAAATATGTAATAAAGAACTTCGTAGCCTAATGACCAATATGGTAGATTTGAAAATATTGGAGTTGCAACCCAGCTTTGATTAGTGAACGTTAAAGCCGAAAATAACGTAAATAATGGGTTTGGTTTTTCTTCGCCTAGCGAGTAGAACGCCTCAGGATTTAGTGATTGGCCTACGTAATAAAGCACCGCAGTAATAATAATGGCGGGAATGGCGACAGAATATATTCGCGATAATCGACTTATTGTGTATTTTTGGGCATTTTCTTTTCTATCAAATACAACATAAGAAATAACGAAGCCAGATAAAACAAAAAATATAACGACAGCTTCATGGCCAAAGCCCGATATTTGCCAAAGCCATCCGCCTGCAAACGCAGGCACATGTGATATGAAAACAGCGATTGCCGCTGAAAACCTTACTAAATCCAAATATACAGAAAATTGTCTATTCATAGAAAGATTAAGCTTACCTACCAAACACACGCGAAAAAGGTCGTCGTTTAAGCGAACCAAACGACACTTTTTTCATGGCTTCATAGAAGCGTTGCTGCGTTGTGTTACTACTATCATTAAGCCTACCTACTTCTTGGGCTGGCCAAAATGGAGATAGAAAACGCGATCTTGATCATCTCATAGAATTGCTTTCTAAAGAGTGAACTTGAGCCTATACAGTCAAATTATCCTCTCTGCTTAGTCCTAGCGCCGACTCTAACCTAGCTGCGTGTACATTAGCGTTAACTGGCGATCACTCCTAGCCTGATTGTACGGGAAATAGCACAGAAAGTTGGAAAAGTTATCAGTTCTCGTTGTGTTCATACAGTTAAAACGAGATCAGTGATCGTGGCTTTTGCTAGACATCATGGTCGCGGCAGTGGATTGAGTTGATCTAATGATCCAATAGATTTTTCAGTTCTGCGACAAGCCACTGCATCGCAGGGCCGGATGTTCGTGATTTTGTTACAACAAGATCGGCAGGTGCAGCCCACGTTTTATAGTCTAGGGCTAGATCAATGGTGTGTAATTCGTTGTTGCCTAAACCTTCCGCAGCGATCGGTTGAGGCAGGTAGCCCCAACCAACCCCCGCTGCAATGAGCTCTCGCATTTGGTAAAAACTATCTGCCCACCAAGTTTTCGGCGACATAGGAGGTAACAGCTGCAGCACTTGTTGTGACTGGCTGCGCATCACAACTTCGCGGTGTAAAAGTAGGTCGGATAAGTCTAGGTCGGATGCTAAGGCTAGCGGGTGCTGCGGGTCGCATACGGCGACAAATGGCACATAACCAATAAGATATATCTTTAGCGCACTTTTTAGCGACACATCTGAAAACACTAAACCTATATCAAGGCGCTCATTTTGCAAGAGCTGGTGAATGTCGGGGCTGGCGCACTCTAAAAGCTCAAGCTCAGTATTTGGAAAGGTATCGGAGAAGCGCTTGAGTGTGCCCCATAATCTTGGGTAGCTCAGTGCACTGTCCACTGCCACTCGAATGAGAGGCTCTTCCGCTTTATTGACCGCTACCACGGCTGATTCGAATTCAGCGGCTTGCATCAATATGGCACGGGCTTGCGGTAGTAAACGCTTACCATCGCTGGTAAGTGAGGGGATGCGAGTGGAACGATCAAATAGCGTCACGTTGAGGTCGAGCTCGAGATTAGCGATGCCTTGGCTAATCGCTGATTGCGCTTTGCCCAGTTTGCGGGCGCAAGCAGAGAAAGAGCCGGTCTCAACAACGGTAATAAAGAGATGGATTTGATCAAGGCTCAACATATCACATAACCTGATAGTAACTAACTTTATACTATTGTATATCCAGATAGAATCGACGCCAGTTTCTTACTGGAGGTTTTTTTAATGTCTGTGATGGAGCGTACTTTTCACACGCTGTTATTTGAGGCAATTGCGCTGCTGCTGTTTGTTCTTTTAGCTGGCGTAGTGACTCAAGGTGATTCGGCTACCTTAGCGGGGCTGGGTATCGGTATGTCTTTGCTAGCGATGATGATTAACTTTATCTACAACTGGGTATTCGACCACTTGGCCGGTGCTGATCGTGCGGTCCGTGGGCTGAAGCTACGGCTAATTCATGCAGGGTTATTTGAGCTAAGTTTAATGGCGGTTTCACTACCTGTGTTGATGTACGTGTTAAAGATGGATTTCTGGTCGGTATTGGTTTTGGATCTTGGCATGGTGGTCTTCTTCTTGGTGTATGCCTTTGTGTTCAACTGGTCATACGACCTGATTCGCCAACGCGTGCGCCCTGATAGCCCTGCTTCGCTGGGGGAGTGTTAAAGCCCCAGCGTTTTGAGCTTGCGTTTGGTCATGCGGCGGATCTCACTCTCGTCCTCCGCTTTTTGCGCTTTAATCAGTAGCTTTTCGAGATCTTTGCGGCTCGTATTGCGAATCACCCATTTAATCATCGGAATACGATGAGCACTCAAACTCAGCCGGTCAAAGCCCATCGCGATTAGCAGCAGCACGGCCGCAGGATCGGCAGCCATCTCTCCACACAGCGAAATGGGTAGGTTAAGTGTTTTACAGCGCGCTTGTATCATCTCAAGCGCTGACAACACCGCAGGGTGCAGCGGATCGAATAGACGCGAGACTTTCGGGTTATTTCGATCAACGGCGAGCAAGTACTGCGCTAAGTCGTTGGTGCCGACAGATACAAAGTCGATATAGGGTGCGGCTTTCTCTAACAGCAAGATAGCTGCAGGTACTTCGATCATAATACCGAGCTTTGGTGCCGTTGCTTGCTTGCCCTCATTGTGTAGATCTTTGAGTACTTGATCGAGCAGTGCGCGCAGCGCTTTGATCTCGTCAATGCGGCTGACCATTGGCACAATGATCTGCAGGTTCTCGCGGCCGTGCCCAGCGCGGACCATAGCGCGTAGCTGAGTAATTTGCAGCGCAGTGTTATCCAATGTGAAGCGAATACCTCGCCAGCCAAGATAGGGGTTTTCCTCTTTAATCTCGTAGTAGGGGAGTTGCTTATCGCCACCAATATCTAGCGTCCGCATCGACACGGGTCTTGGGTAGTAGGCATCGATGACCTGCTTATAAACCCGGTACTGCTCATCTTCTGTTGGGAAACCATCGTGGACCATAAACGGGATTTCAGAGCGATACAGCCCCACACCCTCGGCACCATTCACAAGACCCGGCGATACGTCAGCCAATAGGCCGGTATTGGTCAGTAGCGTGACATGGAAGCCATCGTCCGTTTCTGCAGGTAAATCTTTGAGTTGCGCCAGTTGGGAGTTGAACTTCTCCTCATTACGCTTGATCTGGCGGTATTCGCGTGTCATCTCTTTAGGCGGTGACGCGATAACAAAACCACTGTTGCCGTCGATGATGACGGTCTGGCCGCTGTAACGTTCGATATCTAGCTCAGTGACGCCCATCACTGCGGGAATACCTAGGGCGTTTGCAACGATTGCCGTATGGGATAATGCCGAGCCCGAGCGGCAAATAATGCCGACAATCTGATCTTTATCGAAATCAGATAGGTCCGTAATACTGATCAAATCTCCCGCCAGGATGATGGCGGTATCTTTAGGGGGCTCACGCAATCGCTTCTTGCGCAGCATTTGATTGATCAGCTTAATGGCGATATTACGCACATCTTCGGCGCGCGCCTGCATGTAAGGGTCTTCTGAGGCTTCAAACACCGCCGCGTGATCAAGCGCAGCTTTACGCACCGACCAGATCGCTGTGTTGCCCTTCTCGATGAGGGTGATGACGTTTGCGGAGAGTTCTGGGCTCGCCAGCATCATGCGATAAACGGTGAAAAGCGACGCGATATCTTCGGGTAGGTCTTTTTCAATACGCGCCTCGCCTTGCTCTACTTCGGCGATCGCACCTTCGAGTGCGTGATGAAAGCGCTCCAGCTCCTCTTGAATATCATCGGCTTTTTTCGGCAGGGATGCCTTCAGGTCCACTTGGCTGTTTAGCTGCGTAAGCTGACCAACAGCAACGCCTGTCGAGCCAGAGATACCGTCATAACGCTTATATAGCTTGCCGGGACGGCGCCTTGGCATCCAGTCGCCAGACTTTTGAATCGCGTTCAGCGTTGCAGCAAGCTGTGAAGCCACGGTCACCAAAAACGCTTCAGCTTCCGGTGAGAAAGGCGCACGTTTTGTACCTTGAATAACAATAACGCCCACTAATTGGCGCAAGTGAATCAGCGGAACAGCCATAAACTGGCGATAGGGAGTTTCCTCTGCATCTGGGAACAGCCGAAACTTCTCATGCAGCGAGGCATCTTCAAGGTTTAGCAAGTTCTTTGTGGCAGCAACTGTACCAACCAAGCCCTCCTCAGGATTAAGGCGAATCTTCCCCACAGCCGACTGAGATAGGCCTTGAGTGGCGGCAAGAATCAGTTGCGCACGCGAGGGGGATTTTAGATAAAGACTGCAAACAGGCACCTCCATCAGGTCGCTGAGCCTGGCCACAATCGTCTGCATGGCCGCGACTGCATTTTCCGCATCAGATATCTCTTGTACCAAGGGGGTCAGATTAGCTAATGAGTGTTGCATGCGGGCCGGTCCTGTATAATCGAGAAGGCTGAGCGATTCTTGATAATCGCACATAAAACAATTGATTAGCAACGGCTGTTGTGCTGCGTTGAAAACGCCTTCAAACATGTGTTTGATGCTAACAAGGGGTAGTGTGTGAAGAGCTTTTTGTTTACAACTGATAATGACCGCGGTGGCGTGATACTCTGCAATCTCGATACCCTCGAAGAGGCAGTGGACTATCTACATATCCGCTTTAAAGGTGTGGTGCGCGTGGAGCAGGGCAAAGACTACTGGACAGAGCAAAGTGGCTTTGTTTACCTCAATCCACCACAAGATGATCCACCCCCAGAACAAGGATGATTCGGGACACCTAAATGCTACGCATCTACTACGCAAACTCCCTCGAAACACTGCGCGATGTGCTTGTCGAAATGGTGCATCGCGAGCCGCTCAGCGATCCATTCGCGAGTGAGCAAATTTTGGTTCAAAGCCCCGGTATGGCTCAGTGGCTCAAGCTGGAGCTGGCGGAGCGCATGGGCATCGCTGCCAACATCGAATTTCCATTACCGGCTAGCTTTTTATGGCAAGTGTTTGTGGATGTGCTGGATGAGGTGCCGGAGCGCTCGGTATATAACAAAGCAGCCATGACATGGGTGTTGATGCGCCAGCTTCCCGAACTACTCGAGAAAGCGCACTTCGCTGTGCTGCGCTGTTACTGTAGCGAAGACAGCGATCCGCTGCGCCTATATCAGCTCTGCGCCTGTATCGCTGACCTGTTTGACCAGTATCTCGTTTATCGTCCCGACTGGATTGCGGCGTGGGAAGCGGGAGAAAATAGCCCCGCAGCCAATACCGAACACGCGTGGCAACCCATTCTATGGCGCCGTATTGTGGCCGATGTTACTGAGCGTGGCTTACCCCATTGGCATCGTGCCAATATGTATGAAACCTTTTTTCAGGCGCTAACCAAAGCTGACCGGCTGAACAGCTTGCCATCGCGTGTGTTTGTCTTTGGTATCTCTGCACTACCGGAGAACTACGTTGAGGCGTTGGCCGGACTGGGTGAAAAGGTGGATGTGCACCTAATGATTGCAAACCCCTGCCGCCACTACTGGGGAGATATTGTTGATCCAAAATATCTTGCTCGGCTAAACCGAGAGTGGCTTACCAAACATCAAGGTGAAGCGCAGAGTTACCACCACGTGGGGCATCCGATTCTCGCGTCCATGGGGAAACTAGGCCGTGATTACCTCCACATTGTGCAGCAGCTCGAAAAGCCAGAAGTTGGCCTGTTTTCAGAGCCGTGCTACGACAACCTGCTCCATGCGGTGCAGTCTGATATTTTAGACCTGCAAGATAGCGCAGCGGCAGACACCACCAGCGCCTTTCGCTATCGTCCGGATGACAAGAGCATCCAGCTGCATGCAACCCATAGCCCTTTGCGCGAAATTGAGGTGCTGCAGGACCAATTATTGGCGATGTTTGCCGAAGACCCCGCACTTAAACCCCGCGACATTATTGTTATGATGCCAGATGTTGCCAGCTATGCGCCCTATATTGATGCGGTGTTTGGTAATGCAGAGCCAGAGCACTTCCTGCCTTACTCCATATCGGACCGATCCGCTGATCAAGAGATCCCGCTGATCAACAGCTTCTTGCAGCTGTTGAACTTGCAAAAGAGCCGCTTCACCGCCCCGCAGATTATCGAGTTGTTAGAGTTACCGGCGACGCAGCGAGCTTACGGTATCTCGCCCGAGAGCTTTGAAGATATTCGCCACTGGGTGGCGGAATCGGGCATTAGCTGGGGATTAGATGCCGATATGCGTGCCGAGGTTAGCGATATCTCCTTTGCTGAGAACAGCTGGGCGTTTGGTTTAGATAGGCTCTTTGGTGGTTACGCACTCGGGGATGTAGATCTATGGCAGGATACCGCACCCTATGCGGGTGTCAGCGGTTTATCGTCGGTGGCGCTTGGCCAGCTTGCTGCCTTCATCAGCGACCTAAAGCACTACCGTCAGGTGTTCACTGGCGAGCGCAGCTTAGCGCAATGGATCAGTGAAATTCAGCAGCTGACCCAAACGGCTTATCAGCCAGATGATCACGACCATGAGGCGCTTGCGTTGATCAATCAAGCGCTAGAAAACCTGCAAACAACCTTTGCGGAGGCGGCCTTTGAGCAGCCTCTGGCAGCGGATATTTTACGCGCTCATTTAGCTGAATCACTGAGCGCACAGCGTGCATCGCAGCGTTTCCTTTCGGGGCAGATCAACTTTTGCACCTTGATGCCGATGCGGGCGATCCCGTTCCGTGTCGTCTGCCTTGTTGGTATGAACGATGGCGCATATCCGCGTAGCTTACCGCCGCTAGGTTTTGACTTAATGGCCAACCATCCACGCAAAGGCGATCGCTCAAGACGTGACGATGATCGCTACCTCTTTTTAGAAGCCCTATTGTCTGCCAAAGAGACGCTCTACTTAAGCTATGTGGGGCGTTCGATCGCGGATAACACGCCGCGCATCCCCTCAGTATTGGTGAGCGAACTACTTGAATATTGTGAGCAAGCTTACGGTATAGCGGAGCAAGGCGAGAGCCTGCAGGCTTTGTTGCAAGTCGATCATCCACTCACCGCCTACAGTGAGCGCTACTTTGATGGTTCAGATGCGCGCTTGTTTAGCTACAACGGGCGCTGGTTACCAACAGCACAGCCGCTAGTAGCAGACGCTAAGCCGACATCCGAGCCATTGGGCGATGAGCCCATCATGTTAGATATCGAGAGCGTGGTGCGATTTTTCCGAAGCCCTGCAAAGTACTACTTTGAGCAGCACCTACAAGTGTACTTTCCCGAGCAGGAGGAGGCGCTGCCGGAAGAGGAGCCGTTTGCTGTTTCGAACCTAGCGTTGTTTGCTCTGCGTGAGCGCCTGCTAGACGATGCACTCAAAGGCGAGTCTGCTGAGCGGATAAGCCAGCAACTGCGTGCTGAAGGGATCTTGCCCGTTGGCCCTGCCGGTGAGTTAGTCCTTACACGGGAGTTGGAGCAGATGGCTGTGCTGAAAGACAAGATGCAAGCTTTTCTTGTGGGTGAGCCCTCAAAACAAGCGATAGATCTGCGCTTTGAGTGCTTTGGCCAGAACGTGCAACTGCAAGGCTGGCTGCGCGATATCTATGCAACGACACGCCTAGAATACCGCGCTTCCAAAAGCCGCGATCATCATCGTTTTGGGCTATGGATTCGCCATTTGGCAATGAACGCCATGGGGCTTGAGCGCGATTCTACCTACCGAGGTATCGATAAGTGTTTTGCTTATCAACCGGTACCGCCATCTGAGGCATACCAGACATTGGCACAGCTGATTGAGTTTATGCTCCGTCATCGGGGTAAAGCGACGAGTTGGCAGCCGAAAGCCGCATGGCCACTGCTCACGGGCTATCAGCATGACCCAGAAGAGGCGGGTAAACGTGGCGAAAAAGCCTTTCTTGAAGCACAAGAATATGACCCGTATCTAACCCGCTTAGCGTATCGCTGGGAGGTGATTGAGCCGCTTATGGTTGAGCAGACCGAGGCGCTGTTTGGATCTTTGTTGCGTTACCGCAAGGAGGATGAAAAATGAGCGCACAGCTATTAGATCCGGTTAGCTTGCCCATTCAGGGGCGCTGCTTAATCGAGGCCAGTGCTGGCACCGGTAAAACCTTCACGTTGGCGGCGCTCTATCTGCGTCTGTTGCTTGGTATGGGTAACGACCCACAGCAACGTCGCCCGCTCGGGGTGGAAGAGATTCTGGTGGTAACCTTCACAGAAGCGGCCACACAAGAGTTGCGTGACCGTATCCGCGTACGTATCCGCGAGGCTCGGCGAGCCTTTTTAGATGGCAGTAGTGATGACCCGTTGCTGCAACGTTTGGTGGCCGACAACAGCGATCATGTACAAAGCGCTAAGCTACTAGAGATAGCGGGCGCTGCGATGGACCAAGCTGCGATCTTCACAATCCATGGCTTTTGCCAACGCATGCTGCGCCAACACGCGTTCGAGAGCGGCGCGATGTTTAGCCAAACCCTAACCACAGATGATGAGCCGCTCGTGCGTCAGGCGTTGCTGGATTTCTGGCGCACTACCGTGTACCCGTTACCCAAGGCCTTGGCTGACGCGGTTTTAGCGGAGTTTGCATCGCCCGATGCGTTATTAAGTGAGGTGCGCAGCTATCTGGGTTTGCCACTGCTAACTCAAACGCCTGATTACGCTGAGTTCGACTTAGCCGCTGCATGGGCGGCGCAAGACTCCGCCCTGCAAGCGCTACGTGATGCATGGCCAAGTGCTGCCGGTGAGCTGGCGCAGATCATTGCCGACTCTGATATCAACAAGCGCTCCTACAGCAAAGGTAACGTCCCCAAATGGGTGGACAAAGTAAGCGATATGCTGGCCGGCGTGATCAGCATGAAAGAGGGGCGTGAGCCGCTGTCACGCTTCTCAACCATCATGCTGCACGAGAAAACCACGAAAGGTGCTGTGCCACAACATGCGATCTTCGTGCTGGTGGATGCCTATTTTGCAGCCGATGTGCCGATCAAAGCGGCTATTACCTCCAAAGCTCTCGCTCAAGTGCGTATACGTTTAGCCCGCGCTAAACAGGAGCAGCAGCTACTCGCATTTGACGATCTGCTGACCCAATTAGCGGGAGCGCTGCAAAAAGCGCAGGGGAGCCAACTTGCAGACGCGATCCGCCACCAATACCCCATCGGGCTGATCGATGAGTTCCAAGATACCGACCCGTTGCAGTATCAGATCTTTAGCCGTATCTATCGTGCGGACAGCCACGATGAAACAGCTCCCGCGTTACTGATGATCGGCGATCCCAAGCAGTCTATTTATGCTTTTCGTGGCGCCGATATATTCACCTACATGCAGGCTAAGCAGGAGGTGGATGCACACTACACACTAGAGACAAACTGGCGCTCGGGTGAAAGTATGGTGGCAGCCGCCAATACGCTCTTCAGCCATCACCCCGAGGCCTTTATCTACGCTGAGCAAATTCCTTTCTCCCCTGTTGCGTCGGCACCCAATGCGGGAGCTAAAACGCTGCAGTTTGATAGCACCCCGCAACCGGCATTGCAGCTTTGGTTGGCTCCAGAGCGGCTCAATAAGACGGAATACCTAGCGCAGTTCTCACAGTTAACGGCGCAGCAGATCAAGGCGTTGCTCACCGATCAGCGCTTTCAACTGAAAGGGCGCGCAGTTGAGCCTGCTGATATTGCGGTTTTAGTCAGGGATCGCAACGAAGCGGCAGCGGTGCAGCAAGCGCTGGATGAGCAGGGCGTCGCTTCGGTGTTTATGTCCAACCGCAATAGCGTGTTCACCACACCGGAAGCACGCGAGCTTTACTACATCTTAGAGGCGGTGGCAGAGCCTACTGATGAGCGTTTATTGCGCACAGCGATTGCGACATCAGTCTTTCAGCTCTCGGTGGGTCAACTGGAAGCGCTGTTTCAGGATGAGTTAGCGTGGGAAGCGCTGGTGCTAGAGTTTCGCGAGCTGAAGCAGGTCTGGCAGCGGCTTGGCGTGCTGGCGATGTTGCATCAACTGCTGGTTACACGCGAGCTAACCGGCGGTTTTCTGGCATCGGCCAGTGGCGAACGCCGGTTAACCGATCTGCTACACCTAGGTGAATTACTGCAGCAAGCCAGCCAACAAGTGGAAGGGCTGAGCGGAATTTTGCGGTGGTTATCTGAGCACCTGACATCGCCAAACCACAATGCACAAGAGCAACAGTTACGCCTAGAAAGTGATCGCTCTCGGGTGCAGGTGATCACTATTCATAAATCGAAGGGGCTGGAGTACAACCTTGTTTTTCTGCCCTTCGCAACGCTCTATCGCGCCAGTGATCGAGCGCTATATCACGATGAGCACGGTAACACGGTGCTTAATTTGGCGGCTGATGACGAAGCCCTCGCCAAAGCGGATCGCGAGCGCCTCGCGGAAGACTTGCGTTTATTGTACGTTGCGGTCACGCGTGCCGTTTACGGTTGCTATCTTGGGGTGGCTGATTGGGGGAGTAAGCGTATTAGCAAGGTGGCCGGCAGTGCGCTGGGCTATCTGTTAGATGCTGATGGCGATACGTTGGCCGAGCGTTTACATGCATTTGTTGAGCAAACAGCAGCCGTGGATTTTGCTGCCATCGAGTTTGATAGCGTCGTGCCTATGGAAACCGGTGATCTGCTGGCCGCATGTGATGCGCCGCCATTAAGTGCACGAGGCTTCGCCGGTGAGATTGAGCGGGAGTGGCGCGTCACCAGCTACTCTGCGTTGAGCCGTGGCCATCAAACGATCACCGCAGAACCTGTGTTAGTTGATGCGCTGGATCTGGAGGTTGCTGAAGAGGCTGATACACCGCAGCATGATGACATACCCGATATTATGCACTTCCCCCGCGGCGCCGTCGCTGGGACTTTTCTGCACACGCTGTTTGAAGAGATCGACTTCAAGAACACCGATGACGCGCTTTTAGCCGACGTCATTGAAAAACAACTTTTGCTGGCAGGTTTTGATGAACACTGGCAGCCGGTGTTGATCGATTTTATGCGCCGTGTGCTCAGCACCGAACTATCGCAGGCAGGTTGTGCACTGGCTGATATCGGCCCTACAGAGCGTTGTGTGGAGATGGAGTTCTTTATCCCTTTTGCAGCGCTAAGTGCAGCGCCTGTTAATGCGCTGTTGCAGCAGTACGATCCGCTCGCTCAAAGTGCGGGTGAGCTGCGTTTTGAACAGGTGCGCGGTATGTTGAAGGGCTTTATCGATCTGACCTTTCGCTTTGACGGGCGCTACTACGTGCTGGACTATAAATCCAACCACCTAGGCGATACGGTGGAAGACTATAGCCAGTCAGCTATGGCAGATGCGATGTGTGATCACCGCTATGATTTTCAATATGTGCTCTACACGCTGGCGCTTCACCGCCTACTCAAACTGCGCTTGCCCGGCTACGACTACGACCGCGATATTGGCGGTGTTTACTATCTCTTCTTACGCGGCATGGCGCCGGGCAGTGACCATGGTATCTACTACACCAAGCCCGAGCGTGCTCTTATCGAGCAGCTGGATCATCTGCTGCAGGAGGGTGTGTGATGCAGCTATTACAACGTCTATATGAGCTGGATCTGTTACGTGATATCGATCTACAGTTTGCTCGGTGGTTGGGCCAGCGCTTCGAGGCTTCACATACACTACTCACCCTAGCGGCGGTTGTTAGTCAGCAATCGGGCGAGGGGCACGCCTGCTTGCGCTTACAACAGCTCCCCAACTTGATCGCGAGCTGGCCGGATGAGCTGCATAGCGAAGCCAAGCTGTGGTATGCGCAACTTGATGCGGCCTTGGATACTCATCAGCTTCTGCTTGGCCGTGGTGCAGAGCCAACGCCGTTGGTGCTTGAGCGTAATCGTGTTTATCTTTACCGGCTTTGGCACGCGGAAAAACAGGTTGCTGAGGCCCTATTGGCACGTGCCCAAGCCCGCGCCGCCCGTGACTTGCCAAGCTTTGGCGCTGTGCTTGATCAACTATTTATAGGTGTTACCGAGCAACCTGATTGGCAGCGGGTCGCTGTGGTGACGGCGGTTGCGCGGCGTTTAGCGGTGATTAGTGGTGGGCCGGGAACGGGTAAAACCACAACGGTGACCCGCATGTTGGCGATGTACTTACAACAGACTTTGAGCGCCGACCAGCAAGCGCGCCCGCATATTCTGCTTGCCGCCCCAACAGGTAAAGCTGCTGCTCGGTTATCGGAGTCGATTGCGGGAGCTAAAGCCCAGCTACCAGTGGCGGAACATATCAAGCAGCTTATCCCAGAGCAGGGGATAACCTTGCACCGCTTACTTGGAGCAAGGCCACGAAGTGTGCGTTATCGATACAATCGTGATAACCCGCTTCAGGTTGACCTACTGGTGGTGGACGAGGCCTCCATGATCGATCTGCCACTGATGGCCGCGTTACTTGAAGCGCTGCCAGCACATGCTCGTTTGGTATTGATTGGTGATAAGCAGCAGCTTGCCTCAGTAGAAGCCGGCAGTGTACTGGGTGACTTGTGCGCGATGCCAAGTGCAGCCGTGCCGACAGAAGTGATGCAAGAGCTGCTTTCTGTAACGTGTGGGCTACCAGTTACTGAAGGAGACACGCGTGTACTGGCTGATAGCGTAGCGTTTTTGCGCAAAAGCTACCGCTTCGCCGGAGATAGTGGTATTGGGGAGCTAGCCAGCGCAGTAAATATGGGTAGTGTGAAGCAAACGCAGGCGGTGTTACGTCGCGGTTTTGATGACCTTAACTGGATAGAAGCGCTAACGGCAGATAACCAACATCTCGTGCAGCACATGGCCCAAAAGTATAGCCACTACTTGAGCTGCTTTAAGCAAACGATTAGCCCAGACGAGGCGCATGCTGCGTTTGCCAAGTTCCAGTTGTTGTGTGGGTTGCGCAAAGGAGTCTTTGGTGTTGATGCACTGAATGAAGCCTTCGAAAACTACCTAGAGCGGCGGGGTTTAAAGGCCGCTGATAACCGCTGGTATGAAGGGCGTCCTGTCATTATTACGCGTAACGATGCCGCATTGCAGCTGTATAACGGCGATATCGGGATCACGTTGTTCGACACCGAGCAGCAACAGCTGCGAGTGTACTTTGAGCAAGGCGGAGAGATGCGATCCTACTCAACCAGCCGCGTTCCTCAACATGAGACGGTTTTCGCGATGACAGTGCATAAAAGCCAAGGCTCAGAGTTTAAGGAGATTACGCTTGTGCTAACGGATAGCGCTCGGGTGATGAGCCGGGAACTTGTGTACACGGGCATTACACGAGCAAAACAGCACTGTAATCTGTACGGAAAAAAAGCGGTGATGTTAGCGGCGGTTGATCAGCCCACGGTGAGAATGAGCGGGCTAGCAGAACGGCTGTGGGGGTGAAGCCTCACAGCCGCTGGTGGTGCATCACAGGGAGACGCTAGCGGCGACGCTTCTCATCTTCCACTTTGATGCGGATCGGTTTTAGCTGATTGTTGCTCCGTTCGAGTGTTGTTTTACCCAAGTAAGCGATGGTGGCAATCAGTAGAAGTGCGGCCAGTATCGTCATAAGCGACTCCTGTTTTATTGGCTATAATCTAACTCTAGTCTTTATAGACCCTGTTCAGCAACTTTTTGTTCAAAGTCTGTAAACCCTCCTACGTATTCCTGACCAATAAAGATCTGTGGAACCGTTTCAACAGGGCGGCCGATCGTTTTTTCTAGGTCGGCTTTGCTGATGCCTTCCGCATAGATATCGATGTAGCGGTACTCGAGTGATTTAATCTCACATAGCTCTTTTGCGCGTGTGCAAAATCCACAACCTGGTCGGCCAAAAATTGTAACTCGTTGCATGGGTATCTCCTCATCTATTTCCTATATGAAACCGTAAAATCGACAAGAAATCTAATCAGTTGTAGCTATCTGAGTTATTGGGATTGGCTATCGTATTAGCTATCCACAGAAGGTGTGGATAAGTTTGTAGATATCCATTCTGAAACCGCTGTGAGTGGCATTATCTCTAGGTTTTGCAAAAACGACGAAAATTTAAGCTATTTTAACCACTTAGTGCAGTTACTGAGAGCAAAATCGCTTGCTGCATTTGCGAGATATACTACGAATTGCTCAGGATCATCTAGCTAATTAGCCAAGACTTTTGGAGAATAATCCGTATAATTCTGCGCAAAAAGCCCCGCGTGGATGTCAGTACTGTCACATTCATGTGCATAAAAACAGAATACGAAAATAGCTGGGCGACATCAGCGGTAAAAAGCGGAACCAAAAGTTTCGTTGCAGTGCGGAATAACCTGTAAAAAAGCAGGGCTTTTAGACTGACCGCGGTGATTTTCGAACCCCACAACCACGTATCAAACGGTGAGTAACGAGATGACGGCAAAAACGGCAGATGTATTGTTAGTTGGGGCCGGTGCAATGAGCACCACCCTGGGTATGCTGCTCAAGCAGTTAGACCCCTCCATTAACATTGTGATGGTTGAGCGTTTGGACCATGTTGCAAGCGAAAGCACCGACGGGTGGAATAACGCGGGCACGGGCCATGCTGCATATTGCGAACTGAACTACACGCCAAAACAGGCCGATGGTTCTGTGAATGCAACTAAGGCGTATGCGATCAATGCTGCGTTTGAGGTGAGCTTACAGTTTTGGTCGTCACTGGTTAAAAAGGATGTTCTTCCTGAGCCACGTGCTTTCATCAACCCAACCCCCCATATGAGCTTCGTCTGGGGCGAAGAGAACGTTGAGTTCTTGCGTACACGCTACGAAACACTTAGCCAGTCTGCGCAGTTTGCTGATATGGAGTACAGCGAGGATCCTGACGTTCTACGTGAGTGGATGCCACTCATACTGGAAAACCGCGACCCAATGCAGAAGGTTGCGGGTACACGCGTTCGATACGGCTCTGATGTTGATTTCGGCTCTTTGGCTCGCTCTATGTGTGAGCATCTTAGCGATCAGGAGAACTTTGAGCTTAAGCTAAGCTCAACGGTTAAAGACTTACAAAAGCGTGATGATGGCACGTGGGATGTTGTTGTCTGTAATGACAAATCCGGTGAAAACGAAACCGTTAACGCCCGCTTTGTATTCTTGGGTGCTGGTGGCGGTGCCCTGCCATTACTGCAACTCTCAGGTATCCCAGAGGGTGATGGCTATGGCGGCTTCCCAGTTAGTGGCCAGTGGCTAGTTTGTAAGAAGAAAGAGATCGTTGAGAAGCACTTGGCGAAGGTCTATGGTCAAGCACCAATCGGTGCTCCGCCGATGTCGGTTCCTCACCTGGACACGCGTATCATTAATGGTGAGAAGGCGTTGCTGTTTGGTCCGTTTGCAGGCTTCACAACGAAGTTCCTTAAGCAGGGTTCGGTTATGGACCTACCGAAGAGTGTGCGTGCCAACAACCTTAAGTCTATGCTCTCTGTCGGCATGAACAATATGGACCTGACGCGTTACTTGATCAGTGAAGTGATGCAATCCCACGAAGCACGTGTTGATTCGCTCCGCAACTTCTACCCAGATGCGCAAAATGATGATTGGGAACTGGCTTACGCTGGCCAGCGTGTGCAGATCATCAAGAAAGACGAAGAGAAGGGCGGTAAGCTCGAATTTGGTACTGAGGTGATTCGCAGCTCAGACGGCTCTCTAGCAGCGTTGTTAGGTGCTTCTCCGGGTGCATCGACAGCGGTGAATACGATGGTAAGCATTATTGAAAACTGTTTTGCTGATGAGTTGGCTAACCAAGGTTGGGATAAGAAGCTTAAAGAGCTGATCCCTTCATACGGTGAGTCGCTGGTGGGTAATCCTGAACTACTCAAAGAGGTACGTGAGTTTACGCTCTCGACTCTGCAGCTTGATGAAGCTTAGCCTTTAACGACATGATAAAAACCGCCCTTGCAGGGCGGTTTTTTTTTGTGGCAAATATATAGCGAAGCGAAACAAGAGAGAATGCGTATGAACATTGATGATCTGCGGGTGCAGCTCGCGATAGCTCAGACTGAGCATGCTGCAAGTGGGTTGCGTTGGGCGCTGCGCTGTTGTGAGCTTGCGTTAGCAGCGCTCGAGGCTGGCAACTATGGTGTAGGTGCCGTGCTCCTCGATGAGGATCAAAACATACTACTAGAGTCGAGCAATGCGGTGTTTAGCCCCAGCTTTAACTCTGCTGCCCATGCAGAGATGCAACTGCTCGCATCATTAGATCAAGAAGTGGCTCCTGTTTGTCCGCGAGAGCAGATGACATTGGTGGTTTCACTGGAGCCGTGTCCGATGTGCTTTTGCCGTATCATCTCAGCAGGTATCGGACGGGTAATCTATCTTGCGCCTGACAGCAGCGGCGGAATGGCGTCACACCAAGATAAGCTTCCGCCTGCATGGCGTAACCTCGCAACACTGACGCGGGTAACGCAATTTCATGGCGATGCGAGGCTGAGTGAGTTGGCAGCTGGGTTTGCTAACGTGAACAGATCGGGATTGCGGGAGAAACTGCTCAAGGCAATGGGAAGGTAGGCGGGAGACTACCTGAGTAACCCACCTATCAGTATTGCATCGTTTAGAACCAGTCGTCTCGGCGTTTCTTCTTCTTCGGCAGCAGCGGAATGAGCAAGCCAAGAATAACGCCACCGAGTGCCACAAGGCCGCCGTGCGTAAACCAGCGCATGAGGTTGCTTTCGTCCATGCCTTCGATCTGGCGATTGAGGCCTTTTATCTCTGCGTTTAGCTTATCGAGTTGTTCGGTATAGGTACTGTTTTCAGCTTTGTAAGTATCCAGTTCAGCAGCGAGTTGCTCGATCTCTTCGCCTTGCTCAGTGACCATCGCTTCGCTCTTTTGCAGTGCCGTTTCTAGCTTTGGTACTTTGATCTGCATACTGTCGCCGCTAGCAACATTATTGCCGTCAGCCCAGCCTACTTTTCCTGATGCTGTGCGGATCTGGACAAACTTACCATCGGGGCTTTTCTTTAGGATAGTGATCGGAGAGCCGCTACGTACACGCCCTGTAATACGAAATTTATTACTCGGGCCGCCATGAATAAATACAAATACATCATCAGCGATATGGCCCTTTTCGGCAAAAGCGGGCTGGAATGCGATCAAAAGCGCAGTCGTTAAAATCAATTTTTTCATTCTTGTGGGGAGTCCTCTATCTATCTGACGGAGCATTTTACGGATTCTAGCTAGCAGGGCTAGTGAAATGCGGCCGATAAAGGGTTCTGATGGCCATTGGACTGTTAAGTTCCTGTGCTTTTTCATCGAGGGCTTGCTTCGACTGGTCGCAGCAGCTTAAGCTTTCGTTAATTTTTTAATACAAAAGGAGTGTAACTGAATGGAGAAGTGGTTTGATCCTACGATGATTCAGTCTCTACAAGAGGAATATATTATTCCTTGGGGCGTTAATCTTGTAACAGCGTTGCTGGTCTTTGTCGTCGGCCGTCTGGTAATCAGCGTCATTATGGCGCTATTCAAGCGTGTACTGGGGCGCACGCGTATGGATCAGATGCTAGTCGATTTTCTGGCATCGATTGTCTCTGCGTTGTTACTACTGTTTGTCATTGTGGCATCGCTTGACCAGTTGGGAGTCGATACTTCCTCGCTAATCGCTATTGTGGGTGCTGCTGGTTTGGCGATTGGTTTGTCCTTACAAGATTCACTGAAAAACTTTGCCGCAGGCGTGATGTTGATTGTTTTTCGCCCCTTTCGTGCAGGTGACTTTGTTGAGGCTGCGGGGGTTTCGGGCATCGTTGAGAATATAACGGTTTTTAATACCGTGATGCGCACAGGTGATAACCGTGAGGTTATTGTGCCAAACGGGGCTATTTACTCTGGAGTGATTACTAACTATTCGAAGCGAGCTACACGTCGTGTTGATCTTGTTTTCGGTATTGGTTATGAGTCTGATTTGCGGGAAGCGAAGCGCATTCTCTTAGAGATCGTTGCTGCCGATGAGCGTGTCTTACCTGAGCCGGAGCCTGTTGTGGCAGTCTCGGAGTTAGCGGATAGCAGCGTGAACTTCATTGTGCGCCCGTGGGTTAAATCGGAAGATTACTGGAACGTACTTTGGGATATGAATGAGACGGTGAAGCTGCGTTTTGATGAGGCAGGTATCAGCATTCCATTCCCACAAATGGATGTGCATGTCCACAAAACAGAAACTCCAAGTAGTTAAAGTGAGAATGAGCGCCATGGCAACATTGGCTGTGGCGCTACTCCTCTCGTTGGGCGAGCAGTTTCTGCTTCATATCTTCAAGCACTAAGAGTAAATCTTTGTTATCCCGCTCTTTGCGTTGTGCCTCCATACGGTACTTGAAGATATCGTGGTCGCGCTTTTCGAGTTTTTCTTCCAGCCGTGCGAGGCGGGTTAAGTACTCTTGGTTTTTAAGTTCGAGCTTGTTGATCGATGATTGTAGCTCCCCGATTAAGCCGTGCTGTTCAAGTGCGCTGGTGTCGGTGGTTAGCATGCTGCCCGCAGTACTGCTCGGGCCGCCTTTAAGCTCGCTAACGATATGGCTATATAGCGCTTTGAGATCGCTTGATTCGCGGGTGGAGTAGCGAATATTTTGCTCCATTGCGCGGTGTGCGCTCGCCGCGCCAATGGAACCGGCCAATATGTGCTCGACCATACGGTGAAACTCCATCAACTCGATAATAGTGATGTGAGTTTTGCCAGCAACTTGCAGATCTTCACAAATAGTGAAGATCGCATCACGGGACTTATCATCAGACAGATACTGCGCCAGCAGGTGCTGGGATTCCTCGAGTTTTGCGCTCAGTGGAATGTAGGAGTCCAAGCCAGTGGGGCGCGCTTTTGCAGGCTTCCTGACGGGGGTCAGCACACTCATAAACTCGGTGGTGAACGTGCGCTCGTCCTTGTGTGGTTGATAGATCAACGAACCGACGATGTAAAATATCAGGTTGAAGCTCAAGCTCCAGATCACGCTATGAGCGATTGGGTGGAATCCATCAAGACCAAAAAGTGCCTCTGGCCGCAGCAGCTCAATTCCCCATGGGCCAGCCAGCAAAATATTTGGATCTAGCCAACCGTTCTTGATAAAAGTGGGGATCGCAAGGGTGTATACCCAGATGCCGAAGCCCGCTAGCAAACCTGCGAATGCTCCCGCGCTGTTACCCCTAGGCCAAAAAAGACCACCAAATACCGCAGGTGCAAACTGCAAGACCGCCACGAATGAGAGAAGTCCTATCGCGACAAGAATATAGGAATCACTGAGCTCATGCTCGAACCAGTAAGCACTGGCCAGTATCAGGGCAACTAGTGCCCAACGCATCTGCAGCAGATAAGGACGGAGTCCTTGTGCCTTGCTAAACCGTTCTATCGTAGGCAACACCCAGTGGTTGGATACCATGGTTGCTAGCGTCACCGTTGTTACGATAATCATCGCTGTTGATGCGGAAAACCCACCGATAAACACCAGCATGGTGAGCGCTGACTGGCCTGCCTCCTGCGGCAGCAATAGCGCAAAATAGTCTGCTTGATGGTCGGAGAAGTCGCCCAGTAGACCTGCGGCGGCGATAGGTATCACAAACAGATTGATCGCTATCATATACAGCGGGAAGACCCACATGGCCGTTTTAATATGGTGTTGATCGGTATTTTCGACCACGCTCATATGGAATTGACGTGGTAGCAGGTAGATACCAGAGAAGCTCAGAATGATCAGCGTAACCCACATGGAAAAGCTATGCTCTGTTGCTGATGCACTGGTTAGGTGAGTGAGCTCAGCCTCTGCGATGCGGGCATTGAGATCACCGATACCGTCATACAGCCCGTACAGCACAAAGAGCCCAACAGAGAATACCGCGACAATCTTCACCATACTCTCCACCACCATGACCACTACCATACCTTGGTGCCGCTCGGTGGGGTCGAGGCGCTTCGCCCCAAATAGAATCGTAAATAGTGTCATAAGTAGTGTGACTAGTAACCCACTGTAGGACCATTGGTCAGAGCTTCGTTGGGTAATTATCTCAAACGAACTAATGAATGCTTTTAGCTGCAGGGCGATATAGGGGAGCAAACCGGTGAGCGCAATCAGGGTCACTAGGCCCGCGATCTTTTGTGAGCGCCGATATCGCGTGGAGAGAAAATCAGCAACACTGGTGATCCGAAAAACCTCTTTAGCGATGACCATCTTGCGCAAGATGACCCACCAGAGCGCTATACCAATCAATGCGCCAACGTAGATACCAAGAAAAAGCAGCCCAGAGGTGCTGGCAAAGCCAACACTGCCGTAAAATGTCCAAGAGGTATGATAGATAGCGAGCGAGAGGGCATAGATCCAAGGGCTTTTGAAAGTCTCGCCGGTTGCGGCAACGCGCCGCTCAACCAGCTGCGCGATGCCAAAAAGGCAAGCCATGTAGATCAGGATGGTCGATACAACAACAAGCGGTGAGAACATACGCCTTACTCCACTTCGTCTGCACTAGCTGAGATGTGCGCGTTGTATCTGTGAGCTAGTGCTTCTTAACCTGTTCGCTTGGCGATGGTTCGCAGCCACATTTTGGTGGCACAGGGTCTATTCCACCATCACTCCAAGGGTGACACCGGCCAATTCGCTTGAGACCGAGCCAAGTGCCTTTAAAGATACCGTGTGTCTCAATCGCTTCAATCATATAGTGCGAGCAGCTTGGGTAGAAGCGACAGTTATTCCCAAGCAAAGGGCTAATGAGCAGTTGGTAGCCGCGTACGAGCCCTGTCAGTAGTGTTTTTATCAGTTTCTCAAGCACTGTTAAGAACCATGCATCTTATGTTCGCGCTCATATTCTTCCTGCTCGGCACGTAGTAAAAGGTCGTCAAAGAGCTGATCTGTCTCGGCTTGAAACTCAGCAGCGCCAGTGGCAATTTTGATCGGGATGGTGCTGTCTGCGATACGCACTTTGCGCTGGCCTAATGCGTTAAGAATACGCTTTTCTACCAAACTGGTTTGCTCTAACGTCGCATCAATTAGGCAAACCACAAAGCTCTTGTTATCTAAACGCGCAACATAATCAGATTCACGCAGCTGCTCTTGCAGAGTGCGCGCAACACAGATCAACGCATGGTCGCCCATGACGTAACCGTAAGTTTGATTAATATCGCGAATGTTGGCGATGCTAACGATCAAGATTGAGTAGGGCGTGCGGTAGCGTTTCACTCGTGCAACATCTTGCGAACCCATCGTGAAGAGTTGGCGACGATTAAAAAGGCCCGTTAGCGTGTCGTGGGTGGCTTGGTCTTTGAGGCTTTTCTCCATCTCGACAAGATCGGAGACATCTTGGAAGAAAAGGGCAATATGGCTGTCGATAGGTGAAAAGGTAACCCGGTAGTGATGTAAACCATCGCCGCTGACCAAACTTAAGCGGTGTGTGCTGGCTTCTGCTGACAGTTGAGCATCCTCTGTGAAGGCCTCTAGCGCTTCCACCACGTCACTGCTTTGATTGAGTTGGCGCAGCGCCATATTGAGCAAGTCATCACGTTGGGTGTGAAATAGCTGAACGGCGGCCTCGTTGGCGTAGTGAATATGGTACTGCGCATCGACTGCAATAGCAGCAGTAGGGCTGCCTTCAAGCAGCGTATCTAACGAGAGAGTTTCATCAACCATAACATTTCCCTAACGGCATTGAATCTGTGCGTACATCATACGATGTAAACAGGTGTTTAGAAACTCGCCCTTGGCCGTATTAAGGCGAGTTTCGCTTCCTTTTAGTCGATCACAGATGCTGTTCAGCATACTCGGCAAGACGTGATCGGAATATACCTTCGAAGTGCACGTTAACGGCGCCTTCATAGCCTTTAAAGCGCTCGACGATATAGGTCAAACCCGACGTTAACGGTGTTAGGTAATTGGAATCGATCTGCGCTAAGTTACCTAGGCAGATCATCTTTGTTCCTTTACCTGAACGCGTCAGGATAGTTTTTAGTTGAGAGGGCGTTAGGTTTTGTGCCTCATCAATAATCACAATAGCGTCTTGGATGCTGCGACCGCGAATGAAGTTTAAGGACTTAAACTGAATGTTGGCCTTCTCAATGGCATATTTCACGCTGCTTTGTGGACGGTCATCGTTCTCATGCATCGCCTCAAGGTTATCGTGTATTGCGCTCATCCAAGGCGTCATCTTCTCCTCTTCGGTGCCCGGCAGAAAGCCGATATCTTCTGCAACCGGTGGTGTTGAGCGGGTCACGATGATCTTACTGAAGATCCCTTTTTCGATAACGAGTTCAAGTGCACAGGCCAATGCGATTAGTGTTTTACCAGAGCCTGCGGCGCCGTTAAGAATGGCTAGATCCAATGTTGGATCAAGCAGAGCCTGCATGGCAAAAGCCTGGTAGATATTGATCGGCTGAATACCCCAGCATGACTGCTGCATAAGTTTATCGTAGCCAAGGTCTCGTAGGATGAGTGTCTCGCCGTCGATATCGGCAACGCGTGCTGCGAAGTCTTTGGAGTCGTCGTAGATATACTGGCCATTATACGCGTTGGGTAGAAGGTCATGTGCCACTTTATGGAAGGTGCGCCCGCCCTCTTGGTGGCTCTCGACATCGTCCACTTGCTCCCAAAACATGCCATCAAGATGAGTATGGCCTGCTGGTAGCAGGTCGATATCAGCCACTAACTGGTCGGTACGATAGTCCTCTACCTTTTCAAGGCCAGCCCCCAGTGCTTTGAGGCGCATATTGATATCTTTGGTCACCAGAATGACTTGGCGGTCTGTTTCAAGCGACTGCAGGTGTAACGCGCAATTGATAATCAGGTTATCTTTGTTGCGGTTGTTGGGTAGTGACTCTTTGGTAGCTTGCAGTTCATGGTCTGGGAAGATGCTGAGCTTGCCTAGCTTCGTGCTGTGGCTTTGGGTCTGGTCTTCTCCTGGCAGAAAAATGGGTACGCCCCGTTTTATCTGAGCCGGTGAGTGAGCTTTGGAGAGTATTTCGTCGATCGCCCGGATGGCAAAGCGGGCCTCTTGAGCCACATTCTTCTTGCGATCTTTGATATCGTCGAGCTCCTCCAGAACAGTCATGGGGATGGTGACATCCTGCTCTTTAAACTCGTAGAGACAGCGGGGATCATGGATTAGTACGTTGGTGTCGAGAATGTACAGCTTTGTAGCACTCATGAGCGTTATCCTTTGCAGCCATGGGTAGCGGTGCAAAATCATATGACTTTGCCCTCTTCATGATAGTCTATGACAGATGACGGAAAAGCGACATTAAGGAGTCAGATGTGGAGTATCGTTCAATAGTGGTGCTGACCGGTGCGGGTATTTCTGCGGAATCAGGTATTCGAACGTTCCGCGCGAGCGATGGTTTATGGGAGAACCATCCCATTGAAGAGGTTGCCACACCTGAAGGCTTTGCGGCAGATCCAACGTTAGTACATCGCTTTTACAATGCTCGCCGAGCGCAGCTGCAGGATACGGCGGTCGTTCCCAATGCCGCACACTTAGCCTTGGCTGAGCTAGAGCAGCACTTTGCCGGAGAGTTTCTCTTGGTCACTCAAAATGTCGATAACCTCCATGAGCGCGCTGGCAGCCATGCTCTGCGCCATATGCACGGAGAGTTATTGCGCTTGCGTTGCAATGAATCGGGGTACACCTTTGATCACCATGGCGATAGCTCTGAAAACGAATCGTGCGTTTGTTGCGGTTTGAAAGGCACTTTGCGCCCAGATATCGTGTGGTTTGGTGAGATGCCAATGTTTATGGACGAGATTTATACCGCATTGAGTCATTGCGATCTTTTTCTATCGATCGGGACATCGGGGCATGTTTATCCCGCCGCGGGGTTTGTCGAGGTCGCCAATGAAACGGGTGCACACACGGTTGAGATCAACCTTGAGCCGAGCCAAAAGCAATCGCACTTTAAAGAGCATATTTATGGCTTGGCGAGTGAGTGTGTGCCTGCGTTTGTGAACTCACTAATAGCCGCTGGCCGCCAGTAGTGTTGTGGACGTCGTGCTGTTGTTTTTTGAGTCACGCTTTTAATTACATTTTTAGTTGTGTTGAATCTGGCTAGGGAGCTTGGCGTGAAATTAGTATGGATCTACGGGCCGCCAGCTGCAGGGAAATTAACAGTCGCTACCTGCTTAAAAGAGCAGTTTGGCTACAAGCTGTTTCACAATCATTTAGCCGTTGATATTGGCCTTGCGATCTATGATCGATTTGGCGAGAAAGACTTTCTCAGTTTTACCAAGCAGGTCCGCCAACTTGCGCTAGCCAAAGCGAAGGAGATTGGCGTTTCTCATCTTGTGATGACCCACATGGCCTGTGCCGATCATGATCGAGAGATCATGGAAGATTACCTCGCCTTCTTTTTATCGCAGGGGATACAGACGTATCCTGTACACCTACAGCCAAGTCGTAGCGCGCTCTTAGAGCGTGCCATAAGCGATGAGCGAAAAGCTTCACACAAGCTCTCTGACTCGAAAAAAGTCGCAGCACTGCTCGATAAACAACCGTTTGCAGCCATAGAGCATGAGAACGGCCTTGTTATCGACAATACCGAACTGACCGCGGAGCAGGTCGCCGGCGTGATTCATCGCCACGTAGACTAGAGATAGTTAGCAAAAGTGTCATCTGCCAGCAGTATGTTGGCGTTTGCAACGTAATAAAGGATTGAGCGTGTTGAAAAAACTCTTAGCTGCTTTTTTATGGGCCGTTAGCATTGGAGCTTGTGCCAGTGACTATCCCGTCGCTGTTGTGACAGCAGATGCTGTCAGTAGCAGCCGCGAAACGCCCATAGAGGTGGTGTTTTGGTACCCCAGTGTGAGCGAAGGGAAGCTAAAACAGATTGGCAACACACGGGTCTTTGCGGTACCCGAAGTGCTGGACGGCGCTCGACCTGTCGATGGTCGTTTTCCTGTGATAGTGCTCTCTCACGGAGGTATTCGTGCCGCGTTTAGCCACTATAGCTGGGTTGCCCGTTCGCTGGCGCGCAAGGGTTTCATTGTGGCGACACCGGTGCCACCGGATCCGCGCGCGATCACTGCAAGTTCCGCATTTAATGAGTTGGCTCTGCGTTCCGCTGACCTTTCAAGTGCGCTAACAGCACTTCAGCAACATGATCTTTTGGCAGCGCATAGCCGCTTTGAGCAGGTGTTCGGTGTTGGCTTTTTCGTTGGAGGCGCTGCAGTTTTATCGCTAGCGGGAATGGAGTTTGATATTGGCAAATTAATGCAGACCTGTGACCAAACTAACAACACAGTCGATTGCGCTTGGTTGGCTCGAGAGGGTGTTGAGTTAACCGCACAGGTGTTACAGCCGCTGGCGGGTTCCAAAAAGGACCGCCGTATAGCGGGAGTGCTAGCGATCAACCCAGAGTTTAGTGCTGCATTTGATCTGCGCCGCATCGGTGTGCCTGCCAACGTTCTCGAGTTAAATCGAACAGGGCAGGAGGCGCTGGCGTTTAACGATGCGGCCCGCGCCGCGCCAACGATTGACTACCAAGCAGAGCCCAGTATCGCTGCCATGAGTGCATTTAGCGTATGCACCGCAGAGGGGAAAGCGATGCTAACAAAGGTGGGCAGTCCTATCTGTGACGAGCCGGCGGATGAGTCTCGGGCGGCACAGCAGCAGCGTTTGTTAGCGCAGATCACCAGCTGGCTAGCGACGCAAACAGCGACGCATGATGGAGCGCCGTAGCCTGCGCTGACGTCAATGCTGGCATCAAGATAGATTAACTTGCTGTAATACAAAGGTTTAATCTGTCATAAAAGTGGACTATGGTGAAAAGACCACTGCGTCATCAAGGGCATGCTGCTGATCGTTAGCGCTTTATTTACTAGCTGCATGGCCCGTTCTGGAGGTTGTGTATGATTAAAGAACATTTTATTAACGCGAAAGTGACGCCGTTGGCGAGCTTAGATACGTTATCCCCCCATGAGGTCGCCAAGCTTCAGGATATCAGTAAAGGTGGTCTTTATCGTTTGTTTCGCCAATGTTGCTTGGCCGTCTTAAACACCGGTAGCGAAATGGACAGTACCAGCCAAGTACTCGATAAGTTTCGTGATTTTGATATCCGCATCGCTCACAAACACCAAGGTGTTCAGTTGGAATTGATCAACGCGCCCGCGACCGCGTTTGTGGATGGCGAGATCATTCAAGGTATCCGTGAGCACCTCTTCACGGTGTTACGAGACCTGCTGTATATCGGCGATGAGCTTGATCAATGCTGTGATGGGCTCGACGAGACCGGGCGTACAACCAACACCGTATTTCATATCCTGCGTCATGCGGCGGCGATGCGGCCACACATAAAACCGAACCTCGTAGTGTGCTGGGGTGGTCATTCCATCAAACGCCACGAGTACGAGTACACCAAGAAAGTCGGCTATGAGCTGGGGCTGCGCAGTTTTGATATCTGCACCGGTTGCGGCCCGGGGGCGATGAAAGGCCCGATGAAAGGCGCGGCGATTGCTCATGCTAAGCAGCGTAAAGCCAATCCGCGTTATATCGGCTTAACCGAGCCTGGCATTATCGCTGCCGAATCACCTAACCCCATCGTCAATGAGCTGGTGACACTGCCCGATATCGAGAAGCGCCTAGAAGCTTTTGTGCGCCTTGGGCACGGTATTATTGTGTTCCCAGGTGGTGCCGGAACGGCAGAAGAGATCCTCTATATGTTGGGTATTTTGCTCCATCCGAAAAACGCGGATGTGCCTTATCCGTTGGTGTTCACCGGCCCACAAGGCAGCGAGGCATACTTTGATACGGTAGATCGTTTTATCCGCACAACACTGGGTGATGAGGCGACGAAGCGGTACCAGATTATTGTTGATGACCCTCATGGTGTCGCCGTGACAATTAAAGAGGGGATGGAGCAGGTGCTGGCGTATCGTAAGCAAACCGATGAATCATTTCACTTCAATTGGCAGTTACATATCCCCGAAGAGTTTCAGCAGCCATTTGAGCCGACGCATGAGGCGATGGCGCAACTGTGCTTAAAAGAGGGGCAGCCTGATTACATTCTGGCCGCGCAACTACGCAGAGCGCTCTCTGGTATTGTGGCTGGCAACGTGAAAGAACCTGGGGTGCTTGCCATTGAGCAACACGGCCCGTTCGAGTTGACGGGTGACAAGGTCATTATGGATGCGCTAGATGAGCTGTTGGAATCATTCGTGAATCAGCATCGTATGAAGATCAATCACGAAGAGTATGTGCCCTGCTATCGCATCGTTAATTAGGCAGTAAAAAAGCGCACCGAGCGTTTTGCTGGGTGCGCTTATTCGGATCAGAGGTGCTGTTACGGACGCTCAAGCAGTGCTGCGATACCTTGTCCACCACCAATACACATGGTGACAACGGCATATTTACCCTGAACTCGCTCGAGTTCGTAAAGCGCTTTGACGGTGATAATAGCACCCGTTGCGCCGATAGGGTGGCCTAGGGAAATGCCTGAACCATTCGGGTTAACTTTATCGCTAGGTAGCTCCAAGTCGCGGCAAACCGCGAGTGCTTGTGCGGCAAACGCTTCGTTCACTTCCCAAACGTCGATATCAGCGACCGATAGGCCTGCGTTATCAAGTAGCTTTTTCACCGCTGGAACGGGGCCGATACCCATATATTTGGGTTCGACACCGGCAAATGCGTAGCCTTTTAATTTAGCCATCGGCTTCAGGCCGCGCTTCTCAGCTTCGGTTGCGCTCATTAGTGTGACTGCCGCCGCTGCGTCGTTCAGCCCTGATGCGTTACCCGCTGTCACAGTGCCATCTTTTTTGAAAACTGGACGCAGCTTTTCCATATCGGCAACTTCACAGTTTAAGCGGATATGTTCGTCGGTATCGAACACCGTTGTGCCTTTACGGCTGACAAGCTCAACTGGCATGATCTGTGATTTGAAACGGCCTTCTGTTGATGCGGTTTCGGCACGGTGGTGGCTTTGCGTTGCGAGTGCATCTTGGTCTGCGCGGCTGATTTGCCATTTCTCAGCGATATTTTCAGCAGTGATGCCCATATGAGTATCGTCGAACGGGCAGGTCAGTGCACCGACCATCGCATCAACGATTTGGCCATCACCCATGCGTTGTCCAAAACGTGCGCTTGGCATCCAGTATTGCGAGCGGCTCATAACCTCTGCGCCACCGGCAACCGCAGCATCGCATTCGCCGAGTTCAATTTGTTGAGCCGCAGTAACAATGGCCTGTAGACCACTGCCGCAGAGGCGATTGACGGTTACAGCGGGTGTTTCTTTGGCTAAGCCACCGTTAACTGCAGCGACACGACTGAGATACATATCCTGACGCTCGGTGTGAATAACATTGCCAAAGACGCAATGCCCGAAGGCGTCTGCGTCTGCATTGGAGCGGTTGACTGCCTCAGCGACGACGGCTGCAGCGAGCTCGCATGGCGTTTTTGTTTTTAAACTGCCACCAAAACCGCCAATCGCTGTTCGTACACCGCTAAGGATAACAACTTCGTTCTGACTCATTCTTATTCACCTTTCCTGTTTGCACTGTGTCTTGATGTTAAAACAAACGTTTGTGACAGGTCATCGGTGCAGCTAAGCAAATAGGCGTAAAATTAGACTAATGAATCATCCAGTTGCACCGGACATTAGCGACGTTTAGGGCGTGGTGGTATATTTAGCAGCGCTTAAAGTGGGAACGAGTTTTGGTTTGAAGAACAAGTTAATAGTTACACTGACCACCGTAAAGGGTTCTAGGCAGTATTCGCTCGGGCAGTTAGCGCGCTATGTGATTGCGTTGTTTATTGTGCTCACGATGCTGAGCTTTGCGGTGTCTAATTGGTTGCTAGTGCGTACGCAAGATGATCTAGCGGTACTTGAAGAGGATCATCAGCAACTGACAGATCAGTACGAGCTGATGCTGGGTACGCAAAGTCTATATAAAACAGAGTTAGACCAGCTCAGTGCATCGTTATCACGTGTGGCCTTCGAGCGGGATCGTCTGCAAGCCGAGAACATCCGTATGGGTGATCAGCTGCAGGAGGAGACCGTTCGCGTAGGAGAACTGCACGCCACGTTGGGCGCTAGCCTCAACGGTTTGGAGGCGATGCTCAACTTAGATACCACAGAAGAGGTCACCCCTGAACGCTTAGAACAGCTCACATTGATGGCGAATCAGCGCCTCTTTATGCTGAACAGTATTCCAAACGGGCTACCGATTCAGCCGCTGCGTATCACCGACAAGTTTGGTATGCGGATGCACCCTATTAAGAAGCGGCGTATTATGCATAACGGTATTGATTACAAAGCTAACATCGGTACTCCTGTTTATGTTACGGCAGATGGTGTTGTGGAGTATGCAGGCAATAAAGGCGACGGCTACGGTAAACAGGTGGTTGTACTGCATAATTTTGGCTTTAAAACAGTGTATACGCACCTAAATTCCACCAACGTGAAGCAGGGTGAGCTGGTTCACAAAGGGCAGAAGATCGCTGAAAGTGGCAATACGGGTAAGTCGACAGGCCCGCATCTGCATTATGAGGTAAGATACCTTTATAAACCGCTGGATCCGGCGCATTTTGTGTCTTGGAATATCGCCAATTTCGATACAATTTTTTCAAACGTAAAGAGTGTTAAATGGGCATCCTTAAAAAATCTGTATCCGCTAAATCAATCCGCTCAGCCATAACGATCATCGCTGAAGGTAACAAGTTTACCGGTGACATGAGTATCATCGGAAAGATGCACATAGACGGTATGTTTGATGGCAGCATCAGCTCGTTGGATGATATCTCAATCGGAAAGTCCGGCCATGTGACGGGTAGCATCAAAGCTAAGCAGATCATGGTTTCTGGTCTTCTTGAAGGAGAGGTGGTATGCGATGAGCTGCATATTGAAAAGGGTGGCCAGGTACGTGCAACGGTACTTAGCAAGACCATGGCAATTGATCCTGCAGGCTGCTTTTTAGGAGAGCGCCGCCAGCCCGAGACAAGTATCGGGCGGACTCTGGAAGCCTCTGAGTATAAAGCGGGAGTTGAAGCGATCGACTCTCTCCCTGATAAGATAACCCTGCCTTCCGAGTCTTCTTAATTCTGCTATTATGTGTGAACTATTAGGTATGAGCGCAAATGTCCCAACGGACATCTGCTTTAGTTTTAGCGGTTTGATGCGGCGCGGTGGCGGCACTGGGCCACATCGCGACGGTTGGGGAATCGCCTTCTACGAAGGTAAGGGTGTTCGCTCATTTCACGACCCCGAGCCTAGCTGCCAGTCGCGGATTGCTCAGCTCATCAAAGAGCATCCGATTAAAAGCCTGTCGGTGATCAGCCATATCCGCCAAGCCAACGTAGGCTCGGTCTGTTTAGAGAACACGCACCCATTTATGCGTGAACTCTGGGGTTACACGTGGGTGTTCGCACACAACGGCCAGCTCGATAAAGGCTTGTTTGATTTGCCGCTGAGCTTCTATAAGCCAGTCGGTAGTACTGATAGCGAATACGCATTTTGCTGGTTACTCGGGCAGATTCGCGAGCGCTTCCCTGAGCGGCCGGCAGATCTGGCGGCACTGAGCGACTTTATCCACCAGTGTTGCGAACAGCTGCGTGCGTTAGGCGTATACAATATGTTGCTGTCTGACTCCTCACTGCTCTATGCGTATTGCTCGAGCAAACTGTCATGGCTTACACGCCGCGCTCCGTTCGGTGAAGCCACGTTGATGGATGACGAACTCACCGTCGACTTTTGCAAAGAGACCACTCCAAACGATATCGTGACAGTCATTGCAACAGAACCTCTCACCGATAATGAACAGTGGACCGCTTTGCAAAGTGGCGAGCTAGTGCTGTTTCGCGATGGTGTTGATCAGCTTCACCTGACGAGCAATGCTGTTGCGGCCGATTAATCTGTTAACGATGATGTAAGCCGGTCAGCTATCTACCGTCTGCCCTGCAGTAACACTGACACCTGATCCGCTGGCATTTAGCCAGCGTACGCTGTTACCCTTCCCACCAGATAATTTCGACAGATAAACGTCTAAAGGAACACCCTTTGAGAGATGCTATTGCTGCTGTTTCAGCCAAGTTTGATGAATGTTTAATCAAAGATCGTGCGGCGTTGCGCCGTAAGCTGGATAAAATCGTTGAGCGCGAAGCTAAAAGCCAACCGATCGATAAGCTTGAAGCAGAGTTCGTCGCCATGTTCGAGAAGAGTTCTCAGCTTGTAACAGAGCGTACAGCAGCCGTGGGTAAAATCGACTACCCTGATCTCCCTATCTCACAGAAGCGCGAAGAGATTGCCGCCCTGATCGAAAAGCATCAAGTTGTGGTGATCGCGGGTGAAACAGGTTCCGGTAAAACAACCCAATTGCCCAAAATTTGTATGGAGTTGGGTTTAGGGCGTTTCGGGTTGATCGGTCATACCCAGCCGCGCCGTCTTGCTGCGCGAACGGTTGCGACGCGCATCGCCGATGAGTTGAAAACTGAAGTGGGCCAAATGGTCGGCTATCAAGTGCGCTTTACTGATCAAGTCAGTGATGCATCGCAAATCAAGTTGATGACCGACGGTATTCTGCTGGCAGAAAGCCAACATGATCCGCTCTTTTCGCGTTACCAAACACTCATTATTGATGAGGCTCACGAGCGTAGCTTAAACATCGATTTCCTGCTGGGTTACCTCAAGCGTATTCTGCTCAAACGCCCCGATTTAAAGCTCATTATTACCTCGGCCACCATTGATCTGGAGCGATTCTCAAAACACTTTAACGATGCGCCGGTCATCGAAGTGTCCGGTCGAACCTATCCGGTTGAGGTGCTCTATCGCCCTTTATTGAGTGAAGATGCGCAAGAGGAACAGCAAGATCGTACCCAGCAAGAGGGTATTCTCGATGCAGTAGAAGAGATTATTCAGCTAGATAAGGGTAAAACTCAAGGGCCAAGGGATATCTTGGTGTTTCTGAGTGGAGAGCGTGAGATCCGCGAAACCGCTGAGCGCTTGCGTAAAGCGGCACTGAAAGACACGGAAATTATGCCACTGTATGCAAGGCTGAGTGTAGCGGAGCAGAACCGTATCTTTCAGGGTAAACGTGATGCTGGACGGCGAGTTGTGTTGGCAACGAACGTGGCGGAAACATCAGTGACGGTGCCCAATATTCGTTATGTTATTGATACCGGTGTGGCGCGTATCTCCCGCTACAGTTATCGCTCGAAAGTACAGCGTCTTCCGATTGAGCTGATCTCGCAAGCTAGCGCTAATCAGCGGGCTGGCCGCTGCGGACGTATCGCCCCCGGTACGTGTATTCGTTTATACAGTGAAGATGATTTCCAACAGCGTCCCGAGTTCACTGATGCTGAGATTCGGCGTACCAATCTAGCGGCGGTTATTTTGCAGATGCTAAATTTGCGCTTGGGTGATATTGCTCAGTTTCCTTTTATAGATCCGCCAGATCGCCGCTATATCAATGATGGTTTTAAGCTTCTTGAAGAGCTTGGCGCTGTCACCACGCAGCGTAAGATGACCAGCTTAGGGAAAAAGCTCAGTAAGCTGCCTGTAGATCCTCGTATTGCGCGTATGATTGTCGAAGCTGAGCACCAAGGAGCGCTGCATGAGGTGCTTATTATTGCCAGTGCGCTGAGTGTGCAAGATCCGCGCGAGCGACCAGCGGATAAAAAGCAAGCCGCCGATCAGCGTCATAAAGAGTATGAGCACGAAGACTCTGACTTCATGACGATGGTTAACCTTTGGAACCTTTACGAAGAGCAGCGTCAGGAGCTTTCTCAAAACCAGCTGCGTAAGTTCTGTACTAAACACTTCCTCTCTTTTATGCGCATGCGTGAATGGCGTGATACTCATCGGCAGTTGCATATCAGCTGTAAGCAGCTAAGTATGGCCGACAATAAAGAGCCAGCCACTTACCAAGCGGTGCATACTGCATTATTGGCGGGATTGCTCAGCCATATGGGCTTTAAGCAAGAGAACAAAGAGTTCTTGGGAGCACGAAACCGGCGCTTCCATATTTTTCCTGCTTCAAGCCAGTTCAAAAAGCCGCCCAAATGGGTTATGGCAGCAGAACTGGTTGAGACCTCTAAATTGTATGCCCGCATGGTGGCGCGTATCGATCCAGTTTGGGCTGAACCGCTCGCAAAGCATTTGGTGAAACGATCTTACATTGAGCCTCGCTGGAACAAGAAGCGGGCGCAGGTGGTAGCGACTGAGCAAGTATCCCTGTTTGGATTGTTGATCGTGCCCAAGCGCAACATCAATTATGGCCGCATCGATCCAGAAGTAGCCCACGAAATTTTTATCCGCTGCGCGTTAGTTGAAGGTGATTTCCATACACGAGGCCCGTTTTTCAAACACAATCGTCAACTACTTGAGCACGTTGAGCTGCTTGAAGCGAAGTCGCGCCGTCGAGACCTGCTGGTTGATGAAGAGGCTCTATTTGGTTTCTATCATCAGAAGTTTGCAGAGCTTGATGGCAGCCACATTGTGAATGGCGCAGGGTTTGAACAGTGGCGGCAGAAAGTTGAAGCCGACGCTCCCAAGGTACTCTTTCTGACCAAAAGCGATATCTTGCAGCGCTCTGATACTCACGTCAGTAAAGGAGCCTATCCTGATACATTGCCCCATAGAGGCGTTCAATTAAAGTTGAGTTACCATTTTGATCCCGCAGCTCCAGACGATGGTGTGTCGGTTCATGTGCCGGTCGCTTTGCTAAAGCAGCTGCCTATGATGCGTTTACCTTGGCTTGTACCAGGGATGTTACGGGATAAGTGTGAAGCGTTGCTACGTGGGTTGCCTAAACAACTGCGTAAAAACTTCGTTCCTGTGCCCGATTACGCAAATGCGGTGGCGGAAGCGATGGTTTTTGCTGATGGCGATCTATTCGAAGCGATGGCCCACCAATTACTGCGTATCGGTGGTGTGCGTATTGATCCGAATGCGTTACGTGATGTCGCATTGGATGGTCATTATCTCTTCAACTTAAAGCTTGTGGATGCCAAGGGCAAGGTGATTGCCCAAAGCCGCGATTGGGAAGCGTTGTGCGCCGAGTATGGGCATCTAGCTGACGAGGAGATCAAAAGTGCACCAGGCGACCAATGGGGTAGGAAGGGGCTTACCCGTTGGGACTTCGAAGATCTCGAAGAGAAGATACAGATCAAACAGGCAGGTGGATTGTACGTTGATGCTTGGCCTATGTTGGTGGATAGAGGGGACTCTGTTGAGCTGACCGTAGCTATGTCTCCCGACCTTGCTGCAAAAGAGACAGTACAAGGTATCTGTCGTCTGATGATTTTGTCGGCGAATAGCCAAGTTCGTGCCGCCAAATCCAGCCTCAAGGCTCTAAATCAGAATCTGCTCTTCGTAAGTAAGGTCTATACTAAGAAGCAATTAGAAGATGATCTGGTCATCGCAGCCATCAAGCGTATTGCCTGTTTAGACAAGCAGATGGTGAGAAGTCAGTCGGCTTTTAATGCCGCGTTGGCAGCGGTGAAGCGCGATCTTGTCGATACTGTGAAAGAGGTGGCGGCATTATCTTTTGAGGTGCATCGCTCCTACCATGAGGTACAAAAAGCGCTCAATAAACAAGTTGGATTTGATTCAGTGACCATTTTGGGAGATATCAAACAGCAAGTTCAACGGCTGGTCTACAAAGGGTACCTTGCCCATATATCGTGGCAAAACCTCAAAGAGTACCCAAGATATATGAAAGCTGTTGAAATTCGCTTAGAAAAATATCCTCGGGAGCTAACTCAACAAAGACACTTTAGTGAACAGTTGCAAAGCTACATGAGCCGTTATGAACAACGTGCAGAAAGCTTGCTTAAACTAGGGCAATGGGATGAGCGTTTAGATAGCTTTAGATGGTATTTGGAAGAGTACCGCGTACACCTTTTCGCACAGCAGTTAGGCACGGCTGAAGTCGTGTCTGACAAGCGTGTGAAGCAGCGTTGGAATCAGCTACAAAGTGATTAGAATCAATGAATCAGACGCTGTTAAGGTTTGCTAACGATTTGAGTTCCTTGGGGGTTGCACTGATACAATGCGTGTGCTGTAATGCGCCTAATTTAAATCGACGTGCCAAGGAATTTGGCGGGTTAAATAAAAAGTAATACGAATAAACAAGTGAAAGAAACTAAAAAAATATCTTTCATTTGTTTGAAATATTCGAAATGTATAGTATTTTCTTGGTTAGCTGTGTTCATTTATTTGGGCAGGCATCAAGAAAAACTAGAATTCACTACTAGTATGTTGAATATTGAAGGGGAAATGTTGATGAAAAAGTCACTGATCGCTCTGGCTGTTGCTGGCGCTCTGGCTGCTCCAATGGTTGCGCAAGCTGACGCTACACTGTACGGCTCTTTGCGTGTAATGGTTGTTGACCAAGAAGACAGCGAATTAAACGTTGCTGATAACTCTTCTCGTATCGGTATCAAAGGTTCTGTTGACACTGGTATCGACGGCGTTAAAGCTATCTACCGTGGCGAGTGGAAAGTAAACACTGCTGACGGCGCTGACTTCGGTGCAGGTCGTCTGGCTTACGTTGGCCTGACTGGCGGTTTCGGTACTGCTGCAATCGGTCAACAGTGGACTCCTTACTACACATTCGTAACTGGCGCTACTGATATCCTAGACGGTAAGTCTACTGCTCCAACACAAGACGTTTTCCGTACTGGTAACGCTATCGCTTACGTTTCTCCAGAAATGGGCGGTTTCCAAGGCGCTTTGGTTGCAATCGCTGATGACAACGCTAATGGCGAAGACGTTGACGCGTACAACGTTGCAGCTAAGTACTCTGTTGCTGGCTTCACAGTTGGTGCATCTTTGCTGACAGACGAAGCGTCTGACAACGACATGACTGCTGTATCTGCTGCTTACGCTGCAGGTCCTCTATACGTTGCTGCTTTGTACCAAGACAAAGAAGCTGCTGACGTTAAGCAGTGGGAACTAGCTGGTTCTTACGCTTTCGGCGACACTAAAGTTTTGGCTAACTACATCGACTTCGACAACGATGGTAACGGTTTCGGTCTAGAAGTTCAGCAAAAACTAGGCAAGCAGTCTCGTGTATTCGCTAACATCTACGAAGTTAACGATGACGCAGAAGACATGGGCAAGAAAGACGCTATCTCTGTAGGTATGCGTGTAGACTTCTAATCTCTTAAGATTAGATAGCTCTAAAAAAAGACTCCTTCGGGAGTCTTTTTGCGTTTATGGTATATCTGATACTGAGCTTAGCTAAAAACTTATAGGTTTTTATTTATCTCTGTATGACTTAAACTTGCATTTTATTTCGTATCTAGGGCTCTGTTATGTTTACGTTCACTTATAAGCGTTTTTTTTCGGCGGTTGCAATGGTTGGTGTAATCTCGCTCCAACCTGCGAGTGCTGACAGTGACGTAGACCCTCTAGAAGGCTTTAACCGAAGTGTTTATAGCTTCAACAAGGCCGTAGATCGTGTCGTCTACAAGCCGTTAGCTCAAGCTTATACTAGCGTTACGCCAGATCTTGTTGAGAAGGGAGTACATAACTTCTTTTCGAATATTGGCGATGTCACAACATTGCTAAACAGCGCCTTACAGCTGAAAGGTGAGGCTTCAGCTATATCGTTATCGCGTATTATGTTTAATACAACCTTTGGTTTGGGTGGTGTTCTTGATGTGGCGACCCCCATGGGTTTGCGAGAACAGACCGAAGACTTTGGTCAAACGCTTGGCTATTGGGGGGCACCATCCGGGCCTTACGTCGTTCTGCCTTTGCTCGGTCCTTCAAATGTACGAGATACCGTTGGTTTGGCTGTTGATATCAACACGGATGTTTGGGGTAGGGAAGCTAAGCCAACTGACTCTAAAAATGTGGGTACAGGGTTGCGACTATTAGATCGTCGGGTTCAGCTCTTCCCCGCAGAGCGACTCGTAAGTGGCGATGAATACGTTTTCGTACGTGATGCTTATATGCAAAGACGAGAGTTTCTTGTGCAGGATGGGCGTTTTGACCAGCAGTTTGATGAGAGTGACTTTTAGGCCCGAGCAGTGCGTGAGCGATGCTTTATTTAGGTGTTAAAGCTGCCCTTATTGGTTTCCCCGATGAGCTAAGCACTGAGACTTTAAAGTCTTCCTTGAAAGGTGCTGGATTCGATCTGGTACCTCATATCTCTGATCGAGTGCCCCTATCTGATATTGGTTTGTTTGTTGTTTTTGTTTCTCTGCCTGAACAAGCGAACCTCGTTCTAGAGTCATTACCATCTGACGCACTTAAAGTTGCAATCGTTCCCAACGCGCTATCTGGAGATTTCGCTTTGTCGGCGCTGCGCGCAGGTTTTAGTAATGCCTTCAGCCTTGCAGCAATAGATCAGGACCTGAGTTGTTTCGAGGCATGGTTGACTACAGCGTTAAGACTTTGCCAAGCTGCAGCGGGCGGGCCGTCGTATCAAGAGCAGCTTGAAAATAGCATTGCAGAGTTGGAAGAGGACCAGCGAGCCGCCTATCAGGTGCAGAAGAAGCTGTTACCTGCTGCCTTAGAGTCGATCAATGGTCTGACTTTTCAGTATGACCTAATGCCGTCGCTTATTGTGAGCGGTGACTTTGTTGATGTGATTAGTGTCAATGATAGCTTAACGATATTTTATCTTGCCGATGTCTCCGGCCATGGTGCATCGTCTGCATTGGTTACTGTACTGTTAAAAAACTTAATGAGTCGTTTGGTGCGTAATTATCACAGGCGATCCAGTTTTGACATATTATCACCAAAGCATATTGCTGAGCGCATTAACAAAGAACTCGTTAGTCTCTCTTTAGATAAACATCTGACCATCGTTATTTGTCTTTTTGATGCGAAATTGCAGACGTTGCTCTATACCGTAGCGGGGCATCATCCTGCTCCTATTTTGATAACCCGTGATGCAGTGACGGAGCTAAAATGTCAGAGTATGGCGGTAGGTCTGTTTCCTAACCCTACCTTTTCTGAGTCTAGTGTGGTGCTGCCAACAGACTTTACTTTAGTGCTTTGTTCAGATGGTGTGTTTGATCTGCTACCAGAGCAAAGTGTAGACAAGAAGCGAAAGCGCCTATCTAATTTGGTTCAGTCGATGGCGAATGATTTTGAGTCATTATCTGACCGACTGATTCGAGTACACGAGAATAGCAACGAGCGCGCCGACGATTTAACCGTTATGCACGTATCGCGAGGCAAGTTATGACTGAGGGAGCAATCTATCATGGTATTCATGATGGACACTACATTCTTCGATTTGTTGGAGATGTGAGGCTTACGTTATGTACATCATTAGATCTGCATATTGAAGATGCATTTGCACATCAAGAATTTGACGACATTCTCGTTGATTTGACTGAATCAGACTGTCTCGATAGCACTACGTTAGGCTTGATTGCTAAGTTAGCAAATAAGGCGCAGATACAGGACCTGCAAATGCCGGTATTGATCTCTACCAACGGAGACATTAATCATACATTGAAGTGCATGGGCTTTGATCAAGTGTTTTTAATGTCAGAGTGTTTAGAGTGCTCACATTTGGCTGCTGATAAGTTAGATGTTGTTCAAGAGGCTGCTGAAGATATGCAGCAAAGAATCATCAACGCTCATCGTGTTTTAATGTCGATGAATAGGAACAACTTTGAAGCGTTCAGTAGTTTGGTGCAAACTTTAGAGAAAAGTTAGAACTAAAGCATTATAGGGGTATAGAGAAATTAAGAACTTTTCCTATATTTTAAACCCCGTGAAGGTCGTAACATAAGCCCTGTCAGTGAGGTTACACGGATGTACGCCAGAAGGATTTGGTGATTCAATATGGAATGAACCTCGGACAACTACAACGGGATGTTAGTAGTGACCTGCAAGGATCGCAGGGGAAGGGCTCGTAGCAGGATGCGACAGAGCCCTTTGCTTTTTTCTATATCTCGCTAAGAAGCTTCTCTAATTTTTCTTGATCCGCTGCAAAGTTGCGTATTCCTTCAGCTAGTTTTTCTGTGGCCATTGCATCTTGGTTCATGGCCCAGCGGAAGCCTTTTTCATCTAAAACGATTTTTTGTTGCTCCGACTTGCCGTTCGCTTGCGTTAGCTTTTGTTCAAGCGGTGCTGTTGTTTTTGCGAGCTCTTCCAGTAAGTTCGGGCTGATAGTCAATCTATCACAGCCTGCCAGCTGCTGGATTTCGCCAATGTTTCTAAAGCTTGCGCCCATGACAATAGTTTTGTAGCCATTAGCCTTGTAGTAGTTGTAAATCTTGGTGACTGATTCAACGCCTGGGTCGTTTTCAGCGGTATAAACGATGTCGCTGTTATTTTGTTTAAACCAATCCAAGATTCGACCGACAAAGGGTGAAATAAGGTACACACCTGCTTCCGCACATGCCGCGGCCTGCGCAAAGCTGAAAAGCAGCGTAAGGTTGCAGTTGATGCCTTGTGCTTCCAGCGCTTTGGCAGCTTCAATCCCTTCCCATGTAGAGGCGATCTTAATTAATACGCGCTCCCGGCTGATTCCTGCTTCTTCATAGAGAGCAATCAAGCGCTTGGCTTGAGCAATAGTGGCGTCGCGGTCGAAGGATAAGCGTGCGTCCACCTCCGTAGAAATGCGCCCAGGGATGATACGCAGAATCTCTGTGCCAATGAGAACGTTGAGTTTCTGGACCATGAGGTTGAGCTGCTCGCTCGAGTCATCCGATTGGCTTTGTGCCCAAACTTTTGCGGCAGAGAGTAGCGGCTGATAACGGGGTAATGCGGCGGCTTTTAGCAGCAAAGATGGGTTTGTTGTTGCATCAAGTGGCGTGTAAAGCTGAATCGCATCAATATCGCCGGTGTCGGCAACCACATCCGTCATCTGTTTGAGTTGGGCTAACTGGTTTTCCACGTTCTAGTCCTTTTTCGGTTCTTCATGCACTTTATCGAGTGCATCTAAAATAACATTGATCATAGCGCCCGGTTTATGGGCTTGCTCGCTGATATGACGACGAAACTGCTTACCACCCCGAACGCCATGAAACAGACCTAATATGTGTCGGGAGATATGGTTTAGCGGTACCCCTAAACTCAGCTGTTGCTCAATGTACGGCACATAGTTTCGCAGTATGTCGCTGCGGCTTACCTCTGCCGACGGGGCCCCGTAAATCGTGTGGTCGACATCGGCCATTAAGTAGGGGTTATGATAGGCTTCTCGACCAAGCATCACGCCATCAACATGTTGCAAGTGTGTTTCACTATCAGAGAGCGTTTTGATCCCGCCATTTATAATGATTTCGAGATCCGGAAACAGCGCTTTTAGCTTATAGACTCGGTCGTACTGCAGAGGCGGAACATCGCGATTCTCTTTTGGGCTTAACCCAGCCAAGATCGCTTTGCGGGCATGGACAATAAAAGTTTTGCAGCCTGATTCTGCTACGGTCGCCACGAAGTTGTGCAGGTGCTGGTCGTTATCTAAGTCGTCAATGCCAAGGCGGTGCTTAATTGTGACGGGCAGTTGGGTGGCTTCACGCATGGCAATCATGCAATCTTTCACTAGCTCGGGATGTGCCATCAAGCAAGCACCTATCATGTTGTTCTGCACACGATCACTCGGGCAGCCGACATTTAGGTTGATTTCGTCATAACCATAGCGCTCCGCAATTTGGCAGCTTTTGGCCAGCTCTTCTGGGTTACTACCACCTAGCTGAAGTGCTACTGGGTGTTCGGTGTCGTTAAAGGCCAAGTGCCGCTCTTGATCGCCAAAGATAATAGCGCCTGTGGTGACCATCTCGGTGTAGAGAACAGCATGTTTAGAGAGGGTGCGATGAAAGGCCCGGCAGTGTCTGTCTGTCCAGTCCATCATAGGCGCAACACAGAAGCGCCGGTCCAGTATATCCCGCGTGTTCATTGGCTTAGAGCTTGATTCTACAGTGTTTTGCAAGTGCTGGTTTTCCGTTGTTTACGTCGTTTCGCGTCACATGTAGCGAGTGATAACCGTTGAGCCAATATGGCCGCAATGAGTCTTATTACGTTGTTCACCACTTTAGGTGGCGATAAATGTCGATAAGAGTGCTAAATGGGGCGAAATAGTGAAATTATATACTAGCCGCGCCGCGCGTTCGATAAGAAGCTAGTCGTAACTCTGGGAGTGCTAATGATGAAAGAGCGCTGATTCTGCGGCGAACATCTGCGTTAATAGTTCAATGAAAGCGCGTGTCTTGGGCGGTAAGTAGCGGCTTTGAGGGTAAAGTGCATAGATACCAACGCGCCGATATAGCTGGTGCTCTAATACAGGTACCAGTGTGCCCGCAGCACGCTCGTGTCTTGCCATATAAAGAGGTAAGAAAGCGATCCCGATACCATCAAGTGCACCTTCACAAAGAGCGAGCAGCGAGTTAGCGCGAAAGCGGCCGCTAACGCTGACGGCAGCCTCGCCTTCGGGCGATAAGTAGGGCCAGCCACTATCGCCGGTTTGTTGATGACTAAAGAGTAGGCACTCATGATCCGCGAGGTCTGATAAACAGGTGGGCGTGCCATGCGCTTGAAGATAGCTAGGAGATGCAAATGCATGCCAGCAGGAGGTTACTAGGCGTTTACATATCAAGCTAGAGTCTTCTAAATCGCCGGTGCGAATAGCAAGATCATAACCTTGCTCGATAAGGTCATCAAATCGGTCTTGGATCACCATATCAATCTCAACGTCGGGGTAAAGTGCCATGTAACGACGAATAACCTTAGGTAAAAATAGCTGCCCCGAGACGCCCGGCGCGCTGATCCGTAAAACGCCAGAAGGTTCAGATTGATAGGCGCTGAGCTCCTCATTCGCAAGCTCTACGCTGTGTTCGAGCTTTTGGCAGTGGCGATAGAGTAACTCACCGGCTTCAGTGAGGCTTAACTTGCGAGTGCTACGCCGCAAAAGTTGGGTGCCAAGGTCTGCCTCAAGGCGAGAAATATGTTTGCTGACTACCGAGCTTGCTACGCCACGTTGCTCCGCGGCAGCACGAAATGACTTAAGTCTGACAACCAAAGCAAACAGCATTAAATCATCCACTCGCATAGGCAATAAATCTCCTGCTAATTACATAAGAAAAAGAAACTATAAGATTCTATTGTTTCTATTAATTTAGCATAAATGGCTTTTTATACTCTAGAGCTTCCACCAACTCGTCATGGAGCGCTCTATGCTTACTGCCAACTACCAGCAATTTTACCAGCAGGCTAAAAGTTTTATTCCCGAAGAGCGCCTGATTACCGATCGCTTTCGCACCTTGGCCTATGGTACTGATGCCAGTTTCTATCGCTTGGTGCCGAAAATACTCGTGCAGGTAAAGGATGAAGCAGAGATGATCGCGCTGATGCGGTTGGCCGCTGAGCTAGCATTGCCGATCTGTTTCCGTGGCTCTGGTACCAGTTTATCTGGCCAGTCGATCACTGATTCGATCATGTTAGCGCTGACTTCTGACTGGAAAGACCTAACGGTGCTGGAAAACGGCGCGCGAATTAAGATGCAATGTGGCGTGTTGGGCAGCGAAGCTAACCGAGCGCTGGCACCGCACCAGCGGATGCTGGCGCTCATGCCTGCCTCTATTGATGCCGCAACTGTCGGTGGTATGGCGATTAACAATGCCGCTGGAATGAACTCGCTCGACACCTACACCATGATGGAGAGCATGCGGCTGGTGCTGCTGGATGGCACAGTGCTGGATACTGCTGATCCGCTCAGTCGCAAGGCCTTTCGTCAGGTGCAGGGGCCATTGCTAGCTGGTATTGAGCAGCTGGCTGATCAACTGCGCAGTAACCCAGCGTTAGCGGAGCGCGTCGCGCGTAAATATCAGATCAAAAATACCACCGGCTACGGCCTGCGTAGCCTGCTGGAGTATGATGACCCGATCGATATGTTGGCTCACCTGATGATCGGCTCCGAGGGTACGCTGGGCTTTATCTCCGAGATAACTCATCGCAGTATTGCGATTCAGCCCTATAAAGCTTCCGCTTTCTTGGTGTTTAACGATATTCGCAATGCCGGCGTCGCCGTTACTCGATTCAAGCTGGATAAGGCGCCAGTCAGCGCCGCCGAGATGATCGACTACTACGCATTGAAAGCGGTACAGCATATGGACGGCGTACCGGGTTATCTTGCGGATATTCCCACTGGTGCCACCGCGCTGTTGGTGCAGGTCGAGTCCAACAATAAAGAACAGCTATGGCAACAGGTGGCGGAAGTAGAAGCGATGATCGCTGATCTGGAGCTGGCAGTTCCGGCACAGTTTACCGACCGCCCAGAGGAGTATTCTGCTTACTGGCAGGTGCGCAAAGGGATCTTTCCCGCTGTTGGTGCTACACGTCCAGCGGGCACCACTGCACTTATTGAAGATGTTGCCTTTCCTATTGAGTCGCTGGCTGATGCGCTGGTCGAGTTGCAGCAACTGATGCAGCAGTATAACTATGATGATGGTGTGATCTATGGCCACGCACTAGATGGCAATCTGCACTTTATCTTCTCTCAGGGTTTCCAAACCGACGCCGAGGTACAGCGCTACCATGAATTCATGGATGTGGTGTGCAAGATGGTGGTGGAGCGCTACGACGGCTCCCTGAAAGCCGAGCACGGCACTGGCCGTAATATGGCGCCTTATGTGCAGGCGGAGTGGGGCGATGAGGCCTATCACATCATGCGCTCAATCAAGCAGTTGTTCGACCCGCAAGGGATTCTGAACCCGGATGTCATGATCACCAATGATCCGCAGTTGCATATCCGCAATCTCAAACCGTTGGCACAAGTGAGCGACGTGGTTGACCAGTGCATCGAATGTGGTTTCTGCGAGAGGATGTGTCCATCGCGTAACCTAACTTTGAGTCCGCGTCAGCGCATTATTGCTCGCCGCGAACTGATGCGACTGGAAGGCAAAGACGCTGATCAGTTCTCTGATCAATACGATTATATGGGTATCGATACCTGCGCGGGCTGCGGTCTTTGCTCCACCGTCTGTCCGGTAAAGATCAACACCGGCGATCTGATCCGCGATCTGCGCCATGAACGCAACGTCAGCCACAGCAATATGGCGCAGTGGGCGGCCGATCATTTCGGTGGTCTGGCTTCGGCTGCACGCACCGCTTTTGGTATTGCCGATGGCGGCCACCGCCTGCTGGGCAGTAAAGCGATGGGGGCAGTCACCTGCAGTGCGCGTAAGCTATCTGGTAACCGCATAGGCCACTGGAGCCCATCTACCCCGACAGCGGCTCCGAAAATCAAACCTCAGCAACTGATCACCACTGATGCCGTAACTGACAGCACACCACAGAGCAGCGAGCCAAAACTGAAAGTGGTCTACCTGCCAAGCTGTGCCAGCCGTACCATGGGCCCGGCGCGTGGCGCAGAGTTCCAGCAATCGCTACAGCAGGTTACCGAAAAGCTATTGCAACGAGCGGGTTACGAGGTGATTTACCCAACAGGTTTAGGTGACCAGTGTTGTGGTATGCCGTTTAAAAGTAAGGGTATGTTTGATCAGGCTGAGCAGAAAGCTGCCCAGACACTGGCGATGCTGGAAGACGCTACGCAGCAAGGGGAGATACCGGTCTACTGTGACACCAGCCCCTGTGTAATGCGCCTGAAAGAACATATGGCCGAGCAACACAGCAAGGTAACACTGTTTGAGCCGGTTGAGTTTATCCACAGCTACCTGCTGGATAAGCTACCACTGCAGAAGCAATCCGAGCCGGTGGCATTGCATATTACCTGCTCTGCGCGACGACTTGGTTTGGCCGATAAAACCCTAGCGATTATGCAGGCCTGTAGCGATAACGTGGTGGTGCCTGAGCAGGTTACCTGCTGTGGTTTTGCTGGCGATAAGGGCTTCACTACTCCGGAGCTGAATGCTTCTGCGCTGAGCACGTTGGCGAAACAGGTGGGCCACTGTGAGTCGGGCTATTCCACCAGCCGCACCTGTGAGATCGGCCTTAGCGAGCACTCCGGAATTGATTACCAGTCGATTGTATATTTGGTTGATCGGTGCAGCATTTCATGATCGTCGCTTACTAGAGACATCTTGTTGCAAGTTAGGCTCAGTTTTAGCGGCTTGAAGCGGGGATATGACGCGAATTGCTATTAATTTAGGGCAAAAAAGTAATTTCGTACTAAGCTGCATTTACTGTTGAAAAAGCAAAGTTGAGAAGAGGTGTAGTTATGGTCTCTTCTCTGTTCATTGAGTCTATTTAGCTCTGGTTGTCATGCGGTGGTTATTCATGAAGTATTCTATCTTTGCAGGGAAAAACAATAGTTTATCGCGTAGTGTTTTTGATATTCAGGGGGTTCCTATCTGTGCGGGTATGCCCGTCCGTATTGTTCAAGTCGATATTGCTCGGCACCGTTTTGATAGCCTCAGTCAGATAAATCTTCTTTATTCTGTCTTAAACGAAGTGCACACGGTTGATCGTATTGATGACGAAGGCAAAATTTGGATCACGCGGTTTGTTGAGAGCAACTCAGGAGAACGCCAACGGCACCTTTTGAGTTTGCCTGGTAAAAGTGTGTTGTTAGAGCACGATTGGATCGATGACCTCGTACACTCTGCAGATACTGGAATGCTGGTGGCTTGAAGCGAGTATAAAAAAGCCCAGCAATTGCTGGGCTTTTTTGTTATCAGAGGCAATTAGCGAGCGTCAAAATCGACAACTACGGTGTCTGTCAGCGGGTGAGCTTGGCAGCTTAAAACATAGCCAGCTTCAATCTCGTGCTGTTCAAGGCCGTGCGAAATATCCATCTCAACTTCACCTTCAACCAGCTTACATTTACATGTTGAGCAAACGCCGCCCTTACAGGAGTATGGCAGGTCCATACCTGCTTCCATACCTGCATCCAGAATATTCTGGCCAACCGTTGCTAGGTCAAACATAACCGAACGGCCATCAGCCATAACAGTTACTTTACTAGTTTTCTCTTCACCGTACTGAGCAACACGCGCTTGTGCTTTCTCAAGCGTAGCTTTCGCATCAGCAGAGGAGCTTGCAAATAGCTCATAGTGAATCTGATCGTCCGTTAAACCCTCTAGGCGGAAGCCACGGGATACTTCAGTCATCATCGCCTCAGGACCACAGATGAACGCTTCATCGGTGTTCTTGATATTAATTAGGCCGCTCTTTTGAAGGGCATAACCTTTTTTGTTGTCGATGCGACCATTTAGAAGATCTGCGCCCTGATCTTCGTAATCCATGATATTGATCCACTGAAAGCGATCCATATAACGGTTTTTGACGAAGTTGAGCTCATCTTTGAACATCACGGTATTGCTACGTAGGTTGCCGTAAATCAGCGTAACACGGCTGTTAGGCTCAACGTCTAGCACCGACTTCATGATCGAGATCATGGGTGTGATACCTGAGCCTGCCGCGATGCACATGTAATTTTTCGCGTTATCGGCATTCAGCTCTGTGTAGAAGTTACCCTGTGGCGGCATCACATCAACAGACATACCTGGCTTAAAGTTGTCGTTCGCATAGTTCGAGAACTTACCACCATCAACGCGCTTGATACCAACGCGCATGTGTCCATCGGTAATACCTGAACAGATGGAATAAGAGCGGCGTACCTCTTCACCATCGATCATCGCACGGAGTGTCAAAAATTGACCTTGGATAAAGGTGAACTTCTCTTTTAGCTCTTGCGGTACAGCAAATGTAACCGCGATTGCTGAATCAGTCTCCTGCTGTACTTCAGCAACCTTAAGTGTGTAAAAATTGGTGTCAGACATTGCTTCACCTATTATTTTAAATCGGGTTGACCCTAGATTTTTTTGAAGTAGTCAAATGGCTCGTTGCAGTCATTACACTGGAAGAGTGCTTTACAAGCCGTTGAACCAAACTCACTTACCCGGCGCGTATTGCGGGATTGGCAATGGGGGCACTGCGCATGAGCGTCTGGCGTTAGTCCGTCTTCATCAAGCTCTGCATCCTCTGGAGGAGCGATACCATAGTTGCGAAGCTTGCGACGTCCTTCAGCTGACATCCACTCGGAACTCCAAGCAGGGGAGAGCGATGTTTTGATGAAGACATCGTTGTAGCCTGCGGAATTTAGTGCTTCGGTTACATCACTGCTGATGTTGTCCATTGCAGGGCAACCGGAGTACGTTGGAGTGATAGTGACGACGATATGTTCGCCGTCACGTTCGATATTGCGCAGAATCCCAAGATCCCAAATGCTCAGTACTGGGACTTCCGGGTCTTTTACCTGATCAAGCAGATTCCAGAGCTCCTTTACATCTTCAGCGTTGCGTTGCTGCAAGCGCTGGTACTGCTCTTCCGGCATCAGTGAGATTTCATTCATAACGCTTTACCACTTACATCCAGGGTGTGAGCGATGCACGATTTGCATCTCTGTTAGCATGTGACCTAGGTTCTCTGTGTGGTAACCGGTACGGCCACCACGCACAGCCCAGCTGTCTTCTGGAACAGTTAGGGTGGCTTCGGTCAGAATGTCGCTAACCATTTTGAACCAAGCGTCACGTAGCTTGGACACATCAACACCGATACCTTCGTCGGCTAGCAACTGCTCAGTTTCATCCATGTCGAACAGCTCGTGTGTGTAGCCCCACAGTTGGTCAACCGCTTTCTGCGTGCGCTTGTGGCTCTCTTCTGTGCCATCACCCAAACGCAAAACCCAATCACGGCTGCGGCGCAGGTGGTATTTCGTTTCTTTGATCGCTTTTGCAGCAATCGCAGACAATGTTTCGTCTTTAGATTGCAGCAGCTCTGGTAGCAGAACTGTGTAGTAAACATCTGCAAATAGTTGGCGAACCTGAGAGTAGGCGAAGTCGCCTTTCGGCATCTCCATCAACAGTAGGTTGCGGTATTCGCGATCATTGCGCATAAATGCGAAATCATCTTCGTCGCGGCCATCATCAGCCAGTTCAGCTGCGTATGTGTAGAACATACGCGCGCGACCAATGTAGTCCAGAGATACGTTGCCGTAAGCGATGTCTTCTTCTAGAAAAGGACCATAGCTTACCCACTCAGAGATGCGGTGACCCAGAACAACCGAGTCGTCACCTAGGCGGGTTGCGTATTCAAGCGTTGCTGCTTTGATATCACTCATTCTGTTATCCCCGCCAATTACATGTTGTTTACTGGGTCAGGCAGAACGTAGTAAGTCGCGTGACGGTATGGCTTGTCATCGCTTGGATCGTAGAAGCAATCCGCATCGTCTTCCTGAGAGGAGCAGATGTCGTTGGATTTAACAACCCAGATGCTTACACCTTCACTACGGCGCGTGTAGCAGTCGCGCGCGTACTCAAGCGCTTGCTCGTGATCTTCTGCGTGTAGGGAGCCAACGTGCTTGTGATCCAAGCCGCGCTTAGAGCGAACAAACACTTCAAATAGTTCTAGTTTCTCAGTTACTTTTGTCATTTCAGGCTCCCCTTACGCCGCGTTTTGCGCTTTTTTAACGCGCTTTTTCTCGTTGTATGCAGTAATGGCATCACGTACCCACTCACCTTCGTCATGAGCAGCAACGTGGTGCTCGATACGTTGGCGGTTGCAGTGGCCGTTACCGGCAATCACGCTCCAGAACTCATCCCAGTTCAGGTCAGAGCTGTCGTAGTGACCGCGCTCTTCATTCCACTTGATGTTCTTGTCTGGGTGTTCAAGTCCTAGTACTTCGATCTGCTTCACTGTTTGGTCAACAAACTTCTGGCGCAGGTCGTCGTTAGTTTCACGCTTGATCTTCCACTCCATCGACTTCTGAGAGTGAGCAGATTCCGAGTCGTGAGGGCCGAACATCATGAGCGCTGGCCAGTAGAAACGGTTCAATGCGTCTTGAGCCATCGCTTTTTGGTCAGGTGAACCTTTCGCAAGTGCCAGCATCGCTTCATAGCCCTGACGCTGGTGGAAAGACTCTTCTTTACAGATGCGGATCATGCCACGGGAGTACGGGCCGTAAGAGGTACGCTGTAGTGATACTTGGTTCACGATAGCAGCGCCGTCAACTAGCCAGCCGATGGCACCAACATCTGCCCAAGTCAGCGTTGGGTAGTTAAAGATAGAGGAGTATTTCGCTTTACCCGTTTGCAGCTGCTCGATCATCTCAGAACGAGAGATGCCGAGTGTTTCGCAAGCACTGTATAGGTAAAGGCCGTGACCTGCTTCATCCTGTACTTTGGACAGTAGAACGGCTTTGCGGCGCAAAGAAGGAGCGCGGGTGATCCAGTTACCTTCTGGCTGCATGCCGATAACTTCAGAGTGCGCGTGCTGTGAAATCTGACGGATAAGGTTCTTGCGGTACTCCTCAGGCATCCAGTCCTTAGGCTCGATCTTCTCTTCGTTCTCGATCTTGCGCATGAAATTTTGTTCTTCGGGCGTCATATTCTGCTCTCCGATCTCGGGTTCTTTATCGCTATGAAACTTATTTTTATTTCGATAGCACCATTTATGTATCAGGTCTGATGGTGTGGCGTGCTGTTAACTTATACGTAGGCTGCCAGCTTTTAGGCCTAATACTTGGTAATACCATGGGCTTAATGTACATCGAACAAAAATAAAATGATACATAAATTTTTTTCAAAGTTTGTAAAAATGTATCATATAAAAAATGTGGTTTTTAAGTGTTTGTTTTCAAAGTTATTTATTTGCAGCCTGGCGGCTTTGCTCCTTAAGCTAAGCGGCTCTTGTGCCAAGAAAAGAGTGAAAAAGGGCCTGAAACGGCTAAAAAGGTGAGCCGTTTTCTCATTGGAGATGCGAGTTAGCTGATGGCGATGTTGCTGTGGTCAGAGCTTTTTGCGTGATACATCGCGGTATCTGCACGGCTGACGAGCGCTTCTTCCGTTTCTTTTGGATTGTCGTCTAGAGCGATCCCTATACTGCAGCCGATACGCAGGTTGCGGTGGTTTTGGATAGAAAAGGGTTGTTGGATCAAAGAGGTGATATCTGTTGCGATTTCGATGGCGTGGTGGATGGTCTCAATGTTGTTGAGCAAAATAGCGAATTCGTCGCCGCCAATTCTGGCTACTGTATCGTGCTGGCGAACGGCTTTGACAAAGCGTTGAGCCGCGTGGCGTAGCAGTTGATCCCCCACATGATGCCCGAGCTCATCATTGATCGGTTTAAACTTGTCTAAATCGATGAAGAGAATGGCGCGTTGCGTGTCACTTTGGCGTCGGCTTGCGCTCAATACGTTAAAAAAGTGGCTTCGGTTACACACCTCTGTTAAGTGGTCTTGCTGCGAGCGAAGGGCTAGCTCTTTGTTTGTATCGTGTAGTGCGCGAGTCCGCTCCGCAACCAGCGCTTCAAGGCGGAAAATCAAAGGGCTCGCAAGGTGATGAATTAGGTACACTGCAAGCATGATCAAGGCAAATGCGACGGTCAGGCTGACTGAGGCCGCGCGAAAAAAAGGTGCTTGGATTTCTTGCAGATCGATTTTAGCCACTAGCGCATATTCAGGGTTTTCAAGAGGCGTATAGGCAGCTAACACAGGCCTGTTTCGATAGTCGTGATCAAGTATGACACCTGTATCGCCCGCAAAAGCTTTTTGCAGTGCTGCCGAAGTGGCTATGACTGCCCGCTTTTGTAACGCTGGATTTTCAGCCCGAGAACGGACGATCTAGTAGATCTGTTCCGTTTCGAGGCGCGCGAGAATGAACTCACCCGTCTGGCTGAACCCATGGTAACGCTGGTTTGCATCAATCACTTGACTGAGCGTTGCCGCAAAAGGATCCTCAGGAAATGAGGCGCTGGCGTGAATGGCATCGAAGCGTGCTACAGCGTTGATCAAGTTGGCCTTCATCGTCACGATGGCAGTTAAGTCATCTTTCTTGTTATTGAAGGTCGAGGTATACAACGCCCACAGCGCTGTGGATGTGGCTAAACTCGTTACCAGTGCCATGATGACAATGAGCAGTAGGATCCGCCGGTACCGGATCGCCTGCCGAAAAATGAGCATAATACACGTCCTTTATAGCTCTCAGATTCCTATCACTTAAAGCACGAGGTGCTGCCTCTAACTCGTGTATTTTATGTAGTTACTATAGAAGTAAATGACGAGTGGGGCTTCTTAGAGTTCATTTTTATTTTACTTTGCATAAGGCTTGAAACCCCTATAAACCGTAGGGTCAAGGTGTTTTTTTGCATCGTTTCAACGTGGTGCTTAACCTACTCGCTAGTAGCTGAAAGCGATCTTATTGATCGTTACAGAGGCCGCGGACGATATGGTTTTTAGTTTGATTATGATTGTGGGTTGATTTTATGCTTTTTGTTTGTTTTTTATTAAAATATATTGCTTTTTTGTTAAAATATAGAAAATAAATAAAACTAAATGGATATATCATAGGCGACTTCTCTGATCATAAAAATAATCATTGGGGTTATCTATGCATGTTCTTATTTTAGGTGGTGGCGTGGTTGGGACAACTAGCGCCTGGTATCTGGCAAAGGCTGGCCATGAGGTGACGGTTGTGGACCGCCAAGTCGCGGTTGCACTTGAAACAAGTTATGCCAACGCAGGCCAAGTTTCGCCCGGATATTCTGCACCGTGGGCAGCGCCAGGCGTGCCTATGAAAGCGATCAAATGGATGATGCAAGACCTCGCTCCCCTCATGATTAAGGGTAAAGAGATCGACCTGAACACACTCAGCTGGATGTCTAAGATGATCTCCAACTGCAACGAAGCGGATTACCACACCAATAAAGCACGGATGATGCGTTTAGCTGAATACAGCCGCGACTGCTTTAAGGCGCTTCGTGAAGAGCAAGCAATTGCGTATGATCAGCGCACTAACGGGACACTGCAGGTTTTTCGGACAGAAAAGCAGGTCGCTGCGGCGAAGAAAGACATTGCGGTGCTGGAAGAGTGCGGTGTTGACTATCAGGTTTTGGATCGTGCTGGCTGCGTAAGCCATGAGCCTGCGTTAGGATTTGTGCAAGATAAGATCGTCGGTGGCTTACGCCTACCGGGGGATGAAACTGGCGATTGCTTCAAATTTACAACAGCACTCGCACAGGCCTGTAAAGAGCTAGGCGTGAAGTTTCGTATGAAAACTGAGGTGATTGGCCTCAATGTTGAGAACGGAAAAATTAGCAGTGTGTCGACGTCTGCGGGCCGCTTAACAGCGGATGCTTACCTCTGCGCGATGGGGAGCTACTCGACGCCGCTGCTAAGTCAGATCGACGTTAAAGTGCCCGTGTATCCGATCAAGGGCTACTCTCTGACGCTGCCGATCATTGATGCTGCGCGCGCGCCTGTCTCAACCATCATGGACGAAACCTACAAAGTGGCGGTAACGCGCTTCGATGATCGTATCCGTGTTGGCGGGACCGCAGAGATTGCCTCTTATAACAAAGAGTTGATGGAGAAGCGTCGTGCTAATGTTGAATACGTTGTTGGTGATCTCTTTCCAGGCGGCGGCGACATTGATCAGGCAGAGTTTTGGACTGGGTTACGCCCGATGACACCGGATGGAACACCTATTCTGGGCGAAACCCGCTTTGACAACCTATTCCTTAACACCGGCCACGGCACCCTAGGGTGGACGATGTCTTTGGGTTCGGCGAAGTTTGTGGCGGACATTATCTCAAAACGCCCCACAGATATTGATCCAGAAGGGATGTCAGTCTCCCGATACCGATAGTTCATTTAATAATATTTAAGAAAAGAGCCCGGACCTGTTGTCCGGGCTTGGCGTCTCTGGCGATAGCCGCTTGAGCGCATGTATGGAGGATTTATGGCAAGAGCAGCAACGGCAACGATTCACTTAGACGCGATTCGTCACAACTATCGGCTGGCCAAGTCGATGGCTCCCGAGCAGCAAGCGATGGCGATTATTAAAGCCAATGCATACGGGCACGGCGCTATTGAAGTGGCAAAGGCGCTCGAGGATGAGGCTGATGCTTTCGGCGTAGCATGTATCGAGGAGGCTGTTGAGCTGCGCGAGGCCGGTATTGTTAAGCCTATTCTGTTGCTAGAAGGGTTCTTCACACCCGATGAGCTCGCGTATATCAGCGAACAGAACTTGTGGTGTGCGGTACACAGCCCAGCTCAGATTGAGCAAATTGCCGCGGCAGACGTAGCACACCCAATCCACTTCTGGCTCAAGATGGATAGTGGTATGCATCGCTTAGGAGTGTTGCCATCAGAGTACCGCCAATCGTATGACCGCCTCGTCGCGTTGCCGCAAGCCGCATCTGTGACCCTGATGACTCACTTCTCATCAGCGGATGAGCCGGAGTTGCCGGTTACCGCAGAGCAAGTGGCGGCCTTTGATGCTGCAATCCAAGGTATTGAAGCACCAGTCAGCATGGCTAACTCCGCTGGGACGATGGCTCATGCAACGGCGCGCCGTAGTTGGCAGCGTCCGGGCATTATGCTTTATGGCGCATCGCCCTTTGCTGCACCGCAAGAGATTGCCGATCAGCTTAAGCCCGCGATGTCGTTGACATCCGAGGTGATCGCTATTCGGGATCTGGAGCCGGGTGAGTCGGTAGGTTATAGCTGCACATTTACCTGCGAAGAGCCGATGCGTATTGGCACGGTTGCTATGGGATATGCAGATGGTTACCCACGCTATGCCGGTACCGGTACACCGGTCATGGTGAATGGCCAGAAAAGCCGCATTATTGGGCGGGTATCTATGGACATGCTAGCCGTAGATTTAACTGGGCTAGAGGGTATCGAGTGTGGTGCGCATGTCGAGCTTTGGGGTGAGCAGATCAGCGCGAATGAGATCGCAGACCGCTGTGGCACTATTCCCTACACACTATTTACCGGCATTACACGCCGCGTGCATAAAGTTTATAAGTAATTTTGGAGAGTAATAATGTCTATTGAACGTATTGAATCCACCGAGCGTATGAGCCGCATCGTTAAACACCAAGGCACTGTTTACCTGTGCGGTCAAACAGCAGGCGATGCTGCGTGGGATATCGCTGAACAAACGCAGCGCTGTTTAGATAAGATCGAAGACCTGCTGGTGAAAGCCGGCAGTAGTCGTGATGAGATGTTGTCTGTAACGATCTACATTCGTGACATGAAAGACTTCGCTGCCATGAACGCCGTGTGGGATGCTTGGGTGGCTAATATTGGCAAGCCAGCACGTGCCTGTGTTGAAGCACGTATGGCCCGCCCCGAAATACTGGTCGAGTTCTCTGTAACCGCTGCCTACCAGTAAACTGTCCTGCACGGTTTGTTATACCGCCATGCGAGCGTATGGCGGTGTTATCGTCCTCCTTCCTTTCTATCGGTTTCGTGTGCCTAAAAGTGGACAGTTGCCGCTTCACTGCACATACTTCATGGTATCCACCTTGCACTTTCGTTATGGAGCCGCGATAGCAGCAGTATGAACTCTTTGCACGATATTGAGCAGGATAGAGCGTTAGCTCTGGTCATCAGGGAAGTGAGCCAGTTTACTGGTACTGATTTTCTAAATGAGCTGACAACGCGCTTAGCTGAACTGCTGGGAGCTCAATATGTTTATATCGCCAGGCTAACGGACGACCTTAACTCAGCTGAAGTGATCGCGGGGTGGGAGCGCGGTGCCCGTGCACGCCATTTTGTTTACTCGCTCAAAGATACTCCATGCCACTCGCTGACTGTGGATGGCGCCTGTGTTTTCAACGGTGATATTCAAGCCCTGTTTCCAGCCGATATTGTGCTCGCAGAGATGGATGTTGATGCCTATATGGGTGTCGTACTCACCAGCAACCGTGGTGAGAAGATTGGCTTACTTAATGTGCTGTTTGAGCGGCAAATTTTAGAACCTGATTGGGCGCTGAGCTTACTTGAACTGTTTGCCGTTAGGCTAAGCACCGAACTCGAGCGTCTTAAACACCAAGCTGAGCTCAATGAGCGGGTAGACCTGTTACAGCGCCAGAACAACGAGCTGTTGCTGGCTGAGCATATTTACGCCTCTGCGCGAGAGGCTATTGTAATCACCGATGCCAATGCTGTGGTACAAAAAGTGAACAAAGCGTTCGAAGCGATTTTTGCACAGCCAGCTGAGCGAGTGATAGGTTCGGCTATCCCGCTAGCGCACCTCAGTGAGATACCGGTTACCGAAGAGCAAATCATTCCCAATTTGGGGGTTCGGTCGTTTGAGTCTTGGGTTATCGCGATCAAAGATCCTGCCAGTGATCGGGTTCAACACTATGTCAGATTTAGCCGCGATGTGACTGACAGTGTTCACAGCCAGCGGTTGCTAGATTTTCAATCGAAGTATGACGAGTCCACACGGCTACTGAACCGGACCCACTTTATTCGCGAGGTTAATGCGAAGCTAGAAGCCCTGAAGGTCATTGGCGATATTGGTGTCTTCGTCGTGTTGGATATCGATAACTTTAAGTCGGTGAACCATGTCTTTGGGCAGGATATTGGAGATCGAGTGATCCGTCGTTTTGCTTCGGCTGCTCGATCGATCATGGGGCGAGGCGCGATGGCTGCTCGGGTGGGAGCTGATGAGTTCGCGCTCTTTATTACCGGACCAGATACACGCAACTGGCGTGGCACGCTCGATGCATTTCGAACCTACCTAAAAGGCGGTGTTAATGTTGCGGGATATACCAGCTCTATCACGATCTCATCGGGTGCTAGTATTTTTCCGACGGATGCGGGTGATGTGCAAGGGTTAATTAATGCGGCCACGATGGCCTTGAGTCAAGCAAAGCAGAATGGCCGTAACACCCACGCCAACTTTACGCCAGCGATTCGCAAGCGCACCGAACGTTTCCAGCAGGTTTATAATCAGCTGTCTAAGGACGGCGGGCTGAGCAAAATATACGCGGTATACCAGCCTATTGTCTCTTTGAAGAACGAGACTATTGTTGCATGTGAAGCGCTAGCGCGATGGGATGATCCGCTTCTGGGTCATGTATCGCCGGTGGAGTTTGTGGATGTGTGCGAGCGCACTGGTTTAGTCCGAGACTTAGGCGATGTGATGTTTCATCACGCCTGTGCATTCTTGGCTAAAGTGCGCAAAACTACTAACGCAGACCTAACGGTCTCGATAAACCGCTCGCCCCCGGAAGTGCTGGATCAGGTGGATGCACCGCAGCGTTGGGCGAACTACTTGTCCGGTTATGGTTTAACGCCCCAGGATATGCAAATTGAGATTACAGAGTCGCTGATGTTGAGTGACCCTGAAGCGGCGCTTAGAAAACTATCGGCACTGAGTGATGTGGGTTTTAGCCTCTCGATCGATGATTTTGGTACAGGTTACTCATCTTTAGCGTATATCAATCGTTACCCTTTTAGTGTTTTGAAGATTGACCGCTCATTTGTTGCTGACATTGAAACGGATGAAAGCGCGATGCTGCTTGTTGAGTCGATTATCAACATTGCCAAACGTTTTGCCCTCACAACGGTGGCAGAGGGCGTGGAGACTCAGGGGCAGATGCAGATTTTGCGTGATTTAGGCTGTGATCGGGCTCAAGGCTACTTTTTCCACAAACCCATGCAAGAGGCTGCCCTCTTCGAGCTACTCACAGCACAGCCTTGATCTGCTCCCCCACAATAGCAACGCTCTGTTGCAGTAATTGCTCTCCGTTCGTACTGGGCATCTCGCCATTAAGTCGATAGTCTGAAGGGCTTTCTCAGCCATATTTGCCAGCAAAGGGACTTTTTCATGTCGTTTCAGGAATATCGCGAGTCATTTTGGCTTGGGGTTAAAGATATGTTGCCGTTGCTATCCGGCGTGCTGCCCTTTGGCTTGATCACGGGAGCAAACGGTATCGCGCTCGGCTTGTCTCCCGAGCAGGTTTTTGGGATGACGATGCTGTTTTTTGCAGGATCGGCACAGTTAGCAGCTTACCAGTTGATACAGGATAATGCGGCTTTTGTTGTGATTGTGCTGACAACGGTGGTGATCAATCTGCGTTTTGCGATCTATAGCGCGACTATGGCACCCACCTTGCACCCTCTTAAAAAGCGTTATCGTTGGCCATTGGCATATATGCTGACAGACCAGTCATATGGGCTGTGCTCTTCACCAGAGCGGCAATCGGCCGGTTTGCCTGAGCGTGTCTGGTACTACTTTGGCGGCGCTATTGTCATGTGCAGTTTTTGGGTGATGGCCGTGCTGCTGGGTGTGGCGGTCGGGGCCAGTATACCGCCCGAATGGTCCTTAGAGTTTTCCATCCCGTTAGCCTTCTTAGCGATGCTCGTTGGCACAGTAAGGAATCGAACGCTGTTGTTGGTGGCTGTGGCATCCGGTGCTTTTGCAGTGTTGTTACGGCCGCTGCCGCTAAATATGGGCTTTATCGCTGCGGTGGTGATTGGTGTGGGTGTTGGGCATGTGGCCTCGAAGTTACGCCGCAGAGGAGCAGATCTTTATGAGTGATATGACGCTTTGGTTGTTATTCGCGATATGTGGCTTGTTGACGTTTAGTATTCGGCTGTCGTTCGTGCAGTTACATGGACAGTTGGCTAAGCATTTGGAACGTGTGCAGCCTGTGCTTGCTCTCTTGCCACCGGCTGTCTTGGCCGCGCTCTGCATCCCGCCCATTGTGCTGAGTAGTCATTCGGCTGCGGTCGACTGGTTACAGGTGGCGGCGGGGCTGGTAACTCTGCTTTTAGCTGTACGCTTCAAAAGCATCATTTGGCCAATTCTTGGCGGAATGTGTGTACTTTGGGCGGGCCGCTATTTTCTTTAACATTGCCGCTATCGACCCATTGTTATCCTGAATAAAGAATATGACATACGCTGGCTTTGATCTTTTGCTCAGCAAAGAACTGTAGCCAAGCACGCTGGTGGTCTTGCAGCTTGTCAGTGGGGCTCTTTACCTCAATAAGTTGAAAAGTGCTGGCCGTTGGATTGAAGGCGATCAGATCGGGAAAACCGCGGCGCAGGTTATAGAGTGAGGATAACATCCGTCGAAAGATCGCTATCAATTGAGTGGTGTTAATGCACGAGAGCGCGAGTGTTATCAGTGTGCGGTCAGTGCTGTGCCAATCAACAAAAGGGTTGCTCAAACCTATTTTCTCATCCCAGCGCTTCAATAGTCGCAAAGGGTCTTGGGTTAACAATTCGAATTGCTGCTCGATAATTTCACGCCGACGTGAGTAGAAATTCGCGTCGTACAGGTCGTTGGGCTGGCGTTGAAAGGGATGAAAGAAAGCCCCTTGAATGGGGGCAAAAATCGCCGGCCAAAAGGTGAGGCCGAACAGGGCGCAAAACAGCTTGTTTTCACAGTAGTGATAGCTTGATGTGTCATCAAGGCGTTGCAGCGCTTCGAGAGCGGCCCACTCAACGCTATTATCATGAGGCGCTAACGTTAACTGAAAGCTAGGTGGCGAGAAGGCTTTTACCACCGTGGCATAGTTTTGGCTGATTTTTTTACCCACACGTACCTTTAATCGCTCGAAACCAACCTCTTCATCTAGGTTCAGAGGGTCTGCGCATGCAAGCTCGAAAGCTTTTTCCAGTGCGCCTTGACGCTCGAGTGAGCGTGTTAAGCGCAGCCGTGCTGCGGGGTGGGTAGAGTGCTCAAACGCTTCATTGGAGACGAGGAACTGCTGCTCACGAGCACTCTTTACGCCAAGATCGAATAACAATCGCGAACGCTTTCGCGTCAACCACTGGCTTGTTGATTGTGCTGCTTGGCTCTTGAGTGCTGCGAGCATCTCAGCAGCGCAAGCTTGTTCGGGGTTTTGACTTAGCTCATCTAAGTAGAGATAGGTATCAACATCACTGCGGCACTGAAACGCGCAGGTGTCTGTTGTGAGTTGCACCTGCTCGTAGCGGGTATGTCCGAGCTCTGTGGTAACAAATGCCGAAAAATCTTGTCTTAACGTACCAAAGAACATGAGCCGAAGGCGCTGAAAGAGGGCATGGTGGCCAAGAGAAACCACCTGCTCAGGAGCAGTAAACTGGCCGCTTTGCTTGCTCAGTGCTGCAATGAATGTCGCCTTGTTGTGCTTGGCGAGGCTGTAATTGTGAGCCGTATCCTCGTCGAGTAGTGCGGCTAACTCGGCTTTAGTAAATAGGTTGGCTAAATTTTCCAGACCCAATACGGCTTCTGTCGTGAGCCAGCCGTCTGTTTCAAGTGCGCAGATGCTAGCCGCGACGCTATCGATTTCAGGGTAGGCTAGTTTAGCGACACGAAACAGCGGCCCTTTGCGCAGTAGTAGTCTAATCAGTAGTGCTTGGGGCTGCTGGGGTAGCGTAAGGAAGCGATCAATGAGCTCAAGCTCCGCTTTAAGTAATAAGCGGGCATGGAACTCGGTAACCCACTTTATGACGGTGATAAAGTTCTCTTGATAGTAAAATGGGTTGTTGATATCGGCAGCGGTGAGCGCCGTTGAATGCTCGGATGCTTGGCTCATAGTGTTTGTAAGTAAGGCCGTGTAACGTATTAAAACGATCTATTTGAGATAGCGTACCAGCATAGCACCCGCTACCTCGATTGCTGTATGAAAGGAAATCACTCGTTCTATGACAAATGCTGTCCCACCTCTTGTGTTAGCAGGGCCGATTCTGCGGCGTATTACTACCAAACGCATCACGTTGTGGCTTGCTACGCGCGAACCCGTGCGCCTAAAGCTGCAACTCATGCCTGCTGATGGTATAGAGCAGCGTTACGATGAGTCCGCGCTTGCCTCGGCAACGCAAACGTTGACGGCAGGTAAATATTTGTACTTTTACCTTATCGACCTCGCATTGGATCAGCCACTGCCAACGAATCGCTGGATAGGTTATGACCTGTCGCTAGGTGTGACGGAAAAGCCTTGGCAAAGTATCAAACAGTGGGGGGCAGAACTGTGTTACGGCGGCAAAGAGACACCAGGCTTTGTTATCCGTCATCGTTTAGACCGTATTTTACATGGGTCGTGTCGCAAGCCTCACCATGCTAGCGATGATGGCTTAGTACGTGCCGACCAACAAGTCGAGAAGCACCTTGAAACGCCGGAACATTGGCCATCCGTTTTGATGATGTCGGGCGACCAAGTCTATGTTGATGATGTCGCCGGGCCTATGCTGGTGGCCATTCACCGCTTAATTGCCCAATTGGAGCTCCCGCATGGGACACTGGAGGGCGCGGATATTAGCTCAACGCAACTGCTACACGATTCGGCGCCCTATTACTATCGCCGTGCTGAGCTACTACCCGATGATAAAGCGTCGGGCGAATTAACGCGGGTTTTCTTCGGCGGCGCTAAGAAACCGATTTTTACCTCAGACAACGCACACAATCACTTAGTCTCGCTGGCTGAGATGCTCGCTATGTATCTGTTGGTGTGGTCGCCGACCGCTTGGCATGGCCTGTCGTCAGAAGCACCAAGCACCATCCCTGAGGAGCACCGCGACAAATACGACCACGAGATCGAGGTGATCGGGCGTTTCGTTTCACAGCTGCATCACGCTCGGCGGGTGATGGCGCATTTGCCGTGCGCGATGATTTTTGACGATCACGATGTGACCGATGATTGGAATTTGACCGCAGCTTGGGAGCAAACAGCCTATGGCAACCCGTTTTCAAAGCGGATTATCGGTAACGCACTGGTAGCTTATTTAGTTTGCCAAGGCTGGGGTAATGCGCCAGAGCAGTTTTCTAGCGCGTTAATGGCGCAGACGCAGCAGGCAATGGCAGCACCAGGCTGTGAGACACACAAACACCTTATTGAAGAGCTGATACGCTTTCCCCATTGGCACTATAGCTGGGATACCGAACCGGTATTGATCGTGTTGGATACGCGGACCCATCGGTGGCGTTCAGAGAAGAGCTTTGATAAGCCATCTGGCCTCATGGATTGGGAGGCGATAACCGATCTGCAAAGCCATTTGCTGGGGCACAACGCGGTGGTCATGGTGTCTCCTGCACCGATTTTTGGTGTCAAACTGATCGAAGCGATTCAGCGCATCGTTACAGCACTAGGTTATCCACTGCTGGTGGATGCAGAGAACTGGATGGCTCACTCAGGTTCTGCACATGCTTTGATGAACTTGTTTCGACATCCGCGTACACCGGATAACTTTGTTATTTTGTCAGGCGACGTTCACTACTCCTTTGTTTACGATATCGAGTTGCGTGACCATGTTGGTGGGCCAGATATTTGGCAAATCACCAGTAGTGGTGTTAAGAACGAGTTTCCCGATACGTTGCTCGACATTTTCGATCGCTTGAACCGTTGGCTCTATGCTCCATGGTCACCTTTGAATTGGTTTACTAAGCGCCGTGGTATGCGCGTTGTGCCACGTAAGCCTAAAGATGCACGACGCGGAGAGCGCCTTATCAATGCCTCGGGCATCGGATGGCTTACACTAGATGGTGAGGGGCGCCCCAATCATATGGTGCAGTTATGCTCTGATGGCCGAGACCTCGAATTTGAAGCCGATCACTCGGAAGCGACATGGGAATAATCAATAAATCCTTACTTTTTTCGGGTTTAGGCTCGATGCTCAAAAAATAATCCTTTATCATTTCGCCGCTTCAGATACAAACGTACGTTTGAAAACCATGGGGCGCGCTACTTTTATTTCGTTAAATTGGCCTATTTCGTTAAGGAATACAGCGTATTAGCCGTAAACAGAAGATGTCTTTACCACATAGAGTGTGACGTAAAGAGAAGTAGTTGTTCGTTGTCGGCTTGTTACGCAGTTTGGACGCGCGATGGCAGCAGGAAGTGCCGCCGACATTGCTTTGTTGTGTTGCTATCGCTTATCAGAAGGATATGGATTGAGCTTATGTATGTTTCGAAATTTTTAACAGCCTCTTACAAAAAATCCCGTCACGCTATTGGTACCGGCTTGGCGGTAGGCGCATTGCTGCTTTCTACCAGCACCTCCGCTTACGTGTTAGGTCCGACAACGCCAGGTAAGTGGGGAGACCCGGAGTTGGGTACAGGGGCTACGATCACGTGGAGCTTTACTAAAGATGGCTCCGATTGTGGCGGACAAACGTGCCATGGACTTGAGACCTTCATGCCAGAGGGTTTTGAGGCAGTGATCGAGGCGGGTTTCGATATTTGGTCGAGCGTAGCTGACCTGACTTTCGTACAGGTAGAGGACTCTGGCGAGCCGTTCGGCCACTACGGCAGTGCTGATTTGCGCATCGCAGGTAAAGATATTGATGGCAATGCCGGCACGCTGGCCTTTGGCTACTATCCGCCACGTAATGGTGGCGGTGCGGCAGGGGATATACACTTTGATGCCGGTGACCTATGGAGCTTAGAACTGGTAGCGCCCGGATTTAGTCTATTTCAGGTGTTCACGCATGAGCTTGGCCATGCGCTCGGATTAGCGCACACAGAGGTGCCGAACTCGCTAATGGGGGCATACTACAGCGAAGCTTTTTATGGACCACAGCCTGATGACATCGCAGGTATGCAATATCTTTATGGAGCACCTCAGTCTGCGGTTGTCTCCATCAATGGAACGCTGTCGGCGTTCGCCCTAGGTCTCCTATTTGTTGGCCGCAAACGTAAGCGCGCTTAACGGCTCTCAGCATCCCTCTGAGGTTCTCTTTATCTCAGGGGGATATCCGCACCTGATCTTGGGGTGTTTGCGCTTTCCCTGCTATGCTGATCTGCATACAGTCACCCTGTCCTATATCTATGAATTTAAGTTACTTTCTCGATTATGTTCGTGCGTTAAGCAGTAGCGAAGTTCACATACAAAGGGTAGGATGAACCAATGATTATCCGTGCATTCGATAAAATGGATTAAGCGTAGTGCAGTCAACTCTCAAACTAACTTTCGTTGTAGTCGGAGCGTTACTCGCCGGAGCGGGGTACCTCTCAGCATCACCGCAAGCGGGAACGACGTTATCGTGCCATGCTAACGGGTCGAAGGATGTGAACGCCTCAGTAGGCGGTCTTGCTAGCAATAGCTTGGGTGAAAACTACCTCAATGGTGCAGGTGTTGAGCAAGATATGCAGCAAGCGTATCGCTGGTTTTGCAACGGCGCGATGCAGCGCAATTCGACGGCTCAGCTAAACACTGCCCTTATGCTGCTTGAGGGCCGAGGTGTTCAGCGTGATGTGCAATTAGGTATGTCTTGGCTAAACCAAGCGGCCATCAACGGCAATCATGATGCTGAGCTTGCGCTGGGCATTTTGCTCGTGGACTCTGACCCTGTGCGTAGTTCGGTGCTTTTTAAGCGCTCTGCGGCGGCTGGCAATCTTTATGCTAACCATCGCCTTGCAGAGCTGTATTACTACGGCATTGGCGTTAATCAAGATTACGCTAAAGCATCTGAGTTACTTGAGGTTGGTGTTGCAGCGGGCTTTGATAAAAGCCGCGACCTGCTAACAAGAATCCGAGTACGGCAAAACGATAGTCGGTCTGACGTGGTCGTGATCGAACCTGCAACCATTGAGGACGCTGTTGCTCCAGTGGCCTCTTCGGCTCAGGAGCCAGAGGTCGCTGATGCAGCACCTGCGGTTGCAGTTTCTCCGCAACAGACACAGCGCACAGGCAATGTGCTAGAGAAGATCCTGTCAGTTTTCCCTGCTTTATCGAAACCATCCACCGCTCCTGTGCAGGATGTTGAGGTTGCAGAGTCCACCGCGAGTAGCGTTAAAACTGTTGCCGCAGACGAACCTGACGTTGCACCTGCACCAGACGTTCCAGAGACGAGTATTGAGGTCGCAGCGCCTGCGGTAGCGGTTGAAGCGGTGGCCGTAAAGCCTGTCGTAACCATCAGTGAAGATCTCGAGCAGCAACTGGTTGATGCCGCTGAAGCTGAGGTCGCAGCTGAGCAAACACGCGACTCCGTGCAAACTGCGGCACAGCTGGACATAGCAAAACCTGAACCCGTAAAGCCGCGGGTAGCTAACGAACCTGCGAAAGCCGCAGTGAAGACAGTGGCCACCTCTCTCAATGTGGAGCGCTTCTTCCGAGATAAGGCGTGGGTCGATGCACAGCCAAAAATGCGCTATGCGATTCAGCTAGTCCAAGCGAGCACCGTTGAGGGTGTTATCGAATATATCGATAAATACGACCTTGCTGATAAGGCGTTCTTTATTAACGCACGCCAAGATGGCCGTTATCGCTATGTTTTGTTGTACGGCGATTATCCGAATAACCGCACAAGTAAAAAGATGGCGAAAACGCTACCTCAAGGGGTGCAGGACGCCGGTTACTGGATTCGAACTTATGGGAATCTGCGCACAAGTTATGAGATTAGCCAGCGCTATTGATTCCATCCTCGCATCCGCTGTGTTTGATAAAGTTGCTCGAGTCATCTAATGGTGAGCTTGCAACCTGCATTTAAACCGCGCTGGCTGATTATCTTCGCGCTGCTGCTATGTTTCGCTGCGGTGGTCAATCTTTACATCCAATCGCACAAGCTAGATACACTTTTTAGCGAGAGCCACCAGATCGATCTCGATGTTGATGCGGTGACAACCGCTCTGGAGGCTATTTCGGCAGCGGCCCTAAACGCGCCAGCGAAAACATCATTGGATGACCCCGCGCTCGACCAAGCCGCGGATGCACTCCTTGATGCCAGAACGGTTCTGTTACGGTTGAGCCATCCACAGGGCTCCCCTCCAACACAGAGTGCTTTAGCACTGCTTAGCCGCTACTACAATAAAGTTATAGCGCAGCGCCGCTTGGCTGCTGCAGAGCAGGATTGGTTTTCGTTAGCTCTCACAGAGAGCCAGCTCGTAAGCGAGATATTGTCGTTGCGGGCATTGTCGAAAGTGGCGTTCCAGCCAAAGCTAATGGAACAGACCAAGCGATGGCGTGTTGCGCAGCTGCTAGTGGCGGCGGGAATTGCATGTGCTGCAGTTGCCCTGCTTATCGGATGGTACCGACCCCGACGTGCCGTGAGTGCTTATGAGCCCGCTCCTGTCCTTACTGGCTTGTCGAGCTATCGAAATACGGCTATCGACCCACCCGCATCTTTACCTGAACAGCCAGAAACCCTGCGAAAGCCGAGTCTAACTGCAGCACTCAAGCAGGTTGTTCCAGCGATCAGCCTACCTCTGATTCTGCTGGATCGTGAGGGCCATGTGGAGTGTATGAGCGATGCTTTACACCATCGAAATGATGACCTACCCACGCGCTTTGAGCAGAGCCAGCTAGCAGAGCAACACATTGTGATTGATCGTGTCGGCCGCTTTTACGTGCATTCGTTGCCTGACTGCGGGTGGTTGCTTGTGCAGCAGTTTGACTCAGTGGGTGATGCAGAAGAAAGTGCGCTCGAAACGTTACTAGAGGCTGCGATTAACGGAGACTTTAGCCAGCGGTTGCCCAAAGGCGGCGTTAACGATAAAGCGAACCATCTTATGGGGCTGTTAGATACCTACTTCTTGCAGTTAGAAGAGGTCTCCAAATCGATTAGCGAAGGGCAGTTAAAACCTTTGAAAGGGCGCCTGAGTAAACACGCTCCCGGCCGCTTTGGTGAGTTAAACTACCAAACTAATATTGCGATCAAGCACCTGATTCAAACAGTCCGAGCGCTCTATCAATTAAATCATCAGATTGCGCAGGCCGCCGCTAAGCCCTCTGAAATGGCAAATACCGGCGTGGCGGCTCCCAAGGCTTCCGATGATGCGATCAACCCGTTATTAGATGCACGTACAAGCTCAGTGCATGCCGCTGAAGTAGTCGATAGTTTTGCTTTACGATTGCAGGGCGTAGTGACCTCTAATACTGATATTAAGCGGCTGTCAGAGGTAGTTGATGGTATCGCATTTCAAACCAACCTGTTGGCGCTTAACGCGTCGATCGAGGCTGAGCGGGCGGGTGAGCGTGGTGCGGGTTTCCGTATTGTGGCAAGGGAGGTTCGTGAACTGGCTAACGATGCTGCTCAAGCTGCGCGCCAGATCAGAACTGCACTCAGTGAAAGCGATCATGCGCTCCAAGATAGTCTGTTTTGCGCTGAACATTCGCACGTGGCTATACAGGAGGTGGTTGATTCACTTGATCGCCTTGATATATCGCCTGTGGTCGAAGAACCGGTTGTTACCTCAGCTGTAGCGGACCCCCGCATCGCTAAGATAACCTCTACAAATCTTCAGTTACGCCAAGTACTGCGCTTTTTTAAGTAGCTTATTTTAAGTTGCTCGTTTTTCGTAACTCGTAACTTTATCACCCATCGCTGCGCGAAAAAGTATCTTCCAATGTGTCCTCAATCGCGGCTAGACATGCTGCAACAGAACGAGGCACTTGGCTATTGTAAGGGTGCAGTGCATAGACCGGATTCTCGACCAGTTGATGGTCTGGGAAGAGCGGTACAAGCGTGTTTAGCTGGCGTACTAAAAAGTCCGGTACTAAACCGATACTACCTCCTGAACTGATCATCGCCACGGCGGTATTGAGTGAGTTGACGCGGCATAGGTTACGGGGCTTGAAGCTGATCGCTGCTGCGCTTAGCTCTTGGGGCTGCAAATGGTGCTCGATGTTATCGCCCTGCCAACGGTTAGCAATATAGAGCGTGTTCTCACTTATTCCCGCGGCTGCTAGCGCTGGGGTAGCACATAGCTGATCTCGAAAACTACCGATGCGGCGCTGCTTGAGAGTGCTTGCAGCAGATGAGCCTACCCGAATCGCGAGATCGATGGTGTCTGCACTGAGTGATAGCTGCTCATCGGAGCTGATCAGCTCGGCGCGCAGCTTTGGGTAGCGAGACATCGCCGCCGCTATTGCGGGTGCGACTAACGCATTCATCAACGCATCGGGAGCGGTAATGGTAACGCGCCCCTGCGGCTCTACTTGATAACTTCTGACTAAATCCCAAGCGGAATCGATGACCTCATTCATCTCGCGGCAGCGTTGATAGAACAGCTGGCCTACATCTGTTAAGTGCTGCCTGCGTGTTGTTCTGATAAGAAGAGTGGTGCCGAGTTCTGATTCCAACGTCTTTAGGTGTTGGCTGACAACAGACTTAGACAGCTCGAGATGATCAGCTGCCGCGGAGATAGAGCCTTGCTCAACGATATGAGTAAAAATGGACATTTGCCGGGAACGGTTCATAACTATTGTCCGTAAAAATTAAACAATGAATTTTTATATGTCTGTTTTTTGATGTCAATGATCCTCCTAGTATGGATTCTGTCAGTTAACCAACGAGGAAGAACAATGCAGCAAGATACTGAACTTATGCTATGTAAAGCGGGAATTGATGCGTGGCGCGCTGCGTTTAATGAGCAAGACGCCGTAGGGTGTGCAGCTCAGTACCTAGAAAATACGGTTATGGAAGCGCGTCCATTTGGGGTGTTTGAAGGGCGTGAAGCGATACAAGCGTTTTGGCAGAACATTATTGATCAAGGCTTCAAAGAGGTTGCTTACACCGACGTGACTTGGACAAAAGTTGATGAAGGTGGTTATCTGTTATCGGCTAAGTGGACGATGAACAAAGCGTTTGGTGTGATTCACTCAGAGCATTGGGTTGTTGATGAAGACGGCAAAGCACGCTTAAAGAGCGACCTGTTTGAAGTCCTTGGTGAGCGCTAATACAGGCCGTTGTAAAAAGGGCCGCTGAGCGGCCCTTGTGCTTTTAAAGCAGATTGTAGACAAATACGACGGCCACACCGGCCGGTGTCACAAAGCGCAGTACAAACATAAAGCTTTTGAACAGCGCGCCATTGCCTATATCCAGCTCGTTCTCAACGGCTTGTTTGTTCATAAACCAGCCCGCGAAGATCGCTATCAGCATTCCGCCAAGCGGCATCATCAGGTTAGCGGTAAAGTAATCGAGTAGGTCGAAAACAGTCTTGCCCTCGAAGACGGGAATAAAGGCTAGAGGGTGGAAGTCTGCCCACTCGTTAAAAGACAACACCGTTGCGATGCCGAGTACCCAAATCGATAGTCCGCCGATAAGTGCCCCGACTGTGCGGCTAATACCTTTTTGTTCTTCAAGCCACTCGACCACAGGCTCGAGTAGCGAGATTGCTGAGGTGAGCGCAGCCACCACCAGTAAACCAAAGAACAGAGTGCCGAACAGTACGCCGCCTGTCATTTGGCCGAAAGCGAGAGGCAGGGTTTGAAAGATAAGACCGGGGCCCGCGCCAGGTTCTAATCCATTTGCGAACACCAGTGGGAAAATAGCAAGGCCTGCGAGCAGTGCGACAACCGTATCAACAATAGAAACCGTCACCGCGGTTTTAACAACCGATACCTTTTTAGGCAGAAATGATCCGTACGCCATCATCACGCCCATACCTAAGCTTAGTGTGAAAAAGGCGTGGCCAAGCGCTGTCAGCACCCCTTCAGTTGATAGTTTGCTGAAGTCTGGCTGGAACAGGAACGCGAAGCCTTGCGCAAAATCACCGCTTGCCAACGCGTAGCCAACCATCACCAGCAACAGTAAGAACAGTAGCGGCATTAAAACGTTCACGGCTTTCTCAAGCCCCGAGCGAATACCGCGAGCGACGATCATGATCACTGCCACCATAAAAATCGAGTGCCAGAGCAATAGCGTGGATGGGTCGCCTAGTAGGCCGCCGAACAGGGCTCCTATCGTTTCGGTATCGGCGCCACTAAAAGTGGAGGAAGCGGCATGGCCCACATAGGATATCGCCCAGCCGCCGATCACTGAGTAGAAAGATAAGATCATAAATGAGGCGATAATCCCCATCCAGCCCAGCCAACCCCAGCGCTTGCTCAAGCCATCCCTGCTGGCCAAGATACGCATCGTATTGATAGGGCTGCGACCTCCGCGGCGGCCGATCATCACCTCGGCAATCATAATCGGGATACCGATCATGGCGATACAGAGCAGGTAAACGATAACAAAAGCACCACCACCGTTCTCACCGGTGATATAGGGGAACTTCCAGATATTGCCTAAGCCAACAGCTGAGCCGCTAGCGGCAAGAATAAAGGCTAAACGTGAGGACCACATTGGGTTATCTGCACGTGCATCGGCGATCGCATCACTGGATGCTTGATGAGTTTGCGTTGTCACTATTTCTCTCTCCACGTAGTTATTTTTATCGTGTTTTCAAGATAGGTTCGCCCAGCGGAGGCAGACGTTGCCTCGAGCGTCCATGGCAAAAAAACGGCGTGATCCCTCACGCCAAAGGGTCTACTAACTATTGCAAGTAACGTGGTGATTTCAGCGCGCCGTTATAGCCCGCTGGCGCAACCAGCGCTATCGGATAAAGCGCTCCTCTGCCAAGCGGTTGGCAATAACGCCGGTGCCTTCGCCAGATGCGTCACTGCGCTTAAAGATCTCTGCAAGGGTGTCACCAATGGTCTCGATGTGAGTGCGCACCTTATCGGGCGTATGGCCGGTGCGCTCGTAAAAGATATCGATGATACCGCCGGCGTTGATGGCGAAATCTGGCGCATACAGGATGCCAGCATCGCGCACCTGTTGATCGTGTGCTGCGTGCTCAAGCTGGTTGTTCGCTGCGCCAGCAATCACTTTGGCTTTCATGAGCGTTAAGCTCTGATCGTTTATCGTGGCGCCAAGTGCACAGGGAGCAACCACATCAACCTCTTGCGCCAAAATCGCGTCGGCAGCAACGGCTGTTGCTCCCAAGCCATTAACCGCTCGCTCGACAAAAGCGGGGTAAATGTCGGATACGATGAGCTCGGCACCTGCTTCGTGCAGGTGTTTTGCCAGTCGGAAGCCAACGTTGCCCACACCTTGGATAGCCACGCGCAAACCCGTTAAATCTTGCGTGCCAAACTTATGTGCCACCGCGGCTTTAAGGCCAACAAATGTACCGTAGGCTGTCGCGGGGGAGGGGTCGCCATTGCAAGGTAAACCGTCAATTCCGGTTCGCTCCGTAATACCCGCCACATAGTCGGTATAGCGCGCCATCACCTGCAGATCAGGTACGCTCGTGCCTGAATCTTCAGCGGCAATATAGCGCCCACTTAGGCTTTCCAGTGCGCGGCCCATCATCTCTAGGAGGGCTTCGCTCTTGTGCTCGCGAGGATTACCGATGATGACGGATTTACCGCCGCCAAGGTCAAGGTTGGCTAGAGCTGACTTGTAGGTCATCCCTTTTGATAGGCGCAGCACATCGGTGAGCGCTTCGGCATCGCTGCCGTATTGCCACATGCGGCATCCGCCAAGCGCTGGACCACGATTTGAGTTATGGACAGCGATAATGGCTTTTAGGCCCGTTTCCTGGTCGTGAAAAAAGTTGACCTGCTCGTGTTGGTCAAACTCTGGATGGCTAAAGATAGACATGTATTACCTCAATAATCTGTTCATTTCACGGGCTAGACTGCCGGAGAACCCAATGACATCGCAGGTGTTTCAGGGCTCGTTAGTTGTTCACGTAATGTGCTCCGCAGCTGTTGAGCTTGCTCGTAGTTCTGCTCTTTCACCGGGCCAAAGCCGCGCACTTGGCTTGGCAGTTGCGCCAGTTGTAGAGCCAAAGCGTAGTTCTCTGAGTTGAGGTGCTCGGTGATCAGCGCAAGATCTGCTTCATACTCTTTGATAAAGCGGCGCTCTAAACGGCGATCAGCTCCCCAGCCAAAGATATCCAGTGGCGTGCCGCGGACACTTTTGCACTTAGCGAGTACTTTAAAGAGCGACAGGGTGCGCTCACTAAAGGTGATCTTCTTGGGGCGCTGGCTCTGCTTACTGCGCGACAACAGCGGCGGTGCAAGGTTGAACTCAAGTTCAAAGTCGCCTTCAAATTGGCTTTCCAGCTGTGCTTTAAAAGCGTCCGAGGTGAGCAAGCGCGCTACCTCGTACTCATCTTTGTAAGCGAGGACGCGGGCATAGTTTTCGGCCACTGCCTGAGCAATCTGGCTGCGATTTGTTGTTGATTTTTCATGGTTGCGCAGTGCTTCGACGCGTTGGCGGTATCGCTCAGCCAGTTGGCTATTTTGGTAGGCGATTAAATGCGCCGATTCGCGGCTGATAACCTCATCGAGTGAGGGCATGATGCGAAGGGGCTGCGGTTTCGCTTGCGGGTCGAGAATTGTTTCTACAGCCGCGGCATCATGCGCATAGCAACGCCCCCATAGGAAGGCTTTTAAGTTTGCCTTAACCGATGCTCCGTTGAGGCGAATCGCTTCCTCAATTGAGGTGCGCTGCAGAGGTATCAAGCCTTTCTGCCATGCATAGCCAATGGTAAATAGGTTAACTGCCATACCGTCACCCATTAGATCAGTCGCCAGTTGGGTTGCATCAAAGCAGAAGCTGCCCTCTGAGCGCGCGGTGGCTTCGATCACCGCTTGCATCTCTGCATTGGGTACATGCAGATCTGGGTTGCGCGTGAACGCAGCTGGCATCGTCTCGTGGTTGTTGATAATTGCAGTACTGCGTTGGCGATCGAGCTTACCTAGAGCCTCTTCGCTGGCGCCGACCATGAGGTCAAAGCCCACTAACAAGTCTGTCTCACCGGCGGGGATACGTACGGTATGGATCTGATCCTGCGAAGGCGCGATGCGAATATGGCTCATCACCGCGCCAAACTTCTGTGCAAGGCCAATCTGATCTAGCACACCGACCCCTTTCTCTTCGATATGCGCTGCCATACCCAGCAAAGCGCTGACAGTCACAACCCCTGTGCCACCGACGCCTGTGAGCAAAATGTTGTACGGCGTGTCGCATTGCACTACGTTGGGCTCCGGTAATTGTGCTGCGGGTGGTGCAAGGTTCAACCCCGGTGCTTTTTTGAGCTTGGCCCCTTTTACCGTGACAAAGCTTGGGCAGAAGCCGCGGACGCAGCTGAAGTCTTTGTTACAGGCTGATTGATCGATCTCCCGTTTGCGGCCCCGTGGGGTCTCTTTTGGTAACACGGATAGACAGTTGGACTGGATACCGCAGTCGCCGCAGCCTTCACAGATATCGCTGTTGATGACAACACGTTTATCAGGGTCGGGCATTTGGCCACGCTTGCGACGGCGACGTTTTTCGGCAGCGCAAGTTTGGTCAAAGATTAGAGCTGTGCAACCTGCGGTATCACGCAGCTCACGCTGCAGGGCATCCAAATCATCTCGGTGGTGGAATGTGACGCCATCAGCAAACTCGGCTCGGCTAGGGTACTTGTTGGGCTCGTCGCTGACCAAAGCGATACGGCGGACGCCCTCACCAAACAGCTGGTGGGTAATTTGCTGTACAGTCAACTGACCATCAACCGGTTGGCCGCCTGTCATCGCAACGGCGTCGTTGTAAAGAATTTTGTAAGTGATGTTTGTACGGGCGGCAACCGCTGCACGAATCGCCAGCAAACCAGAGTGGAAGTAGGTGCCATCGCCTAGGTTTTGGAAAACATGGTTGTTAGTGGTGAATGGCGCTTGGCCAATCCATGTTGTGCCTTCGCCGCCCATCTGTGTGAAGGTTTCGGTGCCGCGGTCCATCCATGTTGCCATATAGTGACAGCCGATTCCGCCGAGTGCTTTACTGCCTTCGGGCACCGTGGTTGAGGTGTTATGCGGGCACCCAGAGCAGAAATGCGGTGTGCGTTCCACGAGTTGCCGCGGTTGGGTCAGCTCTGCTTCTTTCTGAGTTAGAAAGTCTAAGCGTTGTGAAACCTGATCGCTGGTATAGAAGGGTGCCATACGCGCAGCAATAGCGCGGGCAATCATTGCGGGTGTCAGCTCACCGAGTGTGGTTAGCAGCTCTTGGCCGTGCTCATCAAGCTTGCCGACTACGCGCGGGCGAATATCATCTTGCCACGTGTAAAGGTAACTGCGGATCTGATCTTCGATAACTCCGCGTTTCTCTTCGACCAAGAGCAGTTCAGGAACACCTTTCGCAAACTCACGAATACCCTCAGGCTCTAGCGGCCAGACCATGCCCACTTTGTAAAGGGTGATACCAAGCTCGCTGGCACGCTGATGGCTTATCCCCAGATCTTCGAGTGCTTGTAAGACATCTAGGTAGGATTTACCTGTGGTAACGATACCTAGGCGGGGCTGATCACTTTTGATGATGACTTTATCGATCTCGTTGGCGCGGCAAAACGCCTCTGCTGCTTTGAGCTTATAGGTATGCAGGCGAGCCTCTTGCTGCATCGGCTTATCTGGCCAGCGTGCATTAACGCCATCGCTGGGTAGCTCAAAGTGGTCTGGCAGGTTGATCTGGATACGCTCCAGATCAAGGTCGGCAGAGATGGAGGAGTCGAGTAGCTCAGCGAGTGTCTTGAAACCCACCCAACAGCCGGTAAAGCGCGACATCGCCCAGCCATAGAGGCCAAAGTCGAGCATCTCTTGAATGCCAGAAGGGTAGAGCACTGGCATCATCGCATCCATAAAGGCGTAGTCACTTTGGTGCGGCAAGGTAGACGACTTGCAGGCATGATCATCGCCAGCAACTGCGAGTACGCCGCCTAAAGGCGAAGTCCCGAACGCGTTGGCGTGCTTTAAAACATCGCCGGTGCGATCAACGCCGGGCCCTTTGCCGTACCAGAGACCAAAGACACCATCATACTTAGCCCCTTCAAATACGTTGACCTGCTGAGATCCCCACACCGCGGTGGCGCCAAGGTCTTCGTTAATGCCGGGCTGGAAATAGATATTGTGCTGCTCTAGGTATTTACGCGCTTGCCATAGGGTTTTGTCGAAGCCACCCAGTGGTGAGCCGCGATAGCCTGAGATAAATCCAGCGGTATTGTGGCCCATCTTTTTATCAAGTTGGCTTTGCAGCATAGGTAGACGAGCGAGGGCTTGGCTGCCGTTTAGGTAGACACGGCCAGAGTTGAGTTCCCACTTGTCATTCAAGGTAACGTCTTTCATCGGAATTCTCCCAAAACCTTGAACAGACCGGTCTTGCGCGCGAATACGAACGCGGGTGCAGAATAGACTGATCCGTTACCGCCGGTGTTGGCGGGTAATTAAAGGTGATTAAACGTAAGTGACTAAATCAGCGCGGCGTAATGCGGCTTGATTGCAGTTCTGACGCTGGGAGAATGGATGTGAGACCGGTGTCGGCGATAGGGTATGCTGTTGTCATTGACTAGACTCCTCGACAGGACTGGATCGCAGTCATGTACTGGAAATTTGTTATTTTTATCCTGCTTATCTTGGCAGGTTCGTCTGTTGCTCTTGTGAAGCTGAAAGCGAAGATAGGGCAGTTTTTTAGGGCCGTCAAGCGAGTGAAACCGTGAAACGATACCGTTGGAATTTAGAAAGTTCTGTTTGGGAATCGTGAAACAGGAGATTCTTCTTTGGCGGGATGGCTGGTTGGAAAATAGCCATAAAAAAAGAGGGGTCGGCAGAGCCAACCCCTATAATGACAAGAACCATAATATCAGTTGAAGAGAAGGGCCCATCAACTGATGAGGTGAAGCACATACTGTGTTTGCAACTGCAAAGCTTTGTATGACTTGCGAGCGAGTTAATATTATTGGTAATGAAAATAATTATCAATAACTTTTTGTAAAAATATCAGATTTTTCTTCTTCGCTTATTCCGCGCGGGGTGCACAGCCCCGCGCGGTACTGATCGTTAGCCGTAGACTGTGTGTGAAATCGCCAATACGGCGAGATATCCCGCGCTATAGGCGACAAGCAGCCAGTGGATGAAACGCAGGTAGCTGATAAACGAGAGCACTTCGAGCTTGCTCAGCGCAATGACACCAGCAGCAGAGCCGATGATCAGGATTGATCCTCCCACGCCGACGGCATAGGTTAGACCGAGCCAGTCAGATAGCGTCATCTCTACGCCCGACTGCAAGATGGCTGCGGTGAGCGGTACGTTATCGACAAGTGCGGAGAGAATGCCAACGATAAAGTTGGCGATGTATGCTGGCATCACTGTGTAAAGTTGTGGCAGCAGCTCCAATACCGAGAGCTCACGCAGCATACCCACCAGCAGTAAAACACCGAGGAAGAATAAGAGCGTATCAAACTCGATATCACGCACATATTCGAGGATGTTGGGCTTGGCTTCATCTTTGTGGATCAAGCGATGCACGATAAACATGACGGATAAGCCAAATAAGAAGGTAAGTACCGGTGGTACTTGCCAGAGAATACTAAAAGTTAACGTGCTAATAATGGTGGCGAGAAAGAGCGCCGCGATCAGTTGATCAGAGCGAGCTATGGGACGTTTGAACTTGGGAAGAGTAACCTCTTCGCTGCAGCCGCGCATCAGGCAAAGTACCAAAATAACAACACCAAAGGCGGCTGGTGGAATCAGAATAAACAGGTTGGTGACTGTGACTTTATCGGCTAGAAAGATCATCAAGGTTGTTACGTCACCGGTAATGAGTGATACCCCGCCTGAGTTGACTGCAAAGACAATCAGCGTCGCGAACTTGAGCGTTGTACGCTTATCAAGATTCAGCGAAGCGAGCAGTGACAGCATAATGAGCGATGCGGTGATGTTGTCGGCCAACGATGAAAACCCAAGTGCTAACAGTGCAATGAGCATCATGAGTTGGCTTAGTTTCAATTGATTGGGTAGCAGTCGATAGACGAGCTGCGTAATGAGCCCCTTTTGGTTTAGGTAAGCCACATAGGTCATCGCTGCCATCAAGAAGAGCCACAATGTAGCGATCTCGAGTAGCTGTTCGTTCAGCCCCTCTTTGATCTCGTGGATATGTCCTTGAGGAAAGATAAACGCTAGTATCCACACCAGTGTGCCGATAAATAGCGTTGATTTTGCTTTATTAAGATGGATCACATCTTCCAGCACGATTAGCACAAATGCTAACCCGATCAGCCCTAAAATAAGATAGTTCATGGTTTTTCTCTTTATTTTTATTTCGCGAGATAACAGATCGGACATCGTCACTTGGTAAGTACACGAGTCGTTTAGCGCTTGAAATGGAGGTTTAATATGCGTTCTCTCTCACCCCAATTACTCACGCTTGTATTACTTTTCGCTGCCTTGTGGCCGCGTAGTGCTCTATCTGAGCAGGTGTTGAGCATCGATCATGTGATGTTTCCTGTCTACAACAACATCGCGTTGCTCACCCAAATTGAACCACTTTGGCAAGCTTGGGAGCAGGGCCGAGTTGAGCGCCGTAAACCCAATAACCTGTTCAGCGGTATCTACTACCACAGCCGCGACTGGTACGTTGAGTACCTCTCCAATGTGCCGTCGCAGCCCTACTGGAGTAATGCTGTTTACGTTGTGGTGCCGAAGCAGTACTGGGATTTTTACGCAACACCTGCTTGGCGAAGTGAGCACTTTCTGATTCCTGAGTTCGGTAGTGGCTTTCAATTGGTGAGCCCCGATTATCCTTACCTCAATAGCCGGATAAACAGCGAGGAAACCTACCGGGGTTTTACATTGTTAATTTCTCCCGCGTTAGCTAAGACACTCAAAAACGTAGCGGGCCAGCGTTGGCAGCTGCCTGCGAATGTCCAAGTGGATCAGCGCTTAAAGCACCGACATGATATGGGTGTGATCAACGAACATAAGAAGCTGATTGCTCCGCTGCTACAAGCCAACCCTATCTTGCGGGATTATCTCTAACCACCTGTCACGATAACGTATTAACTGCAACGAAAAAGGGCCTCATCGTGAGGCCCTTATTTTTGGCTTAAACGTCGTCTAAGCCCAGCTCTGCGATCGAAATCTCGCGCATTTTGAACTTCTGGATTTTGCCTGTGACCGTCATTGGGAACTCGTCAACAAACTTGAAGTAGCGTGGGATCTTGAAGTGGGTAATTTTACCCTTACAGAACTCGCGAAGTTGCTCTTCAGATACGTTCTCTGCATCAGGGTGAAGGCGGATCCAAGCGATCAGCTCTTCGCCATATTTCTTATCAGGCACGCCCGTGACTTGAACATCTGAGATCGATGGGTGAGTGTACAGGAACTCTTCGATCTCTTTCGGGTAGACGTTTTCGCCACCACGGATCACCATATCCTTGATACGGCCAACGATCTGGATGTAACCCTCTTCATCCATCGTGGCCAGATCACCTGTGTGCATCCAGCCGGCGGAGTCGATCGACTTGGTTGTGGCTTCTTCGTTATTCCAGTACTTCAGCATCACGCTGTAGCCGCGGGTACAAAGCTCACCAATCTCGCCGCGTGGGACAACTGTGCCGGTAGCTGCATCAACAATTTTCGTTTCTAGGTGCGGTTGGGTGCGACCTACAGTGGTGACACGCTTATCGAACGGGTCGTTCGCTGCGGTTTGCGTTGATACCGGGCTGGTCTCGGTCATGCCATAAGCGATCTGCACCTCTTCCATGTGTAGACGTGAATTAACCGCTTTCATCACTTCGGCCGGGCAGATCGATCCAGCCATAATGCCGGTGCGTAATGAGCTAACATCGAACTTCTCGAAATCTGGATGATCTAGCTCCGCGATAAACATCGTTGGCACGCCGTACAACGCTGTTGCTTTCTCTTCCGAGACCGCTTCCAGCACGGTTGTTGGATCGAAGCCTTCATCTGGATAGATCATGGTTGCGCCGTGCGTCATACAACCCAGGTTTCCCATCACCATGCCAAAGCAGTGATACAGCGGCACGGGAATAACCATGCGGTCTTGGTCAGTTAGGTTCATGCTTTCACCAACGAAGTATCCGTTGTTCAGGATATTGTGGTGTGACAGCGTCGCGCCTTTCGGGAAGCCTGTGGTGCCAGACGTGTACTGGATGTTGATAGCATCATCAAACTGCAGCTTGGACTGTATCTCTTGAAGCGTTTCGGCGGATACTTCAGCGCCCATCTCAAAGAAGTCATCCCAGCGCCACATGCCCGAGTGTTTCTCTTGGGCTAGGTTTACGATGCCTTTTAGGTGCGGCAGCTTCATTGCTTTGAGCGCCCCCTCATTTGAAGCTTTTAGCTCCGGCGCAAGCTCGAACAACATTTCCGTATACTTGGAGCTTTTGAAGGTATCCGCTGTAACGAGGAATTTTGCCTCAGATTGGTTAAGCGCGTACTCAAGCTCGTGTAAACGGTATGCTGGGTTGATGTTCACCAAAATGGCGCCTACTTTAGCCGTGGCGAACTGTGTAATTGTCCATTGGGCACAGTTAGGTGACCACATACCCACACGGTCGCCAGGCTGTACGCCAATGGCAAGGAAAGCACGCGCGGCTTTATCAACTGCGGTTTGTAGTTCTTTGTAGCTGTAGCGCAACCCTTGGTGACGCACAATCAGTGCATCATTGTCTGGGTAGGCTGCTGCGATTTCGTCAAACTTGTCGCCGATGGTCATGCCGATCAACGGCTTCTCTGATACTCCACTGGTGTAACTTGGCAATTTAGCTGTCATGATCAAATCCCTGTAATATTTTTCGTTATCAGGTCTTTCTTATTAGAAGGTGTTATCGATTACTGCCGTGATACGACGGGTTTGGTTGCATCTCTACCGCTGCTGCAACACGGTTGGTCATATTGTAGAAACCTGCAATGTTGGCGATATCCCAGATCCCGCGGTCACTGAACCCTGCATCTCGTAACGCTTGACGATCGCTCTCTAGAACGCGGTCGGGTGTTTCGGTCAGCTTTGCAGCGAAGTCCAGCATGGCGCGATGACGCTCACTGAGATCAGCCGCGCGATAGTTCATCACCATCAATTCGCCAAGCACGGGATCGCCTGAGTATTCACGCACCGCTGCACCATGTGCAGTGAGGCAGTAGTAGCAGTGGTTGTGGCTAGAAACGACCACTGCGATCATCTCTCTTTCGAGAGTGGTTAGCTCGCTCTCGCCAAACATCAACTCATTGTAAAAGCGTGAAAACACCTCAAGTTGTGCTTCATTTTGGCTGTAGGCTGCGAGCACATTTGGAATCATGCCCAAAGCTTCTTCGCACTTGGCAAAATAGCGCTGGTGCGCGTCGCTAAGGTCGCTTTGCTCTGGAATTGGAAGATCCAGAGCGGTGATATTGTTTTGACTCATGATGCTGTCCTTCGTTTATTTTTATTGGTTCAGCGAGAGCGTTGTTGTTTACCTAATTAGCTTGAGCACCCTAAGGCTAAGCCAACTTTGGAACCGTTGTTGCGGCCAAGCTGCTGGGTAATCCAGTTGCCGGTAGCCGCCAGCTCTTTTAGGTCGATCCCCGTTTTGATACCGAGGCCCTCTAGCATATACACGACATCCTCACTAGCAACATTGCCGGATGCGCCACTTGCATATGGACAGCCGCCTAAGCCCGCTACGGATGAGTCGATGACACTGATGCCATCCTGCAAAACCGCATACAAGTTAGCCAGTGCTTGGCCATAGGTATCATGAAAGTGCGCTGCCAACTGATTGATTGGCACTTCGTTCGCCACCCGCGCTAGCATTTTGCGTGCGCGCACGGGCGTACCCACACCGATCGTATCGCCCAGTGAAATCTCATAGCAGCCCATATCGAGCAGCTCGCGGGAGACAGCCGCTACTTGTGATGGATCTATATCCCCCTCATAGGGGCAACCCAAAACAGTAGAAACATAGCCACGGATACGGATATTGTTACGCTTAGCCGCTTCAACCACTGGAACAAAGCGCTCCAGTGATTCAGCGATCGAGCAGTTGATATTCTTGCGTGTGAATGACTCGGAGGCTGCGGTAAAGATTGCCACTTCATCGGCGCCACTTTCAATCGCACCTTCAACACCGCGCAGGTTTGGTGTCAGGGCCGCATAGGCAACCCCGTCATGACGAGTAATACCGGCCATAACCGACGCTGCATCACCCATCTGTGGTACCCACTTTGGTGATACGAAGCTCGCAGCTTCAATATGGGATACCCCAGCTGCCGCTAAGCGGTTAATCAACGCGACCTTGATATCGGTAGCGATGACTGGACCTGGTTCGTTCTGGAGACCATCCCGCGGGCCGACCTCCACAATGCGTACTGAACTTGGCAGGGCCATGATTAGTCCTCCTCGTTGCTAACAGCAACCAGCGCTGCCCCTTCGGCAACCTGCTCACCTTCGGCAAAGAAGATATCTTCAACGACACCGTCATGTGGTGCGCTGATGCTGTGCTCCATCTTCATCGCTTCCATGATCACGAGAGCGTCGCCTTCTTTCACCGCTTGGCCTTTTTCAACCAGCACGGCAACAATAGCGCCGTTCATTGGAGCGGTTAACGATCCGCCAGCTGCGCCTTCATTATCGTCGAAGGTTGGGCGGAACTGCGTTGCTTTGAACTGATCGCCTTCGCGGAACAGGGTTAGCTCAGTGTCGTTCATGAAACCGTGTACGCTGATACGGTGTCCGTTAACAACGGCATGTAGATGATCGTCGTTGAGTGTTGCCGAGACTTTAAACGTGGCATCATCCACGGTGATCTCGTAGCAATCATTCTCTTCGATGATGCTCACTTGGTGAGTCTCATCGCCAACAACCCATGTCATTGGGCGTGCGTATGTCGCGTTTAGGCGCCAGCTGTTTTGTTTGTTGAAAGGAGAGTAAGGATCGCCTTTCACTAGGTTATCAGAGCGCTCGTTTTCCAGTGCAAAGCAGGTTGCTAGTGCGAGCTGGCTCTGAATATCCGCGTTGCCACGCTTGAACAGCAGGTCACTGTGCTTATCGATAAAGCCTGTATCCAGCTCCTCCTGACGGAAAGGCTGGCTATCAGCGACTTGACGCAAGAAGCGAATGTTTGTGGTCATGCCGCCAATACGGTAGGACTCAAGGGCATGCACTAAGCGGTTTAGCGCTTGCTCACGGTTTTCGTCCCAGACGATCAGTTTGGCGATCATTGGGTCGTAGTACACACTAACCTCATCACCTTCAATAACACCGGTATCGACACGCACGTGAGCGTTCTCGTCTGGTGTGCGAAGGTAGCGCAAGTTGCCTGTAACAGGCAGGAAGTCGTTGTCTGGATCTTCAGCGTAAATACGCGCTTCCAAGGCATGGCCGCGGATCTTGATCTGCGCTTGTTGCAGTGGCAGAGCTTCACCGTCAGCGATGCGTAACTGCCACTCAACGAGGTCTTGGCCGGTGATCATTTCAGTGACAGGGTGTTCTACTTGAAGACGAGTATTCATCTCCATGAAGTAGAAAGAGCCATCTTCGTCATATAGAAACTCAACGGTACCTGCGCCCACATAGTCGATCGCTTTTGCCGCAGCAACGGCTGCTTCACCCATCGCAACACGCGTCTCTTCTGAAAGACCAGGTGCGGGTGCTTCTTCGATCACTTTCTGGTGGCGGCGCTGTACCGAGCAGTCACGCTCTGCAAGATAAACACCGTTACCCTGTGAGTCACAGAATACTTGGATCTCCACATGACGTGGTTTCGTCAGGTAGCGCTCGATCAACATGTCTGGGTTACCAAACGCGTTTTGTGCTTCGCGCTGAGCAGCTGATAGCGCTGCATCAAACTCATCAAGGCCGTTAACAACACGCATACCCTTACCACCGCCACCGGCGATCGCTTTGAGCAATAGCGGGAAACCACACTTTTCAGCTTCGGCTTTGAGTAGCTCAGGCGATTGATCATCACCGTGATAACCCGGTACCAAAGGTACGTTAGCTTTCTCCATGATCGCTTTAGCCGCAGACTTTGAGCCCATGGCTGCGATTGCGGATGCTGGTGGGCCGATAAACGTGATGCCGTTAGCGGCTAACGCTTCAGCGAACTCAGTGTTCTCTGATAAGAAGCCGTAACCTGGATGCACGGCTTGTGCACCGGACTCTTTGCAGATTTCGATAATACGGTCTGCGCGCAGATAGCTCTCGCTGCTCGGTGCTGGGCCTAAAAGAAAGGCTTCGTCAGCCATCGCCACATGGCGGGCATTACGATCGGCTTCGGAGTAGACGGCAACACAACGAATACCCATGCGGTGTGCTGTTTGAATCACGCGGCAAGCGATCTCGCCACGGTTTGCAATTAGAATCTTGCTGAACATGGTGACTTACTCCTGAATCCAGTTCGGTTTGCGTTTCTCAAGAAAGGCGCTTAAGCCCTCTTGGCCTTCGGCACTGACGCGGATATCCGCAATACGCTGGGCTGTGTCATCGATCACTGCTGGGTTGATCACCTTGCTACTGACGGCAAAGATCAACTCCTTGGCTGCGTGCATCCCTTGTGGGCTGTTTTTTCGCAGCTGCTTGGTGAAGCGAGCAGCCGCATCGCTTAGCAGTTCGGATGTTGCCACGACCTCATGTACCAAACCGAAGTCACATGCTTGCTCTGCAGAGAAAGGTTCTGCGGTCAGGAAATAACGGCGTGATTGACGCTCACCTATCGCGCGTACGACATAGGGGCTGATTACCGCTGGAATTAGGCCAATTTTTACCTCGCTCAAGCAGAATTGAGCCTCCGCTGAGGCGATCACAATATCGCAGCAGGCAGCAAGCCCAACCGCTCCGCCATAAGCGGCGCCCTGAACAAGACCAATGGTTGGTTTGTTTAAGCTATTTAAACGCTCCATCAGCTCGGCAAGGCGCCCTGCGTCTTCGAGGTTCTCTTGATGAGAGTTTTGCGCCATCCGCTTCATCCAAGCAAGGTCGGCGCCTGCGGAGAAGTTCTTACCGTTAGAGCGTAAGATCAAGGCACGCACTGCGGTACTGTCAGACACCTCTTTTAAGCATGAGATCAACTGGTTGATAACATCATCATCAAAGGCGTTGTGTACCTCAGGGCGATTCAGGGTTAGCTGCGCAATCCCCTGATCATCGACCTCTAACAGAACACGAGTTGTATCAGTCATTTTCGTGCTCCTTACATACGGAAGACGCCGAAGCGTGTTTCGCCAACAGGTTTGTTCAGTGCAGCCGACAAGCCCATACCGATCACTTCACGTGTCTGGGCAGGATCAATAACACCATCATCCCAGAGGCGAGCTGATGCGTAGTAAGGGTGGCCCTGATGCTCGTAGGTATCGATGATCGGCTGTTTGAACTCCGCTTCCTCTGCTTCGCTCCAGCTCTCGCCGCGACGCTCTTTACCGTCGCGAGTTACCGTTGCCATTACGCCTGCTGCTTGCTCGCCGCCCATTACTGAGATTCGCGCATTGGGCCACATCCACAAGAAGTTAGGGCTGTAAGCACGGCCACACATGCCGTAGTTACCCGCACCAAAGGAGCCGCCAATCAGGACGGTAAGCTTTGGAACTTCAGCACAAGCAACCGCTGTCACTAGTTTGGCACCGTGCTTGGCGATCCCCTCAGATTCGTACTTCTGGCCTACCATGAAACCGGTAATGTTTTGCAGGAACAGTAATGGAATTTTGCGTTGGCAGCATAACTCGATAAAGTGCGCGCCTTTTTGAGCAGACTCACTAAACAGAATGCCGTTGTTGGCAATGATGCCAACTGGGTAACCGTAGATATGCGCAAAGCCAGTAACCAGAGTTGTACCGTAGTTCTTTTTGAACTCATCAAACTGAGAGTCATCAACGATACGTGCAATCACTTCGCGTACATCAAACGGCTTTTTCAAGTCCGTACCCACGATGCCGTATAGCTCGTCTGCCGGGTATCGCGGCGCTTGCGGTGCTTTAACATCCAGATCAAGTGGCTTTTTGCGGTTTAGGTTGGATACAACCGTACGCGCAATTTGCAGTGCGTGTTGATCGTTCTCTGCGTAGTGGTCAGCAACACCCGAGACCTTACAGTGTACATCGGCACCCCCTAGGTCCTCCGCGGATACCACTTCACCGGTTGCGGCTTTCACCAGCGGTGGGCCTGCCAAGAAGATAGTGCCTTGGTTACGAACGATGATTGACTCATCAGCCATAGCTGGAACATAGGCGCCACCAGCTGTACAGAGGCCCATAACAACGGCGATCTGCGGAATACCTTTCGATGACATGCGCGCTTGGTTAAAGAAGATGCGCCCGAAATGGTCGCGATCTGGGAAAACGTCATCTTGCTGTGGCAAGTTGGCACCGCCAGAGTCCACCAAGTAGATACATGGCAGGTGGTTTTGCTCAGCGATCTCTTGCGCACGGAGGTGTTTTTTAACCGTAAGCGGGTAGTAGGTACCGCCTTTTACCGTCGCATCATTCGCGATGATCATGCACTCTTGGCCGGATACGCGGCCGATACCGGTGATAATACCGGCAGCTGGAATAACGTCTTCGTAGACTTTATATGCTGCCATCTGCGACAGCTCCAAAAATGCTGAGCCTGGGTCGATCAGCGTATTGATGCGGTCCCGAGGGAGAAGTTTGCCGCGTGAGGTGTGACGCTCTTGATATGAAGGGCCACCGCCTTGTTCAATAACGCCGACTTTTTCACGCAGATCTTTTACTGCTTGCTCCATCAACTCTTGGCGAGCGAGGTAGTCTTCGGCGCGTGTGTTCACTTTGCTCTGGATTACTGACATAGCCTTTCCTCTCTGGTCTGAGGGGTGATGGGCACCCGTCAGACCTGTATCAGTCCTAAAATTAGAAGGTTGTTGCGAAGGGGAGCTTACTTGTTAAGGAACAGCTCGCGTCCGATCAACATACGGCGGATCTCAGAAGTCCCTGCGCCAATCTCGTAAAGCTTGGCATCGCGCAACAGGCGACCTGTTGGGAACTCATTGATATAGCCGTTACCACCCAATAACTGAATCGCATCCAGAGCGATCTTAGTTGCCATTTCGGCTGAGTAGAGGATACAGCCTGCAGCATCTTTACGGGATGTTTCGCCGCGCTCTGCTGCCATACCGTTGAGGTAAACATAGGATTTTGATGCGTTCATCAGCGTGTACATATCGGCGATTTTGCCTTGTACCAGCTCGAACTCACCAATTGGCTGGCCAAACTGCTGGCGGTCGCGGATATAGGGTACGCAGATATCCATTGCCGCTTGCATGATACCTAGTGGGCCACCGGACAATACTAAACGTTCGTAGTCCAAGCCGCTCATCAATACTTTTACGCCACCGTTGAGTTCGCCCAGGATGTTCTCTTTAGGAACCGGGCAATCTTGGAACACTAGCTCACAGGTGTTTGATCCGCGCATACCCAGCTTGTCGAGTTTCTGGTGGCGGCTGAACCCTGGGAAGTCACGCTCAACGATAAAAGCTGTAATGCCACGTGGGCCAGCAGTGATATCAGTTTTAGCGTAGATAACATAGGTGTTGGCATCAGGACCGTTAGTGATCCACATCTTGTTGCCATTGAGTAGGTAGTGGTCACCGTTATCGCGCGCCGTTAGCTTCATAGATACCACGTCCGAACCTGCATTTGGCTCAGACATCGCCAATGCGCCGATGTGCTCACCGCTGACGAGCTTAGGCAGGTATTTCTGCTTTTGCTCTTCGGTGCCGTTACGGTGAATCTGGTTAACGCAGAGGTTGGAGTGCGCACCGTATGATAGGCCAACAGAGGCAGACGCACGGCTGATCTCTTCCATCGCGATGATATGAGCAAGGTAGCCCATACCAACGCCACCGTAAGCTTCATCAACTGTAATACCGAGCAGGCCCATGTCGCCAAATTTGCGCCATAGGTCGTTCGGGAACTCGTTCTCTTGGTCAATTTGTTCTGCACGTGGCGCAATCTCCTGCGCCGCAAAGCTATTGACCTGCTCACGAAGCATGTCGATAGTTTCGCCCAGACCGAAGTTCAGTTCAGTGTATTGTGAGATCATAGTGACACCCTTACCCTTGGTTATCTATCTCGCGCCTTGATTAGCTCAGGCGGAGTTTGCTTTTTGTTGTTTTTTGCTCGCCAGCTCTTCTAGTGCTTCTTGGCAGCGCGCCTCAGCGCTATCCAGCTCCAGTTGAACCATCGCGATATCGTTAAGTTGTTGCTCCAGCGCGCTGCGGCGCTGGTGAATCTTGTCCAGCAGCAGTTTTAACTGCTTTTCACTGCCCGAGACTGTTTCGTCCCAAAGGTCGAACAGTTCACGGGTTTCTGCCAGTGAGAAGCCTAAGCGCTTCCCGCGGAGGATCAGCTTGAGTCGCACACGGTCTTGGCGGCTGTAGATGCGCGTCTGGCCGCGGCGGCGTGGTGAGAGTAATCCTTGGTCTTCATAAAAACGGATACTGCGCGTTGTTACGTCGAACTCGCTCGCCAACTCGCTGATTGAATAGGTAGCCTGTTTTTCCATATTTATTTACTTATTTTTTATTTCACAATGTATCGGAAGTTTACGTAAACGTAAAGCAAGAAAAGGGTGTGTCTAAAGTCTACCATAAAAGGTTTTTTTATTGTCATCTTGCTGTTTTTTAACAGTTTTTTTTAGGTTGTTGGTGGTTAAGGTAGTGTAGTAATACCAAAGTAGTACTTGGCTTTCAGTAAGGGAAATTGCTAATTTTGGATCACGGCTTACGCGAACGTAAGCAGGAAGCCACGCAGCCACGCACACAACAGTGCAACTGCACAATAAGAACAAAAGAGGCTTAGTATCCGCAATGAGTGCAGATAGTTCAGATTATGTTCTGGAAACCCAGAACCTGATTAAAGAGTTTAAGGGTTTTACCGCCGTCGATGATGTCAATCTGAAGGTCCAGCGTGGTCATATCCATGCGCTTATTGGGCCAAACGGAGCGGGCAAAACCACCGTATTCAACCTGTTGACCAAGTTTTTGACGCCTACGTCGGGCCGAATTCTCTACAACGGCGACGATATTACGTCGATGAAGTCAGCTGCCATTGCCCGCAAAGGCGTGGTGCGTTCTTTCCAGATCTCTGCTGTGTTTCCACACCTCAGTGTTTTGGAGAATGTCCGTGTCGCTTTGCAGCGTAAAGAGGGGAATAGCTTCCACTTTTGGCGTCATGAAAGTGTATTAGACAACCTAAATGATCGCGCGGTGGAGTTGCTTGACTCCGTTGGTCTGTCTGATTTTGCAGACGCGACAACAGTTGACCTTTCTTACGGGCGCAAGCGTGCTCTGGAGATCGCTACAACACTGGCACTTGAGCCTGAACTGATGCTTCTCGACGAGCCGACTCAGGGTATGGGGCACGAAGACGTTGATGTCGTAGCGAACCTTATCAAGAAGGTATCCAAGGATCGCACGATCCTGATGGTAGAGCACAACTTGCACGTCGTATCTAAGTTAGCTGACCAGATTACCGTGTTGCAGCGTGGCGCCATCTTGACTGAGGGAACATACGAAAAAGTTTCGGCTGACCCACGTGTTAAAGAGGCATATCTCGGTGTCGCTGCAGATGAGTCGGAGGAAGCGGCATGAGTTCAACAGGTGAAAAGGTCCGTATCAGCGATCTACATGCATTTTACGGCGAATCGCACATCTTGCATGGCATCGACATGACCATCCAGCAAGGCGAGCTGGTAACGCTACTGGGCCGTAACGGTGCTGGTCGTTCTACAACGCTGAAGGCGATCATGAATATGGTGGGCCGCCGTACAGGTTCTATCGTAATCAACGGAAATGAAACGATTGATATGCCGGCACACCGTATCGCTCATCTTGGTATGGGTTTCTGCCCTGAGGAGCGCGGTATTTTCTCAAGCTTAAATGTTGAGGAAAACTTGATGCTGCCGCCATCGGTTCGTTCTGATGGAATGAGTGTGGAAGAGATCTATGAGATGTTTCCCAACTTGTACGAGCGTCGCATGAGTCAGGGGACTCGTTTGTCTGGTGGTGAGCAGCAGATGCTTGCGTTAGCGCGCATTCTTCGCACTGGCGCCAATATCTTGCTATTAGATGAAATCACCGAAGGCTTGGCACCCGTTATCGTCCAGAAACTGGGCGAAGTACTCATGAAACTGAAAGAGCGTGGGTTAACTATTTTGTTGGTGGAGCAGAACTTCCGTTTTGCGGCGCCAATTGCTGATCGACATTATGTGATGGAGCACGGCCATATTGTCGAAGAAGTTCATGCACATGAACTCAAAGAGAAAACAGAGTTGCTGAATACCTATCTGGGCGTCTGAGCAGTTCAGATGTCTTCCTTGAAGTATAAAAATAAAAATCTCGAATCCAGGAGAGTGACGATGAAATCTATGAACAAAACCCTGCTGTCTGCTGCAATGGCTGTTGCAATGACTACGTCTGTAGCGCACGCAAATGTATCTGACGACAAAGTAAAAATTGGTGTCCTTGCGGACATGGGTGGTGTTTACGCTGATGTATGTGGCCCAGGCTGTGTGACAGCTGTTGAAATGGCCGTTGAAGATTTCGGTGGCAAAGTACTAGGCAAGCCAATTGAGATTGTTTCTGCCGACGACCAAAACAAACCAGATGTTGGTTCGGCTAAGGTTCGTGAGTGGGTTGAAAGCCAAGGCGTTGACGTTGTAACAGGTTTGGTTGCGTCGTCAGTGACGGGTGCTGTAACTAAAGTTACAACCGACAACAAAAAGATCGCGCTAATTGCTGCATCTGCAAGTAACGCGTTTACGACGAAAGCATGTTCTCCATACAATGCTCACTGGACTTACAACGTAGTTGCATTGGCTAACGGTACGGTTAAGCCAATGGTGCAATCAGGTAAGAAAAAGTGGTTCTTTATCACAGCTGATTACGCTTTCGGTCATGCGCTAGAGGGCGTTGCATCTAAGGTTATCAAATCTGAAGGTGGTGAAGTGGTAGGTGCGGTTCGAGCACCGTTAGGTACAACGGACTTCTCCTCTTACATCCTGCAGGCGCAAGCATCTGGTGCTGATGTTGTTGGCCTAGCAAATGCGGGTGCTGATTTCGTCAACTCCCTGAAAACCGCGGCTGAATTCGGTCTTACCGAGATGATGGATGTTGCCGGTTTGCTAGTGTTTACACCAAACGCTCAAGCGCTTGATCCGGCTATCGCTGGTGGCATGAAAACAACAACGGGCTTCTACTGGGATCGCGATGCGGAAGCGCGCGAATGGAGTGCTCGCTTTAAAGAACGTCACGGTAAAATCCCAGCAATGCCTCACGCTGGTGCTTACTCAGCAACACTGCACTACCTAAATTCTGTGAAAGAAGCAGGTACTGACGATTCTGATGCTGTAATGAAGGTAATGAAGGCTAACAAGCCAAATGACTTCTTCGCTAAGAACGCTTACCTACGTGCCGATGGCCGTATGGTTCACGACATGTACCTAGTGAACATCACAAAAGAGTCTGAGCGTAAGACTAGCGATAATATTTTCAATATCGAAAAAGTTATCCCAGGCGACCAAGCATTCGCACCAATGCTGCCTGAGTGTGAGTTCAAATAATAAAAACTAGCCCGTTCAGTTACTGAGTATCTGACCCTTGAGCCGCCCGCAGAGGTGGCTCAGGGCGGGCATTGTTCGCCTCTTACTTAGGTGGGAGCGAATTTTTGGGGTAAAACTATGGCGACGTTTCTAGGGATCAACCTATTTGCTCTATCTGGGCAGCTGCTGGTTGGCTTAATCAATGGTTCTTTCTACGCATTACTGAGTTTGGGCTTGGCGATCATCTTTGGTCTGCTTAAGATTATCAACTTTGCTCAGGGTGCGATGTACATGCTGGGTGCGTTTGCAGCGTTCCTAACGCTTCAATACCTCGGTATGAATTACTGGTTTGCATTAATCTTCGTTCCATTAGCCGTCGGGGCGGTGGGCATCTTGATGGAGCGCTTCTTGATTCGCCCTATCGCAAACGAAGATCACCTATATTCACTCTTGCTGACATTCGGCTTTGCGCTGGTTTTGCAGGGGCTGTTTACTCATTGGTTTGGTTCTTCAGGTCTCCCTTATGCGATCCCAGACGAGCTCAAGGGTGGTACACGTCTGCCATTCATGTATCTGCCAAACTATCGCGCTTGGATTATCGTTGCGTCACTGATTGTCTGTGTCGGCACGTGGTGGATGATCGAAAAAACGAAACTCGGTGCATATTTGCGTGCGGGTACTGAAAACCCAGCGCTGATGCAGGCGTTTGGTATTAATGTTCCGCTGATGGTGACACTGACTTTCGGCTTTGGTGTTGCGCTTGCCGGCTTTGCTGGTGTTATGGCCGCACCTGTCTACTCCGTATCTCCAGAGATGGGATCTAATATCCTTATTGTCGTGTTTGCAATCGTAGTTATCGGCGGTATGGGCTCGATTGGCGGCGCGATCTTAACCGGCTTGGCGATGGGTGTGGTTGAAGGTTTGACTAAGTACTTCTACCCAGAAGCGTCTACGACGGTTATTTTCTTCGTAATGGTTATTGTGCTGCTGCTCAAGCCAGCTGGTTTATTTGGTAAAGAGGCGTAAGGAGTACAGCATGAAGATCTCTAAGTTTAATATTGCATTAGTTGGGCTCGGTCTGGTTGCACCTCTGGTCCTGTACCCTGTCTTCTTAATGAAAGTACTGTGCTTTGCACTATTTGCTTCCGCATTTAACTTGCTGCTCGGTTTTGTTGGCTTGCTATCTTTCGGACACGCCGTGTTTTTAGGTACCGGTGGTTACATTACCGGTTACCTAATGATGAACACCGGTATCACGCCAGAACTAGGCATTTTGGCAGGTACGGCTGCTGCGGCTATTCTGGGTGCGGTTTACGGTAAGCTTGCGGTAAAGCGGGAGGGTATCTATTTTGCGATGGTGACCTTGGCGCTTGCGCAGCTGATGTTCTTCGTTTACCTCCAGGCGCCTTTTACCGGCGGTGAAGATGGGCTACAGGGTGTTCCACGCGGAGAGCTGTTTGGCTTCATCGACCTGTCTGACAACATGAATATGTACTACTTCGTATTCGCGATTTTCCTAGCGGGCTTTTGGTTGATTAACCGTACTGTGCATTCACCTTTCGGTCAGGTGTTAAAGGCAATCCGCGAAAACGAAGCGCGTGCTACTTCATTGGGTTACAACGTCAACGACTATAAATGGGTTGCGTTTGTTATCTCGGCTGCGTTAGCTGGTATGGCAGGCTCTACCAAGACGCTTGTCTTCCAGTTGGCATCACTGACGGATGTTCATTGGCACATGTCGGGCGAGGTCGTGCTTATGACATTGTTAGGTGGTATGGGTACAATTTTTGGCCCATTCGTTGGCGCTGCAACGATTGTCAGCATCCAAAACTTCCTATCGGGTGGTGAACTTGGTAACTATATCCATATCATCATGGGTATTATCTTCATCGTATGTGTACTAGCGTTCCGTAGCGGTATCGTTGGTGAAATTCAGAAAGTTATTAAGCGTAACTTTAGTTAATTAGTCATCCCCAGCCCCTATGTCGCTATAGGGGCTTTTTTGTTACGCTGTAGTTAACGTTTACGTAAACTGAGGAATAAGGTAATGAGTCAGGATTCTGTAGTTATTGTTAGTGCCGCACGCACTCCAATGGGTGGCATGATGGGAGCATTGAGCGATGTGCGTGCCCCAGATTTATGTGCTACGGCGATCAAGGCAGCGATTGAGCGTGCGGGTATCGAGGGTTCTGATGTTGATGAAGTCGTGATGGGATGTGTGCTGCCTGCAGGTTTGGGCCAAGCACCGGCACGTCAGGCTTCTCGTGCAGCTGGTATCCCTGATGCAGCAGGCGCGACAACAATTAACAAAATGTGTGGCTCTGGTATGAAAGCTGTCATGTTAGCGCATGATCAGATTATGGCTGGCCAGGTGGATGTTATGGTTGCTGGCGGTATGGAAAACATGAGTCAGTCACCTTACATTTTGCCAAAAGCTCGTGGTGGTATGCGAATGGGCCATGGCCAGGTTATTGACCATATGTTTTTTGATGGTCTTGAAGACGCCTACGAAGGCGGCTTGATGGGCACATATGCACAAAAGTCAGCTGACGATTATGCCGTCACCCGTGAAGCGATGGATGATTTTGCCATCAGCTCACTCGAGAAAGCACTTAAAGCGATCGAGACAGGTGCATTCAAAGACGAAATTACGCCGGTAACTGTGAAGTCGCGCAAAGGGGACGTTGAAGTTGCTATCGATGAACAGCCGGGTAATGCGCGCATTGATAAGATTCGTCAACTGAAGCCTGCCTTTAAAAAGGACGGTACGGTTACTGCGGCAAACTCAAGCTCTATCTCCGATGGTGGTTCAGCATTGGTATTGATGAAAGAGTCTGAGGCAAAAGCGCGTGGTTTGCAGCCACTAGCGCGTATCGCTGCTCACTCTACTCACGCACAACTCCCTGCTGAGTTCACGATTGCGCCGATTGGAGCGATTGAGAAAGTCCTCGCTCGCGCAGGGTGGAGCAAAGATGATGTTGATCTTTATGAGATCAACGAAGCATTCGCGGTTGTGAGCATGTTGGCAATCTCTGAACTAGGATTAGATGCCGATAAGGTCAATGTTAACGGCGGCGCTTGTGCGTTGGGTCACCCAATTGGTTCAAGTGGCTCGCGCATCTTGGTTACGCTGCTGTATGCACTTAAGAATGCGGGTAAGTCAAAAGGCGTTGCGTCTCTATGCATCGGCGGGGGTGAGGCAACGGCGGTTGCTGTTGAAATGCTCTAAATTTCAGCGCGTTTAGCAAACAAAGCTCTAGTATCGTTAAGATGCTGGAGCTTTTTGCTATGTAACGGGAAGTCGGATCGTAAATTCGCTCCCTTTATCCTCCTCGCTATTCACTTCAATACTACCACCGTGGCTTTCGATAATGCCGTAGGAGATAGACATCCCCATCCCTGTTCCCTTGCCCACGTCTTTGGTGGTGAAAAACGGAACAAAAATATTACTCATCACGCTTTCTGGCATACCGCAGCCGTTGTCGCTAATAATGATGAGGATTTCACTCCCGTTGAGGTAAGTTTTGATGCTGATCTTCGGTTGGGAGCGGCCATTGAGGGCGTCAGCTGCATTCGTCAGTAAGTTTAGAATGACCTGATTGAGCTCGCTAGGGTTACAGTCGATGTTGGGTAGCGGTGCGAGGTGTTTTTCCACTTCAATATGCTCAAGAGGCAGTTTCAGTAACTTGAGTGTGCTCTCTATTCCTTCATTGATATCAGCGCTCTGTCGCTTGGCGGGTTGGTCATAGGCGAAGTTTTTTAAGCTCTGCACAATGCTGGCAACTCGTTTTAAGCCTTCAAGTGTGTCTTCGAGCAACTCTTCAGCATCTTCATTGATGTACTCAAAATCATTAGCCTCAAGGTAGGTCCTTAAAGTGGGAACCATCGTCTCTCCTGGATAATGGGTTTCAAGGAGTGTTTGTACATGTTGATACAATTGGAGATAGCTTTGTAGTGTGGACACATTGCTGGAGACAAATGCCAAGGGGTTATTAATTTCATGTGCAACGCCGGCGGATAGTGTGCCGAGCGTTGCTAGCTTTTCCTGCTTTAGCATCAGCGCTTGTTGTGACTTTAGCTTTTCGTAACTTTCTTCAAGCGCTTGGTTTTTCTTATAAATAATCCGACTGGAATCTTCGAGTTGGCGCTCGGCCTCTAGGCGAGCACGCTTTTCCCGCTCATAGGCTTTGATATAGGGGTTATCATCATTGCTCATCACCAAACTCCACGATTAAGTCGCAGTGGTCTGAACCGGCGTGCATGCACGTTGGGTGGCTGAGTGTGATAGGCGTTTGGTAGTGGTGAGCGGCGCCGCGAATTAATCCCTCGGCCAGTATGCAGAGTTTACGCGGCGAGCGGTACTCCATGAGCAGGGCACCACTGTCGAGCTGGTCGTACTCGAACGAGGGGAGGTTAGGGTCGTCATATAGCTTGCGGACTTCAGTGTGTATCACTTGATCGACACTGAGAAGAAAAGCCTTTAGGTCTGGTGCCTGCTCTATAAAAATAGGATAGCGCTTTGCAAGTTCACCAAACATATATTCGCCAAACCCACTAATAATTTGCTCTGCTGGCGTTTCGAGCTTTGCGCTAGCTGCGTGTACAAGGGCGAACAAGTTCTCGTCTGGATAGCTCTTGCCGGCGGTGAAAGCGCCATCTTCATTGGGTAAAGCGGTTTCTAACAGCTCATTCCAAGCGGCCATACCACACTTTTCTATGACCATCTCTTCGAGTATATTGAATACGATACCTTTCATAGGCGGCCTCGCTTTTATTAGTGCTCACTTACAACTCCCCTGTTGCGTGAGCCTTGTTTTAGGGCGCTTTGGATCGGTCAATGACGTACAACTCCAGCGGTGTGCGTTCGGTCTCCTCAAATGCTTTGAGACGTTTGATCGTTTCTTCGGTAAAAACATGCCCTTCAGGAAGCAGCATGATCTCGTTTTGATTCAGTAAGCTGCGTGTGAGCAACATGCCCGGAATCAGCTTTTCTAGCGAAATAATATGCTCATTGTCGCTAAGTGCTTGCTCTGATGTTAAGCGGGAAACGAGAGCCGGTAGCAGGTCGACAAGCTCGCCATCATAAGCTCTACCAGCCCCCATGGTGAGGAGCTCTATAGCACCTTGTGAGCTGGTTCGGGTCTTTTTGAGTTTGCCTTCAACCGCGTAGATGTAGTCTCTGGATACCGAGAGAATTTTTGAGCCTAGCGGTATCTGCTCTTTAGTTAGCTGGTCGGGAAAGCCACTTCCGTCTAACTGCTCGTATTGGTGGCGAATAATTTCGGCTACACCGCTCAGCCCTGTTGCAGGCGCCAGCGCGACGTGGGCAGAGATGGGGTGAGATTTGAACCTAGTCAACTCCTCCGGTGTCATCAACTCGATAGGTTTGCTTAACAGCTCAGCAGGTTGGCCAAGGAGCCCCAGTTCCGCTAATAGTCCAGCGAGCTGAGTCTCGCGGATTTTAGCCTTGTCCACACCGAGCTTTAAGCAAAACAGTTTACACAGCTCACCCGTTTTAACTGCAGCGCTGCCGCCCAAATGGGGGTTCAAGCTGATTAAGTTGTAGAATGTACGAATCGTAGAGTTGAGGTTGTCTCTAACTTGTAGGTTGGCTTTCTCGAGCTTCGCCAGTGCCATCCGAATCTGCTCGGTGCGCTGGTTTACCTTTTCTTCGAGCTGTTCATTCATGCCTTGCAGCTGTTTGTTTTGTGCTTCTACTTGCACTAGCAAACGCTTGTTCTCTCGCTCTAATCTGACTCGCTCTAAGGACTGCTCAAGTATCAAGAGCAGATCCTCATTGTTCCATGGTTTTTGTATGTAGCGGTGGATCTGTCCATCGTTGACCGCTTTGATCGTCGAGTCCATGTCCGAATAGCCGGTCAACAGGATGCGAATGCAGTTGGGGTGTTGTGTTGCGACCTCAGTTAAAAAGTCTGCGCCAGACATCTCGGGCATACGCATATCTGAGATAACAAGATCGATGTTTTGCTCGGCCATAATCTTGAGCCCTTCTGCTCCGCTTAATGCTGGGAACACTTTATAGGGACCCTGTCGCAGCAGGCGACGAAGTGCTTTAACAACGCTCTCTTCATCATCGACGCATAGGATGTTCCACGTGAGCGGTGCTTCGGGAGTAGCAGGGCTTTGCGCAATGCCGGCTGCGGTATCTGGCATAAACAACCTCATTATTATTAATAACTTAAGTGTTATTCATGGGCTCCGATGAAGTTGTCTGTTTTGCCCATGAAAACTGCGCACTTTTACAAGAAAAGACTATGTTTTAAGTGTAAGCGAGATTTTTATGAACGCTAATGTAATCGTGAAATCTTGTTTTACTGTTTGATATTTAGGCTGTTGTATTGTGTTTAGCGCAGTTTTCTTGCGGCTTTTAGTGTTGGGATGTTCGATCAATAATGCAGGCGTAGTAACGATGATCGAACGCCACGATATTGGGTGCATAACGATGGTGAAAGCATGAATAGGTCACGTCTAGCAACAGGCATTGTCAGGCTAACAGCGATCAGCACGCTACTACTTGGAAGTCTGTTAGCGGTACTTGTGGCATACCGAGTGGGTAGTTTCATGGAGGCGTCTGAGCAGCAGCGGGTTGAGAAAGAGATTGCTCTAATCGTCGCACGCTTTGACCGCTTTATTGATGACCGAGTAACCATTTTGCGTGACCATGCTGAGTTTTCTGTACTAGGGCATGGTGTTATCCAGCCAGACTCAATGGCAGGTTATGTCAGTGATTTCATGTATGGCTTTCAGGTGCTGGGTCGGCAATATAAAGAAACACTTGTAGACCCTTTGGGTAAAACCATATCCACGACGCAGGAGCACCCGTCAATCCATTACACGGGTGCCGATTGGTTAACCTCTTTTATTGCCCGCAGCCAGCCTACCGCTAACCAGCTTGCTCATGTATCGCTTAATGCCGTTGCTGGAAACCTCTACTGGCGTATTGCCCTGCCGGTGTTCTCCTTAGATAGACCCTCCGGCGCGCTGATAACTGAAATTCCCTTTGACGAGCTTCGTCAGTCAAAAGAGTGGGCTGCCGTGTGGGATGGTATTGCGTTGGACATTCTGAAAAATGACGTCGCTGTGGCTCAGTTAGGGAGCCGTGTAACAGGCGATGTGATCCGAGTGCCGTGGCCAAAAGCGGGTTTGGAGTTCTCTTTTGTCGTCGACGACCGGGTTGTCAGAGAGGAGGGGGCTGCACTTATTACCAGCTTGGTTGTGCTCATCGTTTTGATGTCGTTGATTATCACTGGCATTGCTTTTTTCTGGAGTAAGAAGCAGCTTGCTGAGCCGATTAGTGAACTGAGCCAAGGCGTTAAGTTGTTGTGGAGTGGCAAGATTTCGCGCCTCAAGGAGAATCACAGTTGGTACGAAACCGCGCAGATGGCGCGCAGTATCAATGAGATGTATGACACGCTCTTAAAACGTGAGAAAGAGTTAAAACACAGCCATGACCGCTTAGTTGAGACGAATGATGAGCTGCAGCGAAGCCAAAAGTATCTAGTGCAGTCAGAGAAAATGGCGGGTCTTGGTACGATGGCAGCCGGTGTTGCGCATGAGATCAACAACCCTATTGGGTTTGTAAAAAGTAACTTGGGCTCGCTGCAAAGTTATGCCGGTTCACTCGAGGCTTATGTTCGGGATGTGGACAGGGTGGTTGAGCATTCAAACGAGATTGCTGCGTTAAAAGATCAATTAAATGCGTTGAAAGAGCAGCATGATATCGATTTTCTCATTGAAGATATTGAGCCGTTATTAAGTGAATCGATGGAGGGTATCCAGCGGGTTTCTGGCATTGTGGCCGGACTAAAAGACTTTGCGCGGGTCGATTCTGGGGCGTTTGAGGCTGCTGACATCAACGAAGGTGTGCGCAGTACGCTCAAGGTTGTTTGGAACGAGCTGAAGTACCATTGCACTGTGCATGAGAGTTACGATCAGTTACCGCAGGTGATCTGTAATATCGGTCAGCTAAATCAGGTTTTCATGAATTTAATCGTCAATGCTTCACAAGCTATACAAGGCTCTGGGGATATCTTTATTTCTACCCAGTCCGAAGATGGCTGCGTTGTGATCAAAGTGCGTGATACCGGTAGCGGTATGGATGAGCGCACCAAGAAGAGCCTGTTTAATCCGTTCTTTACTACAAAGCCTGCCGGCAAGGGTACCGGGCTTGGGCTATCGATCAGTCATGGCATTGTCGAGAAGCATGGAGGGGTTATTTCAGTCGAGAGTCAAGTGGGTGAGGGCACGACCTTTACTGTGCGCCTACCGCTAAAACCACCACACGTTGATGTTACTGAGGAGCAACAGCATGCAGAAGAAACTACTGCTGGTTGATGACGAAGTAGCCATTCTCAAAGCGTTACGGCGGCTTTTTAAACGAGCTGGTTTCGCTGTGCAAATAGCAGAGTCTGGTAAAGAAGCGCTGGCATTGATGGAGCATGAGGACTTTCATGTCGTAATGACAGATTTTCGGATGCCTCATATGACCGGTGGTGAGCTTGTTGCCGAGGTGCAAGCTCGTTTCCCGGATACGGTCTGTATGATTCTAAGCGGCTATGCCGACCTGCAGTCTGTACTACTCGCGCTCAATAGCGGCGCGGTATACAAGTTCCTCGAGAAACCTTGGGACGATGCAGCGCTAGTGGAAGAGGTGGAACAGGCTTATCTGCATTGGGAGGATTTGCAAAAGCGAGCAGGGCTGACACGCCTTGGGGCGGAAAGCCTCGCATTGGTTGAAGTAGATCATAATGGCATGATCTATGCGATCAACCCTGCGGCGTGTCAGCAGCTTAGTATTGAACAGAGCAGTGCGATGGGGCACTCGGTTATTCAGTTCCTACCCTTGATGAGAAAGGAGCAGTTTGACCTACTCTTTAGTTTACGTGGTGGTCACATTGAACTGGTTGACCTTGACCAAGAGCGTGCACTCCATCTGCGCAGTAAGCCTGCGTGTAATCAGCGCTGGATTTTGAGTATCGAAGCCCACAACCGCACTGCCGTTTTAGGTGTACGGCAATTGTTGGATCGGTCCGAGGTGATCTCGCATCTTGATTCAGTGATGGCCGCCGAGCAGCCCTCGGTCATGGTGGCCTATCTCGACTTGAGTGGGTTTAGAAACTTTAACGACTACCTTGGCTACAGTGAGGCTGACCGTATCTTGTCTCGGGTGGCTGAGTTATTGGTTGCTAATAAACCCTTGCATAGCATCATCGGTCGTATGGGCGGTGATGAGTTTGTGATGCTCGCCGCAGATATCGGGGATGTGCAACAGGGGATCAATCTAATCCGTGAGCTACTGCAACCATTTGAATGCTTGATTCCTTTTGACGGTCGTGATCTGCATATCAGCTTTAATGCTGGGTTTGCGATCGGGCCGGAGGATGGTGCTAACTCTGAGGTGCTATTACAAAACGCCCAAGCCGCTTGCATTTATGCTAAGTCACGCGGGCGGAGTTTTTATCCACGCTATCATCAAGCGATGAATGAGCGCCGGCGAGACTTAGTACGTTTGCAAAGCGATCTTTATCGTGCGCTGGAGTGTGAGCAGTTCTCGGTAGTTTATCAGCCCAAAGTGTGTCTTCAGAGTGGCAATATCGTCGGTGCTGAAGCTCTATTGCGTTGGCAGCATGAAGAGCACGGAGCGGTTTCTCCCGCTGAGTTTATTCCCCTTGCGGAGTCGAGCGGTTTGATTGAGTCGATCGGCGAGTGGGTGCTAGCGTCGGCAAGCAGCCAAAGCCGCGCATGGCATGAAGAGGGACTGCCGCCATTTCTGGTATCGGTCAATTTGTCGGGGCGTCAGCTCCAGATGGGAAGCTTGGTGGAGCGCGTGCGCTTTGTCTTAGATAATACCGGACTAGATCCAGAGCAGTTAGAGCTAGAGGTGACCGAAACGTTTCTGATGCAGGATATCTCCCAGAGCCTGATACTACTGGAAGAGATCAAAGCTTTGGGGGTTCGGCTGGCCATTGACGACTTTGGAACAGGCTATTCTTCGCTTAACTATCTGCATCGTTTACCCATTGATACATTGAAGATTGATCGCTCTTTTATCGTCGATTTAGAGCGCAGCTCAGAAACCTATGATTTAGTGAGAAACGTGATCCATATGTCCCACGATTTAGGGCTTCGCGTGGTGGCCGAGGGGGTAGAGACTCAGGTTCAGTTGGATATGCTGCGCGAGCTCGCCTGTGATGAGATTCAGGGCTACTATTTCAGTCCTCCTGTTAGCCCAGAGGCGTTTCGTCGTTTGCTGGCGCAGCAGCGCGTATTTGATATCTGCACAGGGCGCAAAGAGGGCCCGGTGGCATTGTGATGGCTTATATCCAAGGTCAATATCCGCTACTATTTGCCTCCCATTAATGAGGAGAGCTACCCCGTGACACTGTTTCGTCCCTGTATCGATCTACACCAAGGAAAAGTTAAGCAGATTGTAGGCGGTAGCCTAAATGATGATGGTGCAAAAACGAATTTCGTTAGCGATAACGATGCGGCTTTCTACGCCGGCCTTTATCGTCAGCACCAGCTCACAGGTGGACACGTGATAGCACTTGGCCCGGGGAATAAAAAGCAGGCGTTGTTAGCATTATCGGCATGGCCCGGCGGATTGCAGTTTGGCGGCGGTGTTAACCCAGACAACGCTGCGGAGTATCTTGATGCGGGAGCATCCCATGTCATCGTCACCTCGTATCTTTTCGAGGGTGATACCTTCTCTTTTGAGCGGCTTGAACGCATGAAAGCCGCCGTCGGCGCCGACAAGCTCGTCCTGGATCTCAGCTGTCGACGTACGGCGAATGGGTGGAATATTGCAACCAACCGGTGGCAAACCGTAACTCAGTTGTCGATTACAGAGCAAACGCTGGCGCAACTCGAGCAGCACTGTGCTGAGTTTTTGATTCATGCGGCCGATGTTGAGGGGCTGCAGGGAGGTATCGATCAAGAGCTAGTCAGCTTCTTGGGAGAACATACAAGTATCCCTGTGACATACGCCGGTGGTGCTCGATCTTTAGAGGAACTGAAACAGGTTGATGCCTTATCGAGCGGGCGCGTTGATTTAACGATTGGCAGTGCGTTAGATATTTTTGGTGGCAACGGCGTGACGTTAGAGGAGTGCTTAGACTGGAATCGACAACACTCCGCTGGTTAACGCCCTTCTTATATTCCGCGCTTGTGCTTGGCAAGCGCGGATTCGTTAGACTATTCACTGCTCACTGCTCACTGCTCACTGCTCACTGCTCACTGCTCACTGCTCACTGCTCACTGCTCACTGCTCACTGCTCACTGCTCACTGCTCACTGCTCACTGCTCACTGCTCACTGCTCACCGCTCACGCTATTTATTCCTCTATGGAATGGCTATTAGTAAAATTATGAATTTGTATAATTTGAATGAGTTGCATAGGATAGCGTCTAACAAAGCTTAATAAGCTATATAAGACAAGAAAGACTAGAGCCGTAATAGAGCAATTACGAAAGGAGCACTCCGATGGCTGGTAAGACGCTTTACGATAAGTTGTGGGATCAGCATCTCGTTCGACAGAACGAAGATGGCAGTTCATTAATTTACATTGATCGTCAGATCCTACATGAGGTGACCTCGCCCCAAGCTTTCGAAGGCCTGCGCCTTGCCGGGCGTCAGCCTTGGCGGATCGATGCCAATTTGGCAACGCCAGACCATAACGTTCCGACCACGGCCCGTAGTGGCGGCGTTGATGAAATTGTCGACCCTGTTTCACGTATTCAGGTTAAGACGCTTGACCAAAACTGCGATGATTTCGGTATTGTTGAGTTCAAAATGAACGATACACGCCAAGGCATCGTGCACGTGGTTGGGCCTGAGCAAGGTATGACTTTGCCTGGTACAACAGTAGTTTGTGGTGATTCACACACCTCAACACACGGTGCGTTTGGCGCGTTGGCGCACGGTATTGGCACCTCTGAGGTGGAGCATGTTTTAGCGACTCAATGTTTGATCGCCAAAAAGATGAAAAATATGCTTGTGCGCGTTGATGGTGAGTTGGGCGCAGGCGTAACGGCGAAAGACGTTGTGCTGCACATTATCGGTGTCATTGGTACCGCAGGTGGTACCGGTTATGCCATCGAGTTTGGCGGCTCTGCGATGCGTAGCATCACAATGGAAGGCCGTATGACGATCTGCAACATGGCGATCGAAGCGGGCGCGCGCGTTGGTTTGGTTGCGGTGGATGAAGCAACGATCGACTATTTTAAAGGCCGTCCGTTCTCACCATCTGAAGCGCAATGGGATGCTGCTGTTGCTGCTTGGCGTGAGCTGGTTTCTGATGATGATGCTCAGTTTGATAAAGTGGTTGAGATCAAAGCTGAAGATATCATCCCGCAAGTGACGTGGGGTACGTCACCAGAGATGGTGGTTGATGTGAAGTCAACCGTGCCTGATCCAGACAAAGAAGCAGATCCGGTTAAAGCTGACGGGATTCGTCGAGCATTGAGCTACATGGGCTTATCTGCGAATCAAAAGATCACGGATATTGCGTTAGATCGTGTGTTTATTGGCTCATGCACTAATTCACGTATCGAAGATATGCGTGCGGCGGCTGCGGTCGTGAAAGGCCGTAAAGTGGCTGGTAACGTTAAGCAAGCGTTGGTTGTGCCGGGCTCGGGCTTGGTGAAAGCGCAAGCGGAAGAGGAAGGTCTTGATAAGATCTTCATCGAAGCGGGGCTTGAATGGCGTGAGCCTGGCTGTTCTATGTGCTTGGCGATGAACCCAGATAAGTTGGGTAATGGTGAGCACTGTGCTTCAACGTCTAACCGTAATTTCGAGGGCCGTCAGGGCTTTGGTGGGCGTACGCATCTTGTGAGCCCCGCGATGGCGGCTGCAGCAGCCGTGACGGGGCACTTCGTGGATGTGCGTGAGTTGGTAGCAGAGTAAGGAGCGGTCAAATGAAAAAATTTACGAGCCACACAGGTATCACCGCGCCATTAGATCGCGCAAATGTTGATACGGATATGATTATTCCAAAGCAGTTTTTGAAATCGATCAAGCGTTCGGGGTTCGGCCCCAACTTGTTTGATGAACTGCGCTACATGGATGAAGGGCAGCCTGATCAAGATTGCTCTGGCCGTCCTCTCAACCCAGATTTCGTGCTTAACCAAGCACGCTATCAAGGTGCAAGCATTATGTTGGCGCGCGAGAACTTTGGTTGTGGTTCAAGCCGTGAGCACGCGCCATGGGCGTTGGATGACTTTGGTATCCGTTGTGTTATCGCGCCAAGCTTTGCTGATATTTTCTACAATAACTGCTTTAAGAATGGTCTTTTGCCGATCGTTTTAGACGAAGCGCAAGTCGATCAGCTATTTAAGGAAGTTGAAGCTGAGCAGGGGTATCAGCTAACGGTGGATCTAGAGCGTCAGGTGGTGGTTACGCCATCAGGCACGGAGTTCGCGTTTGACGTGGATGCATTCCGTAAGCACTGTTTGCTAAACGGGTTAGATGATATCGGTTTAACGCTTCAGCAGGCTGACGATATTAAGGCTTATGAAACTCGCCGCCGCCAAGAAGCGCCTTGGCTATTCGATGCGATCAAGTAACAGATAATAGATATTTAAGGAATTAAGGATCATGGCGAAGAACGTACTTATCTTACCGGGTGACGGTATCGGCCCTGAAATCGTCGCGCAGGCCAAGCGTGTTTTGACTCTGGTAAACGATCAGTTCTCGTTGGATTTAACATTCAACGAAGCGCTGGTGGGCGGTGCAGCCATCGATAATGATGGTGTACCGCTACCTGAGGCAACGCTAGAAGCGGCGAAAGCGGCGGATGCTATCTTGTTAGGCGCGGTTGGTGGCCCAAAATGGGACACGAATCCAGATTTCCAAATCCGACCTGAAAAGGGGTTGTTGGGCATCCGTGCGAACTTGGGTCTATTCGGTAACTTACGCCCTGCGATCTTGTACCCTCAACTGGCACACGCTTCGACGCTGAAGCCTGAAGTGGTATCCGGTTTGGATATCCTGATTGTACGTGAGTTAACGGGCGGTATTTACTTCGGTCAGCCACGCGGCGTGCGTGAAAAAGAGGGTGGTATCCGTGAGGGCTACAACACCTACGTATACGACGAAAACGAAATTCGCCGTATCGGTCGTGTTGCGTTTGAAGCCGCTCGTGCGCGTAACAAGAAACTTTGCTCGGTTGATAAAGCCAACGTTCTTGAAGTGACTGTGCTGTGGCGCGAAATCATGGAAGAGCTTGCCAAAGACTATCCGGACGTAGAACTCAGCCATATGTATGTGGATAACGCAGCGATGCAGCTGGTTCGCGCTCCGAAGCAATTTGATGTTATGGTAACGGGTAACATGTTTGGTGATATTTTGTCCGACGCAGCAGCAATGTTGACAGGATCCATCGGCATGTTGCCATCTGCATCACTCGATGTTGATGGTAAAGGTATGTATGAACCATGCCATGGCTCTGCGCCAGATATCGCTGGGCAAGGTAAAGCAAACCCATTGGCAACGATTCTTTCAGCTGCCATGATGCTACGTTACTCATTGGACGCAGGTGAGGCCGCCGATAAAATTGAGGCGGCTGTGAGCCAAGTGCTTGATCAGAATTTGCGTACCGCAGACATTATGTCTGAGGGTATGCAAGAGGTGAGTACCTCTGAAATGGGTGATGCTGTTGTTGCTGCCCTGAAAGGCTAATTAACACCTTTATAGAAATACGCAACAATATCCCGTGGCTGGCTCCTGATATAGGTGCTGGCCGCTTTGTTTATACATTGATTTGATTTTTTAATATTGGGGATACCAATGAAACGTGTAGGTTTTGTCGGTTGGCGCGGAATGGTTGGTTCTGTGCTGATGCAACGCATGCGTGAAGAGCGCGATTTCGATTACATCGAAGAACCGGTCTTCTTTACTACCTCTCAGGTAGGTGAAGCCGGCCCAGATATTGGCAAAGAGATTCCACCATTGAAGGACGCTCGCAACATTGATGAGCTGAAAACGATGGACGCGATTATCTCTTGCCAAGGTGGGGACTACACGAAAGAGGTATTCGCAAAACTACGTGAGTCTGGCTGGAACGGCTATTGGATTGATGCGGCGTCAACGCTGCGTATGGACGATGACAGCATCATCATTCTTGATCCAGTCAACCGCAACGTTATCGACAAAGGTTTGTCGGCTGGCGTGAAGAACTTTGTGGGCGGTAACTGTACAGTGTCGCTGATGCTGATGGGGCTTGGCGGCCTGTTTAAAGGTGGTCACATTGAGTGGCTTACGTCAATGACTTACCAGGCGGCATCGGGTGGCGGTGCGCGCCACATGCGTGAACTGATCTCTCAAATGGGGATTATTCACGGCTCAGTAGCGGACCAGCTGGACGCCTCTAGCGCCATTTTGGAAGTTGATAAGCGTGTTGCCGAAACTATTCGCTCGTCTGATATGCCTGTCGATAACTTTGGTGTGCCGCTAGCAGGCAGCTTGATCCCATGGATCGACTCTGCGCTAGAGAATGGTCAGAGCCGTGAAGAGTGGAAAGGCTTTGTTGAAACCAACAAAATCTTGGGGCGTGGTGAATCACCAATCCCAATCGACGGCACGTGTGTGCGCATTGGTGCAATGCGTTGCCATAGCCAAGCGTTCACTATTAAGCTGAAAGACAATCTGCCAATGGATGAGATCGAATCCATGATTGCTGAAGCTAACCCATGGGTTAAAGTGATTCCGAATGAGCGTGATGTTACTGCGGCAGAGCTAACGCCAGCTAAAGTAACAGGTACATTGAGTGTGCCGGTTGGTCGTTTGCGTAAAATGAACTTGGGTAATCAGTACCTGAATGCGTTCAGCGTAGGTGATCAGCTACTTTGGGGTGCTGCAGAGCCTCTGCGCAGAATGCTGCGTATTTTGATCGAAGGCTAACCCTTTGCGCGAGACGCGCTATAATTGATTAGGTCTTTTTGAATAGCCCGGCTTTGCCCGGGCTATTTTGTATCAGTTTGTAGTAAAGAGAACACGCGTGGAAAGAGAATTAGATATTGCAGTGGTTGGGGTAGAAGGCTTAGTTGGTGAAAGCGTTCTGAATTTGTTAGAAGAGCGGCACTTTCCAGTTGGCTCTCTGTATGTGCTACAACACGGGGAGAGTGAAGTTGATAGTGTTCGCTTCAAAGAAAAGTCTGTTGCGCCGCAAGCGATAGAAACATTTGACTTCAGCCAAGCACAGATCGCCTTTTTTGTAGGCCCGAAAGAACTGGCCGAGCAATACGCGCCACTAGCTGCTGATGCAGGCTGTATCGTGATTGATGTTTGTGGAGCGTTCCGCTTTGAGCCGGATGTGCCCATGGTTATTGCGGGTATCAATGATGACCGTTTAGCTGATTATATGATTCGAAATATCATCAGCTTGCCGAGTGCTACATCGACGATGGTTTGGTCTGCTGCCATGGCGATACATCGAGCGGTTGGTATTGAAGCTGTTACCATCACTGCACTGCAATCCGTATCGGGTAGAGGCAAAGCGGGTGTTGACGAGCTAGCGAAGCAAACGGCGCAGCTATTGAATGCACGTCAAATCACCTCAGACACGTATCGCAAGCAGATCGCCTTCAATGTATTGCCAGAATCTGGCGCATTGCTCGACAATGGCTTCACTCAAGATGAGATGAGTTTGTTATGGGAAACCCATCGTTTACTGGATGATACCAGCGTTGCCGTCACACCAAGCTGCATTGTTGTACCTGTATTTCATGGCGACAGTGCACAAGTGACCGTTGAAACACAGGCCTATATTGGTGCTGAAGAGGCGTGTGATATCTGGCGCCAAAGTACCGATGTAGAGCTGGTTGATGCTGTTGCACAGATGGATTATGCAACCCCCGTAACGGATACGGTTGGTTCCGAAAACGTCTTTGTTAGCCGTGTTCGGGAAGATGCGGCAGGTTATCAGAAGCTAAGCTTTTGGGTGACCGCTGATAACATTCGGGTAACGACAGCAAAGAATGCTGTGTTGCTGGCAGAGCAGCTTGCTACCCAATTTCTATGACAAAAAACACTAAAAGGCGGGAAACTGACTGTAAATCAATGGTTAATCAGTTAGTTTCTTGACCCAGTAGGTGTTTTTCATAATACTTTATTCATGTATCGGACCGGCAACTCGTCGGCTATCGGCGTCGATATCCGCGAGTAAATTAAGGAAAACAAAAAATGCTGCGCAAACTTGCTTTGAGTCTCGCTGTTGCAGGTGTAATCGCATCTTCGCAGACAAACGCATTAGGGCTAGGTGATATCCGTATAAAATCAGCACTGAACGAACCGCTCAATGCTGAAATTCAGCTCAATCAAGTCAGAGACTTGAATCCGCTGCAAATTAGGCCACGAATGGCCACGGCCGATGAGTTTGACCTTGCGGGGTTAAGTCAGCCAAGGATCTTGTCTAATGTTCGTTTCCAAGTGCGTGTAAACCCCAATGGAAGCGGAACCATTTTTCTGACCTCTAATGAGCCGGTTCGTGAGCCGTTTCTCAACTTCTTAGTTGAAGTGAACTGGCCAAGCGGCCGATTGATAAGAGAATATACGGTATTACTTGATCCCCCTGTTTTTGATCCAACCCCTACACCACGCCCAATCGCACCTGCGATATCGAGTGCAGCAGCACCTGTTGCCCCTGTTGTTGCGCAGCCGTCGCCACGCAAAGCGGGTGTATCAAATATCCGCACACGTATGGATAAGGCTTCACAAGCATATGTTGATGTCAAAGATACGTTGTGGGAAATCGCGATCCGTCACCGGGCAGCACCTGATATCTCCTCTTATCAGATGATGATGGCGCTTTACAAAAAGAATCCGCACGCCTTTCCAAACGGTAATATCAACAACCTCAAAGCAGGGGTCGTGATTGATTTACCAACTGAAGCTGAAGCGCGAGCGATGTCTTCGAAGGCTGCTGCCAGCGAAGTGCGTCGTCAAACGAGTGCTTGGAAGAGCGGAACGAAATCCTCTGCGCCGGATAAAGCGCCTGTAGATGCAACAAAAAAGGACGTAAAGAGTGAAGCAAAAGAAGCTGTTACTGCTTCTGGCCCAGAGAAAGGGCAGCTTAAAGTCGTAGCCCCTGGCGATGCGACTGACCAAAAGGATGCGGCACTCAGTGATTCACAAGAAGCAAGTGAAGGCGATCTCGAGCAGAAGAACAAGGCGTTAGAAGATCAACTGTCGGTGTCTCAAGAGTCGATTGATCGGCTCGAGCGCGATAACGCAGAGTTAAAAGAGACGCTGTCTAAAATTCAAGAGCAGTTGGACTCTCTAACGCGTTTAGTTGAATTAAAAGACGAGCAAGTTGCGACGCTACAAAATGAGTTAGCCAAAGCTAAACAGGCGCCCCCACCACCGCCGCCTGAAGAAAGTTTGCTAGACAAACTGATGGCTGCGCCAGAGTACTTAGTCGGTATAGCGGGTGGTTTGCTAGCGCTGTTCGCTGGATTGTTCTTCTTCCTGCGTAAGAAAAAATCTGATGATGCTGATGACGAATTAGAGCCGATTAGCAACTCAGGGCAGGCGCCAAAAGTTGAGCTTGATGATGAAACTGCTGAAGAGATGGCTGCTCTGGAAGCGGCAGCTGATGAATTAGCTGCTGCAGATGACGATGCACCAGCTGATGCACTCGATGAAGTAACCGCTACTGATGCAGATGACAACTTAGAGGCGGAACTTGACGGCCTGTCCGACCTTGACGATCTGGATGATTTAGATGACCTAGAAGATCTAGATTTGGATATGGACCTGGATCTTGACGAGTCTCTTGATAGTGATCTTGATGCTCTAGCATTAGATGAGTCAGAGGAAGCCGAAGCCGCGCCACAGTTGGATCCTGAAGAGGAAGATCTATTAGGCGATATTCTGGATGAGGCAGATGATCTTGACGAGACAGTGCAAGACGACGAGTTCGATCTGGGTCTGGACGATCTAGAGAAAGAGCTTAGTGAGGCAGACGCCCTGGCGGATACGGCTGCTGAACTTGATGATTCAGATAATGTTGAAGATGTTGATACCGCACTCGACGACCTTCTAAACGAAAGTGAAGATGGTCTTGACGAGCTGCTCGGCATGGACGGCATGGATGACGAGCTACAAAACTCGGGCCTAGATAAGATTGAGCCATTAGCTGATGTGGATGATGACGACGAAACACTAGAGTCGTTAGGTATTGATCTTGAGGATGAGCTTGAAGGCTTAGATTTAGATGAAACCGTTGCTGAAGTAGATTCTTCTGAGGCTGAAACGGAAGACTCGCTAGATGACCTTGATGACTTGATAGGCGGGGATCTTGAAGATCTCGACCTTGATGTTGATGGTCTTGGTGACACCAACGGCGTTGAAAGCGGCTTGGATAGTGAGCTCTCGGCTGACCTAGACAACTTGCTCGCTGAAAGTGAAGACCTCTCGACTGATACTACTACTGAAGCGTCTGATGAAATGGGCGATCTAGACTTTGATCTGGATAGCTTGGACGCTGAGCTCGAAGGTGATTTAGCTTCTTTAGAGGCAGAGCCGCAAGCGGAAGCAGCAACTGATAATGCTGATGATGGGCTTGATTTTAATCTCGACGACCTAGATATGGCGGATCTAACTGAGCTTGAAGCAGCTGAGATTGCTGAGCCTGAGGATAGCGGAGAAGCGTTGGACTTTGATTCAACGGCAGATTTGCACCCAGAGGTGGCGGACCTGTTGAGTGATCCTGTTGATCTGGACGATGTGGCTCCGGCAGATGCTGCTATGGGTGATTTGGACACGGCAGGCGTTGAGCTTGATGCGGAAGAGTTGTTGCCGAATACCCCGACTGATGAAGCCGTCACTGAGGAGTTAACGTCCAATATTGAGCATGACCTGGATGCGGAATTGGATGCTGAGCTAGAAGCGCTGCTTAATAGCACCGATAACGATATTGCTCTGGAAGAGGTTAGCTCTGAAGAGGCTTCAGATCCGGTATCTGCTGTTAGCTTCCTCGATAATGCTGATGAAGTTGAGACTAAGCTCGACCTGGCGCGTGCCTACATTGACATGGATGATGTGGATGGTGCTCGTGAAATACTCAAAGAGATTGCCGATGAAGGATCCGACGCACAGAAGTCTGAAGCAAATAGCTTGATGGAGGGCTTGAGTTGACGAGATCTGATACAGACTCGGCACAACAACAAGGGGCGATTTCGATCGCCCCTTATCGTTATGCAGCATGTGTAGAATACGCGGGTGCCAAGTACAAAGGTTGGCAGTCGCAGAAAGATGGTTCTGTGCCCACAATTCAGCAACATGTTGAAGCAGCACTTTCCAAAATCGCGAACGAGCCCGTTTCGGTGATATGTGCCGGGCGGACAGATGCTGGGGTGAGTGGGACCTATCAGATTATCCATTTTGATGCTTCGGTTCTAAGGCCGGACCGGGCTTGGGTGATGGGTGCGAACACCAGTTTGCCAGAGGATATTGCGATCAAGTGGGCAAAGCAGGTTGAGCCTGACTTTCACGCACGCTTTGGTGCGCTAGAGCGCCGTTATCGATACTTGATACTGTCGCAAGAGGTGATGCCGGCGGTGCTTGGTCGTGGTGTTACTTGGACCTATAAAACGCTTGATATCGGCAAGATGCAGGAGGCGGCTCAGTACTTAATTGGTCAGCATGATTTTACATCTTATCGAGCCGTGGGCTGCCAAGCCAAAAGCCCGGTACGTGAGGTGCGTGAGCTTACTATTACGCAGCAAGGCCGTTTGATTGTCATTGATGTCCGCGCTAACGCGTTTCTACATCACATGATTCGTAATTTCGCCGGTGTGTTGATGAAAATAGGAGCGGGTGAGGCTGAACCGGTTTGGGCCAATGACGTCTTAGAGGCTCGTGATCGGCGTGCCGGAGGAGTGACGGCACCACCGTTTGGGCTCTACTTTGTCGATGTTAAGTACCCAGAAAAGTACCAGCTACCGCCATCAGAGATAGGACCCTATTTCTTACCCGGTGATCACTAACGTGATGCCCGCTTATCTGATAGAATTTCTGACTTTAATAGTTACGTAGGTCTTGCTGTATGCCGGTTCGGGTCAAAGTGTGTGGTATCACCCGTTTAGAAGATGCTCAAGTGGCAGTTCGAGAGGGCGCGGCGGCGTTAGGTTTTGTGTTTTATGAGCCGAGTCCTCGTTACATTGCCCCTGTACAAGCGGCGAAAATCATCGAGAGTTTGCCACCTTTCGTCACGACTACCGCACTCTTTGTTAACGAATCAGCTGACGCTGTGGCGGCGATAGCCGAGCAGACGCAGGTGGATCTGTTGCAGTTTCATGGCGACGAATCGGCAGCGTTTTGCGACGCCTTTGACCGTCCTTATATCAAGGCTATTCGAATGCGCCCCAATGCGGATCTGCTTGCAGAGACAGAAGCATTTTCAAGCGCGCGAGCCTTACTATTAGATGCCTATAAGCCGGGTGTGCCAGGCGGCACGGGTGAGGCTTTCAATTGGGATGAGATTCCATTAGAGCTTCGCCACAACATTATTTTGGCCGGTGGGCTGACGCCTGAAAATATATCTCAGGCTATTAAACAAGTAGCGCCCTACGCAGTAGATGTAAGTGGCGGCGTTGAAGCCAGTAAAGGGGTGAAAGACCCCAACAAACTAGCGCGATTTTTCCAAGAGGTAGCACGTGCCGAAAATAGATAACATCGACTCTTTGTTGCAGGCCCCTGATGAACGAGGCCATTTTGGTCCGTATGGTGGCCGGTTTGTCTCTGAAACATTAATGGGGGCGCTTCAGGAACTGGAAGCTCTGTATGAAAAAGTAGCAAATGATCCAAGCTTCCGAGAAGAGTTTGATCGTGATCTTGCCCATTACGTTGGCAGGCCTTCACCACTTTACTTTGCTGAGCGTCTTACTCGCGAAGTTGGTGGCGCTAAAATCTATTTAAAGCGCGAAGACTTAAACCATACCGGTGCGCACAAGGTCAATAACACGATTGGTCAGGCGTTGCTTGCGAAGTATATGGGCAAACCACGTATTATCGCAGAGACAGGTGCTGGCCAGCATGGTGTGGCATCGGCGACGGTCGCTGCGCGCCTTGGGCTAGAGTGTAAAGTCTACATGGGCATCGATGATGTTAAGCGCCAAGCACTTAACGTGTATCGCATGAAGCTACTCGGTGCCGAGGTGGTAGCGGTTGAATCCGGCACGCGTACGCTGAAAGATGCTATGAATGAAGCGATGCGCGATTGGGTTACAAATGTTGATTCAACGTTCTACATCATCGGCACAGCGGCAGGGCCGCACCCGTACCCCAAGCTAGTACGTGACTTTCAGTGCATTATCGGGCGCGAAGCGCGTGAGCAGTGTTTAGCGCAAGAGGGTCGCTTACCAGATGCTTTGGTGGCTTGTGTGGGTGGCGGTTCTAATGCCATCGGTTTGTTCCACCCGTTTATTGCAGATGAGTCGGTCCGTATGATCGGCGTAGAAGCGGGCGGTTATGGCGTGGAAACCGGTGATCACGCTGCACCTTTATGTGCGGGTCGCCCAGGTGTTTTGCATGGTAATCGTACCTACTTAATGGCCGATGATGCGGGTCAGATTCAAGGTACGCATTCGGTATCAGCCGGTTTAGACTACCCCGGTGTTGGCCCTGAACACTCTTGGTTGAAAGACTGTGGTCGTGCTGAATATGTGGCTGCCAATGATGATGAAGCGCTCGCGGCTTTCCGTATGCTGACCCGTGTTGAAGGCATTATGCCGGCACTCGAATCCAGCCATGCGATTGCGCATGCTGTTAAAGTTGCTAAAGAGATGTCACCGGATCAGATTGTGGTGGTTAATCTATCCGGCCGTGGTGATAAAGATATTCATACCGTTGCGGGTATTGACGGTATCGAACTTTAAGGAATTAGAGGTATCAGATGAACCGAATTGAAGCTTGTTTTACATCCTTAAAGTCGCAAAATCGTAAGGCGTTGATTCCTTATGTTACTGCTGGTGATCCTCAACCCGGTGTTACTGTTGGTCTGATGCACGCGATGGTTGAGGCAGGTGCTGATATCATCGAACTGGGTGTTCCTTTTTCTGATCCGATGGCGGATGGCCCTGTGATTCAGCTCGCGTGTGAACGTGCATTAGCGCACAATACGCGGCTTGTTGATGTGCTAGCGATGGTTGCTCAGTTTCGGGAGACAAACAGTGAAACGCCAGTCGTACTCATGGGGTACCTGAATCCAGTTGAGATGATGGGCTATGAAGCTTTCGCTGAGCAGGCTGCGCGTGCCGGCGTCGACGGCGTACTGACGGTGGATCTGCCACCAGAAGAGTCTGAAGCGTTTGTTGCAGCCATGAAAGCCAATGCCATTGATGTCATTTATCTATTGGCACCAACGACGGAAGAGTCGCGCATCGAAGCGGTATGTCGTTACGGTTCAGGCTATGTGTATTATGTTTCGGTTAAAGGTGTCACAGGGTCAGCGGCGCTCGATGTTGATGAGGTCTCGCGCAAGTTGGAAGTTGTTCGCCGTCACACGGACATGCCGGTAGGTGTTGGTTTTGGTATCCGTGATGGCGCGTCTGCAGCGGCAGTTGGTGAAGTTGCAGATGGTGTTATTGTTGGCAGTGTGCTCGTTAATCAGATAGCTGAGCATGCCGAAAACCCAGACGCGATTAAAACGAATGTATCAGCAATCCTGACGCAGATGCGCTCTGCGATGGATGCATGAATTTATAATTTAAAACTGGATTTAGATAAAAGATGAGTAACTGGTTAGACAAAATTGTCCCATCGCTTGTTCGCTCCGAAACACGCAAATCAAGTGTTCCAGAGGGTCTCTGGCATAAGTGCGTGAAATGTGAGTCAGTACTTTATCGCCCAGAGCTAGAGAAAAATCTAAACGTGTGTACTAAGTGTGGCCATCACATGCGCCTAACAGCACGTATGCGTTTAGAGACATTTCTTGATAAAGACTCCTTTACCGAGTTGGCAACTGAGGTAGAGCCTGTTGATCGCCTGAAGTTTAAAGACTCCAAAAAGTACAAGGATCGTCTATCCGCAGCACAGAAGTCGACAGGTGAAAAAGACGCTCTGATTGCGATGAAAGGCACTCTGAAGGGTATGCCTGTTGTCGCAGTGGCTTTCGACTTCCAGTTTATGGGTGGTTCGATGGGCGCGGTTGTTGGTGAGCGATTTGTACGTGCTGTCAACGAGGCGCTGGCGACAAAAGTACCGATGATCTGCTTTTCAGCATCAGGCGGTGCCCGGATGCAAGAAGCTCTGTTCTCACTGATGCAGATGGCAAAGACCAGTGCTGCACTACAGAAAATGCGCGAGGCGGGTCTGCCTTACGTTTCCGTGTTAACGGACCCTGTTTATGGTGGTGTTTCGGCAAGTTTGGCGATGTTGGGTGATTTAAACGTTGCTGAGCCGCGCGCATTGATTGGCTTTGCCGGTCCTCGTGTTATTGAGCAAACGGTACGTGAAAAACTGCCTGAAGGTTTCCAGCGCTCTGAGTTTCTGTTGGAGCATGGTCAAGTGGATATGATTGTGCCGCGTCTTGAGCTACGTGACCGTTTGTACTCTGCACTGGCTATTTTCATGCATCAGTTTGCCGCGCCGGTTGTGGCAGAGGTGAGTACTGAAGGTGCAGCAGAGGGCGTGGTCGACGCTGATGTTGCTGAGGCGATCGCGCCTGACACCGACCCCGAGCAACAAGAAGCGAAGCAGTAACTACTTTTAAGGCCGGTTTTCCGGCCTTTTTATCGGAAGTGAATAACAGCAAGATGAACAAAGCATCCTTCACTCTTCAGCAGTGGCTCTCTTGGATGGAGCAGGCCCATACCTCTGCGATTGATATGGGACTCACGCGTTGCCAAACGGTATTCGATGCCATGGCGCTCGATTTTGGCAGCACGAAAATCGTCACGGTAGGCGGTACAAATGGTAAAGGCTCCAGCGTCGCTATGTTTGACGCTGTGTTGCGTGCTGCGGGTTATCGAACGCTTTGTTATACCTCTCCTCACCTTGAAGTTTATAACGAGCGCGTGGTTATTGATGGTGAGATGTGCAGTGATGCGCAACTGGTGGAAGCCTTTTGTGCGATCGATGCGGCACGTGAGCAGGTGGGGATTTCATTATCCTATTTTGAGATTGGCACCCTAGCTGCACTTTGGATTGTTGCTCAAGAGCAACCCGATGTCGCTTTATTAGAGGTTGGCTTAGGTGGCCGTTTAGATGTTGTGAATCTCATGGATGCTGATGTTGCTGTGATCGCAACGGTTGGGATCGATCATGTTGATTGGCTTGGCGATGATCGTGAAATTATCGGTTGGGAAAAAGCGGGTATCTTTCGTGAAGGTCGGCCTGCAGTTTGCGGTGATCTCGAACCACCACTATCGATTGCGCGTCATGCTAACGAGGTGGGAGCAAAGCTGTTTCAGGCAAGTAATGATTTCTCCTATCAACTTCATGAAGATGGGGGGCAGTGGTCATTTAAAGGGCTGGATAGCCAGCATCAAGAAGTTGCTATTGAGTCGTTGCCAGTCCCTCAGCTGCCGTTACAAAACGCGGCGACGGTCATACAAGCACTGCTGTTGCTGGGGGTAGAGGTGTCGCACGAGGCCTTGAGTCAAGGCTTTGCTCATGCACGTGTGCGAGGCAGGTTAGATGCGCAAACGTATAGAGGCTGCCCACTTTTGCTAGATGTGGCTCACAACCCACAGGCAGCGAGCTATTTGGCGAAACGGTTAGAAGGTAAGCAGTTCAAAGTGGTCTTAGGCATGTTAGCTGACAAAGATTGCACGGCGGTGATGGCGGCACTTGCACCTATTGTGTCGCAGTGGCATCTGGTTACGCTCGATGTACCCCGTGGTCAGACTGCGAAGTCGCTGTCGACGATGCTACCCGCTAGTACCGATCAGGCCGTCTATCAGCACGCCTCTGTTGGCGATGCGATTAAGCAGCTTGCCTCTGATAAGGAGCAGCTACTCGTTGTAGGCTCCTTCTTCACTGTAGCGGATGCTTACCGACTGATTGAGGGGGACGCAAATGGATAGCACAATGAAAAAGCGGCTATTGGGCTTTGCGCTTATCGCTATCACGCTCGCAGTGCTATTACCGCTGTTTCTGCAAGGTGATGGTTATCGGGAGCGCCAACTAGAAAGTCGTATCCCAGCGACACCGGCAATGCCGCAAGTCGCAATTTTGGAGCCGCAGTCGGAAGAGTTACCGGATACCAGCGAGTACCCACCCCCACAAGAAGAAGTCGTTGTCAGTGTGGTTGATCCTGCGCCTGCGGTGCCTGCTAAGCCCGTTGCAGAAGCTGATAAGCGCCCTGTGAAAAAGCCGACTGTAGATGAGCCCGCCCCCGCACTTGATGAACAAGGGGTTCCAGTTGCTTGGACACTACAGCTTGCAAGCTTTAAAGATGAAGCGAACGCGAAAGCGCTGCGCAAGCAGTTGGTGGGCAACGGCCATAAAGTGTATACCCGTCAAGGTGCAGATCTTTACAAAGTCTATGTCGGGCCTGACTTTAATAAAGAGCGCTTGACCCAACTGCAAGCAAGACTACAAAGTGATTTTGGCTTGGAAGGAATTATCATCCGATTCACAACCCAATGATTGGGTTATTGTTAACCCTTTGTTAAAATGCGCGCAATTTGAGAAGAGTAGATGGCAACAATGAACTGGGCCGATTGGGCAATCTTAGCAATAGTCTTAATCTCGGGATTGTTTAGTATCCGGCGCGGCTTCGTTAAAGAGGCATTGTCTCTGGTAACCTGGGTGGCAGCTTTTATTGTTGCGCGTTTGTTTACCAACTCACTTGCAGTCGTATTGACCGACTATATCCAAACCCCTTCGTTCCGAATTGTCGCGGCCTTCGGCCTATTATTTATCTTAACCCTTATTTGTGGTGCCCTGATTAGTAACCTTATCGGCGTGCTGGTGGAAGCCACCGGCCTAAGTGGAACTGATCGTATGCTGGGAATGGGTTTTGGTGTCATTCGAGGTGGTTTGATTGTGGTTGTGATTGTTGCCTTGCTCGGTGAAACACCTGCGGTGCGTGATCAATGGTGGCAGGACTCCCAACTTATCCCTCACTTCGCTTTGATGGAAAGTTGGACCCGGCAAGTTGCGACAGAAATTGGCCAGATGATCTGGCAGGCTGGGCGTTAGCTGAGCAGTTGTTAGATATTCTTGTTGTTTAAACGTTTTTAAGATCCTTCGAGGTAGTTCAACATGTGCGGTATCGTCGGCCTAGTGGCCAAATCCTATGTTAACCAGACTATTTTTGATGCGTTGACCGTACTTCAGCATCGCGGGCAGGACGCTGCTGGTATGGTGACGTGTGAAGGGAATCGTTTCTTCTTACGTAAGGACAACGGCTTAGTTAACGAAGTGTTTCGCACGCGTCATATGAAGCGCTTAACCGGAAACGTGGGCATCGGTCATGTACGTTATCCGACCGCGGGCAGCTCCAGTGCAGCGGAAGCGCAACCTTTTTATGTTAACTCGCCTTATGGTATTGCCCTAGCACACAACGGCAACCTAACGAATGCTGAAGATCTCGCAGATGAGATGTTCCGTGCGGACCTGCGCCACATTAATACAACATCTGACTCTGAAGTGTTGCTCAACGTTTTCGCGCATGAGCTACAAGCGCAGGGCAAACTGAAGCCTGAGCCTGATGATATTTTTGCGGCTGTTTCTGCTGTACACAAACGTGTTAAAGGTGGTTACGCGGTTGTAGCTGTGATCACAGGCTATGGCGTGCTCGCATTTCGAGATCCCAATGGTATTCGCCCGTTGGTATATGGCACACGCTCTACGCCAGCAGGCGAGGAGTGCATGGTGGCATCTGAAAGCGTGGCGCTAGATATTTCCGGCTTTAGCCTAGTACGTGACATTGAACCGGGCGAAGCGATCTTCATCGATATGGAAGGTAACGTGTTCACGCGTCAGTGTGCTGAAAACACCAAGCTTGCGCCATGCTTGTTCGAGTATGTCTACCTGGCTCGCCCTGACTCCATCATTGATGATGTGAATGTTCATACAGCACGTATGCAGATGGGTATCAAGCTGGCGGAAAAAGTCATGAAAGAGCGCCCTGAGCACGATATCGATGTGATCATTCCGATTCCAGATACCAGCCGTACATCAGCGCTAGAGATGGCTAAACACCTGAACGTTACGTTCCGTGAAGGCTTTATCAAGAATCGCTATATTGGTCGTACTTTTATTATGCCGGGGCAGACCCAGCGTAAGAAATCCGTGCGCCGCAAACTCAATCCTATCGAGATGGAGTTTAAAGATAAGGTGGTCATGCTGGTCGATGATTCTATCGTGCGTGGCACAACATCTAAGCAGATCGTCCAAATGGCGCGTGATGCGGGTGCGCGCAAAGTGTACTTTGCGTCTGCTGCGCCACCAGTGCGCTATCCGAATGTATATGGTATTGATATGCCATCGCCGGAAGAGTTTATTGCTCATAACCGTACTGAAGATGAGATTGGTGAAGCGATTGGAGCGGATTGGATGCTCTATCAAGATCTTGAAGATCTGAAAGAAACGGTGAATAGCTGTGTGAATCATCGCTTTGCTGACTTTGACTCGTCGGTGTTCGATGGGTATTACGTAACTGGTGATATCGATGCGGATTACTTGGCGCGTCTAGACCAGAAACGTAATGATGCAGCCAAGCTAACGCCAGATTCTGCAGATACGGAAGATGGCGCCCCCGCTGATCTCCACAACAAAATACAGTAAGGCGGCATGGTTAATGACAAAGCCTAATTTTGAACATCAAGAGCGGATTCAGTTCACGAGCGAGGATGCGGAGCTAGCGACCCTCGCTGTGCGTGCAGGTCAGTTGCGCACGATAGAGGGTGAACATAGCGATCCAATTTTTCCGACCTCGAGCTTTGTCTACTCAAGTGCAGCTGAAGCGGCTGCGCGCTTTGGCGGTGATGAGCCGGGCAATATCTATTCGCGTTTTACTAACCCGACAGTTAATGCCTTTGAGCGACGTATCGCAGCATTAGAAGGCGCTGAGCGTGCCGTTGCGACATCGTCTGGTATGGCTGCCATCTTGAGCATCGGCTTGTCGTTGCTTCAGCAGGGCGATCATGTTGTTTGCTCACGCAGTGTTTTCGGCTCAACAGTCTCTCTGTTTGAGAAGTACCTTAGTCGCGCGGGTATCACGACAACGTTTGTTGATCCCAAAGAGCTGAGTGCTTGGGAGGCTGCAATCCAGCCAAATACGCGTTTGCTGTTCTTAGAAACACCGTCTAATCCGCTGGCTGAACTGACAGATATCGAAGCGGTGGCTGAGCTTGCTCATAACCATGATGCGCTGCTTGCAGTGGACAACTGCTTTTTAACGCCTATTTTCCAGCAGCCGCTGGCATTAGGTGCTGATATCGTAATCCACTCAGCCACCAAGTATTTAGATGGCCAAGGTCGTTGTGTTGGCGGTGTGTGCCTCGGCAGCGACAAGTTGATGGAAGAGGTGTTTGGGTTTATCCGCACCGGTGGCGCATGTATGAGCCCCTTCAACGCATGGACATTCCAGAAGGGGCTGGAAACTCTCAAGATTCGTATGGAAGCCCACGCAAGCAACGCGCTGGCGATGGCTAGTTGGTTAAAGGCGCAGCCTGGAATCGAAAAAGTTCACTATTCAGGTTTGGCCGATCACCCGCAGCACGCGCTTGCTAAGCGTCAGCAAACAGGGTTTGGTGGTGTGCTCGCGTTTGAAGTTGCCGGTGGAAAAGAAGCGGCTTGGCGCTTTATCGATGCGACAAAAATGGTGTCGATCACGGGTAATCTGGGCGATGTCAAAACAACCATCACGCATCCTGCGACAACAACTCATGGGCGTATGTCGGTTGAAGCACGTGCGCAAGCGGGCATTAAAGACAATTTAATCCGCCTTTCCGTGGGTATCGAAGCGCTTGAAGATATCCAAGCCGATATGGCGCTGGGGCTAGCGGCGCTTTAGTCCACGTTTTACTATCGAACTCAAGTTGGCCGGCTTATCTTAGATGAGCCGGTCGCTTTGTTTTTGGGCGTTCCAATAAGTAGTGGGAGTCTCTGTATTTATGCGAGTTAAGCAATTAGGTGAGTCTATTCTGCGGGAGACGGCGCTTGCCGTTACCCAAAATGAGTTATCGTCAGTCGAAATTAATGACGCTATCACCGAGATGCAAAAAATCCTCGACTGTATTCAAGCGATCTCGCCAGAAAATGGGAACGCCATAGCAGCACCTCAAGTTGGGTTGGGTAAGCGCCTTATTGTGTTACGCATTGAAGGGCAGTTTGTGACTTTAGTGAACCCGGCTATCTCGTGGGCGTCTGAAGACACGAACGACTCTAATGAGGAGTGCTTCAGCTTCTATCAGTTGCGTGGTGTGGTTGAGCGAGCTGCGCAGGTATGGGTGGATTACACCGATGTGGTAGGGCACCCACAGCAGCTCAGATTATCTGGCGATGCTGCCGCGCTCGTTCAGCACGAAATTGATCATTTGGATGGCATCTTCTTTTTGGATAAAGTCGCGGATACAACGACAGTTGCATCGGTTGAGTCGGTATACGCGGCGAACCCTGCGCGGTTAGCACAAGTACGTGACATGATCGCTTATATGGTGGGCTAATGCGGCCATGCGAGTGTCTTCACAGCTTCCCACTGAACAGATCCAGTAAAGAGAGTTAATCGTGGACCAAGGTAAAATCATTCTGGCACCGATGGAAGGTGTGGTTGATTACACCATGCGTAAGCTTGTAACTGAGCTTGGCGGCGTTGACCTGTGCGTGACCGAATTTATCCGCGTGACAGAGCAGTTGTTGCCGCGAAAAGAGTTTTTAAAGCACGCGCCTGAACTTTACGAAGGTGGACGGACATCCGCAGCGATTCCGGTAGCTGTGCAGTTGCTCGGCAGCGATCCTGAGGCACTTGCGATGAATGCGATTCGCGCTGCGCGGATGGGTGCCCCTAGTGTTGATCTTAATTTTGGCTGCCCTTCTAAAACAGTGAACAAGTCTCGCGGTGGGGCCGTACTGTTAGATGAGCCAAACTTGATTCATGATATTGTCAAAACCGTTCGCGTAGCGGTGCCCGATAAGGTGCCAGTCACTGCAAAGATGCGCTTAGGTAACAAAGACAAAACTTTGGCTTTTGAAAATGCGGTAGCTATCGAAGAGGCCGGTGCGAATGGGTTGGCTATTCATGCGCGAACAAAAGTCGAAGGATACAAGCCACCGGCACACTGGGAGTGGATCGCGCGTATTAAAGAGCAGGTGAACTTGCCTATTGTGGCAAATGGCGAAGTGTGGACCTGCGAAGACTACCGGCGCTGTCGTGATATCAGCGGATGCGAGGATGTCATGATTGGTCGAGGTCTTATCGCCAGACCGGAGCTCGGACTGATGATCAAAGCGGATCGCATTGGCGAACAAGCCACCGCTGCGGCGTGGCACGAAGTACTCAAGCTGTTGCTGCACTACTTTGATCATGTTGAGGCGAAGCTTCCAGCGCGTTATGTGCACGGTCGTATCAAACAGTGGATCAATATGATGCGCCCACAGCGTGAGGAGGCCGAGGCGCTGTTTGCTGAGATCAAAGTGATTAAAGATTTAACGTTACTGCGCAGCTATCTGGTTGAGCAGTTAGAGGCCTAGCGCTCGCTTAGGCCTTCCAGTGTTTTGAGCAAATTATTGACCTTATCGTACGTCTCTTGATACTCAGCGTGTGAGTTGGAATCCGCAACGATTCCGCCACCTCCCCAGCAATGGAGGGTGTTGTTCTCGGCCAGCAACGTGCGGATCGTGATGCTGGTATCCATCTCTCCTGACAAACTGATATAGCCAATACTGCCACAATAGACGGCGCGGCGATGGGGCTCTAGCTCGTCGATGATCTCCATGGCGCGAATTTTCGGCGCGCCTGTAATCGAGCCGCCCGGAAAGGCGCCTTCGAGCAAAGCAACAGGCGTTTTTCCCTCAGCTAACGTGCCCGTTACGGTGCTGACAAGATGATGGACATTACGGTAGCTCTCTACGGCAAATAACTTCGGCACTTTGACACTGTTCAGCGCGCAGCTTTTACTGATGTCGTTGCGTAGTAGATCGACAATCATGACATTCTCTGCTCGGTCTTTCTCGGCTGAGGTGAGATCGTCGATCATCGCTTGGTCTTGCTGTGGGTCTGGATCGCGCGGCCGGGTGCCCTTAATCGGTTGAGTGATAACCTGTTGCTGTTTGTTGACGGTCAAGAAGCGCTCAGGTGACAGTGAAAGCACTGCTCCGTGTTCCGTATCAAAATATGCTGCGTAGTGGGTTGGTGCTTTTTCTCGCAGCGCTTTGTACGCCTCCCAAGGGTCGCCCTCGAAGCTTGCAGTATGGCGCTGAGCAAAGTTAACTTGATAACAATCGCCCGCGCGGATGTATTCGTCAATTGCGGCAAGCTTCTGGTGGTATTCGGCCTCAGACACATTGCTTTTAAAGGGCTGGGTTAGAGTAAAAGCGTGCCGCTGGGTTGTCGTTGTCGTTGCCGTTGCCACTTGCTGCTTTAGCATCGCCACATCATTGGGTGATACAAGGTCGCTAACCAGTAGCCATGCTTGTGACGCCTCATGGTCAATCACAACAGACCAGCCATACAACCCAATCTGCATCTCAGGAAGGAGGTTGTCGTCTAAGGCGTGGCTAGGCAACGATTCAACAGTGCGGCCAAGGTCATAACTGAAATGGCCGACAAATCCGGCGCCAAAGGGGAGTTCACCCAACGTATCCAAGTTCTGCTGTAGCTTTGTATAGCAACGCTCTAACAGTTGAAAAGGTGGCTCATCCTGTTTCCAGTCGACCGGTAGGTTCACGCCACGCAGCTTACCGCGTGAATAGACTAGGGAAGCCATCGGGGCCGCAACGAGGATATCAAAGCGGCCTCGCTCACTAGAAGGTTTGCCGCTATCGAGCAAGATGGCACCACCCAAGGGGCGAAGCCTCTCAAAATATTCGGTAGTCGTTACTGAGTAAGCGATCGAAAACTTGCGCACGTCACCTAAGACCTTTGATCTATAAAGAGGCGCATTTTACGCATCCTTGCGGCGTTAAGCGAGTCCAGACCTTTGCTAGTGAATCGACGTATAATAATGTGTCGACAATCTAATAAGGAACTTCGATCCATGAGGTCACGTTACACCGCAGAGAAGCGAACGCTTCGCTTGCCTGATCAAGTCATTAGCTATCATCTCTACCGCCATCCAACGCAAACTAACGGCCAGCGCTTGGTTTTGCTGCATGGTGCGGGTGTGGCGGGTGTCGACACGTGGGGGGCGCTCATCAACTGCTTAGATCAATGGCAAGAGATTCTTGTGCCAGATCTGCGCGGGATGGGTGAGACGGTTTCACCAGATGGCGCTGAGGTGGCGTTCACGGCGGACACTTTGGTGGCCGACCTATCAGCGTTAGCCGATCATCTTAGTTGGTGGTCGTTTGACCTAGGCGGCTACTCGTTGGGAGGGATGGTTGCGATGCTATTCAAGCAGCAGCGCTCGGACCGGGTGGCGAAGCAGTTTTTACTCGAGCCTGCGCTGCTTGATAGACCGAGCTGGCAAGAGACGGTCACGCTACGCCAACGATATGCCCAAACCGCGGAGCTGTTGCGTACTCCGAGCAGCCGAGAGGGCATTCGTAACTTCCTTGATACGATCTCTCCAAACCGCAAAACAGCGGCACAAGCTGAGGAGCTGGCTATCTCGCGTTTAGCTCTGCGCCCGGAGGGTTTCGCCAACGCGCTTGATTGCGTCTCGCAAGCGATTCACCGCATCAGCAGAGAAGCGTTAGTCGCGGCTCAAGGAGATGTCAGTAGCTTTATTGGTGGGTTAAGTGTTGAGCCGATGCACCAATATCATCGTGATATGGCTGAAGGGTTGCCCAATTGGCACTACTTTTTGGTACCGGGGACGGATCACTCTCTACCATTTCAAAAGCCCCGACAGGTGGCAAAAGTGATGGACCAGGAGGTGCTTCGGTATCGTGAGGTAGCCAGCAAAACTTGATCCGTATATACCCTTAAACTTTTGTATAGTGTAGACAACTTTATACCTTTGCTTTGTTGACGCACTATTTTATCAGCTGTATGGTTTGTTTAACTCAGGATTGTCGACAATCTTGAAGGAGGTTCGTTAAGGTTATGAGTGAAAATCTAATAGAAAGCCGAACACTTGCAGATAAGGTTTGTGAGCAAATTGTCACTGCCATCGTTGTTGGTGATATTCCGCCCGGCCAAAAGATCAGCGAGCCCGAATTGGCACGTACCTACGGCATTAGCCGGGGGCCGCTTCGCGAAGCGATGCGCCGCCTCGAGGGACTGCGGTTGATTGAACGCAAACCTCATGTGGGCGCGCGTGTTGTCAAACTTAGCATCAAGGAACTCATCGAGATCTACCGAGTGCGTGAAGCACTTGAAGGCATGGCGTGTCGTATGGCTGCTGAGTTTATGACCGAGCAGGAGATCGATGCGTTACGCACCTTGCTCGACGAGCATGAGCGCAGTGTCGAACAGCTGGATGGCCGCTCCTACTTCCAAAAAGAGGGCGATCTGGATTTTCACTACCGTATTGTTCAGGGCAGCAAGAACGAGAAGTTACTTGAGCTACTGGGCAGCGACCTTTATCACTTGGTACGCATGTACCGTTACCAATTTAGTGTTTCAAGTTCTCGGCCCAAGCGCGCACTTAAAGAGCATCGTCAGATTGTGGATGCGATCGAAGCTCGTGATCCTGAGCTAGCAGAGATGCTGATGCGTCGTCATATCAGTGCTGCAAGAAAGAACATTGAAGCGAAATTAGACGTAGCACCACACAGAGAGGGTAAACATGGCTAAATTGACTGCAGGCGGTCGTTTCCGCAAAGCGCTAGAAGAGACAAAACCACTTCAAATCGTTGGTACAACGAACGCTTATCACGCCATGATGGCGGAGCGTGTTGGCCATAAGGCTATCTACCTGTCTGGTGGTGGTGTCGCAAACCACTCTTACGGTCTGCCGGATCTAGGCATGACATCAATGAATGACGTGCTAGCTGACGTTGCTCGCATCACAAGCGCTGTTGAAACGCCGCTTATCGTTGATATCGATACGGGTTGGGGTGGTGCGTTCAACATCGCTCGTACCGTTAAAGAGATGACGAAGTTTGGCGCAGCAGGCTGCCATATCGAAGATCAGGTCGCACAAAAGCGTTGTGGCCACCGTCCGAACAAAGAGATCGTTACGCTAGAAGAGATGGTTGATCGTGTGAAAGCAGCCGTTGACGCTAAAACAGATGATGATTTCTTCATTATCGCCCGTACCGACGCATTCCAGATGGAAGGTCTTAACGCAGCAGTTGAGCGTGCGCAAGCGTGTCTTGAAGCGGGTGCTGATGGCATCTTTGCTGAAGCGGTTCATACGTTAGATGACTACAAAGCGTTCTCTAACGGTATCAACGGTGCACACCTATTGGCGAACATTACTGAATTCGGTGCAACGCCATTGTTCAATAAAGAAGAGCTAGCAGAGAACGGCGCAACGATGGTGCTGTACCCGCTGTCTGCTTTCCGTGCAGCTAACCTAGCAGCGTTGAATGTATTTGAAGCGATTCTACGTGATGGCGATCAGAAAGCTGTTGTCGATACGATGCAAACACGTATGGATCTTTACGACTTCCTTAACTACCACGACTTTGAGCAAAAGCTAGATGCATTGTTTGCTGAAGGTAAGAACAAGTAGTCGTTTCTCGTTAGTCAAATAATAAGTAAAGCAGGAGGCGATAGCCTTCTGCAGCAGAAGAAGGAGATAACAGTATGGCAGAGCCAAAGAAACTAGGTGGCGCAGGTCTACGCGGACAATCAGCAGGTGAAACAGCGCTGTGTACGGTAGGTAAAACTGGCGCGGGTCTTACGTACCGCGGTTACGACATCAAAGAGCTGGCTGATAAGGCGCAGTTTGAAGAGGTGGCGTACCTTCTGCTTTACGGAAAACTGCCTAACCAAGCAGAGTTGGATGCATACAAAGCGAAGCTGAAAGGTATGCGTGCACTGCCAGAGGCACTGAAAACCGTTCTTGAACAAATTCCAGCAGATGCGCACCCAATGGACGTGATGCGTACCGGCTGCTCAATGCTAGGTAACCTTGAGACTGAACAAGACTTCTCTGAGCAGAACGACCATATCGATCGCATGCTGGCGGTATTCCCAGGCTTGATCAACTACTGGTACAACTTCAGCCACAAGGGTGTTCGTGTCAACGTTGAAACCGATGCTGACTCTATCGCAGAGCAGTTCTTGTGGACACTGCATGACAAAAAGCCAGAGCCTCTGCATGTTCAAGTAATGCACGCGTCTCTTATTCTTTACGCTGAGCACGAGTTTAACGCATCAACATTCACGGCGCGTGTTTGTGCATCTACGTTGTCTGATATCCACAGCTGTGTAACAGGCGCGATCGGTTCTCTTCGTGGTCCTTTGCACGGTGGTGCAAACGAAGCAGCGATGGATATGATCGAGCAGTGGAAATCTGCGGATGAAGCTGAAGAAGCGATCATGGGTATGTTGGCACGCAAAGACAAGATCATGGGCTTTGGTCATGCGATCTACCGTGAGTCTGACCCACGTAACGCGATTATCAAAGAGTGGTCAGCAAAGCTGTCTGAGCAGGTAGGTGATAAGCACCTATACGCCGTTTCTGAGCGTGTTGAAGCCGTTATGTGGCGCGAGAAGAAACTGTTCTGTAACGCTGACTTCTTCCACGCATCGGCATACAACTTCATGGGTATTCCAACGAAGCTGTTTACGCCAATCTTCGTATGTTCACGCGTAGCTGGCTGGACCGCTCACGTCATGGAGCAGCGTGCGAATAACCGCATCATTCGTCCTTCTGCAGACTACACCGGTCCAGAAACGGCTGAGTGGGTTGATATCGCAGATCGCGCGTAAAACGTTTACAACAGCGACTGCAAACCAGTCGCTGTTTTGATTTTGAATACTATAAGACTGGACAGGTTGTGGCATGAATACTAACTATCGCAAACCTTTACCAGGTACTCAGCTGGACTACTACGATACGCGTCAAGCGATCGAAGATATCCAGCCTGGTTCCTACGACAAGTTACCGTACACTTCACGCGTACTCGCTGAGCAGCTTGTACGCCGCTGTGAGCCTGATGCGCTGACAGATTCGCTAAAGCAATTGATCGAAACAAAACGCACGTTGGATTTCCCTTGGTATCCTGCGCGTGTGGTATGTCATGATATCCTTGGCCAAACGGCATTGGTTGATCTGGCAGGTTTGCGTGATGCAATTGCCGATCAAGGTGGTGATCCATCCAAGGTAAACCCAGTTGTACCTACACAGCTGATCGTTGACCACTCTCTGGCTGTAGAAGCGCCAGGTTTTGATCCAGACGCGTTCGAGAAGAACCGTGCGATTGAAGATCGCCGTAACGATGACCGCTTCCATTTCATCGACTGGTGTAAAACAGCGTTTGATAATGTTGACGTGATCCCGGCCGGTAACGGCATCATGCACCAAATCAACTTGGAGAAGATGTCTCCAGTGATTCAGGCGCGTGACGGCGTTGCGTACCCAGACACCTGTGTAGGTACTGACTCTCACACTCCGCACGTTGATGCACTCGGTGTTATCGCGATTGGTGTAGGTGGCTTAGAAGCTGAAACCGTTATGCTTGGCTTGCCATCTATGATGCGCCTACCTGATATTGTGGGTGTGAAAATTGTTGGCGAACGCCAACCTGGCATCACTGCAACAGATATCGCTTTGGCGATGACTGAATTCCTACGTAACGAGAAAGTCGTTTCTTCTTACCTTGAGTTCTTCGGCCCAGGTGCTGCGACCCTCTCTATCGGTGACCGTGCGACGCTATCTAACATGACGCCTGAATACGGCGCATCAGCGGGTATGTTCTACATCGACGAACAGACAATCGATTACCTGAAGCTGACAGGTCGTGAGCTCGAGCAAGTTGAACTGGTTGAGCAGTACGCGAAACTAACCGGTCTTTGGGCGGACGATCTAGAGAACGTCGAGTACGAGCGCGTACTTGAGTTTGATCTATCTACTGTTGTTCGTAACATGGCGGGTCCTTCTAACCCACACCGTCGCTTGCCGACGACTGCGCTGAATGAGCGTGGTATTGCAAGCGATGAGATGTTGGCTGCTGCGAAAGCCGAAGAAGAGCAAGGCCTGATGCCAGATGGCGCAGTTATTATCGCTGCGATCACATCTTGTACTAATACATCTAACCCACGTAACGTTGTAGCGGCTGGTCTTGTGGCTAAGAAAGCCAACGAGCTGGGTTTGGTTCGTAAGCCTTGGGTTAAAACGTCTTTTGCGCCGGGTTCTAAAGTTGCGAAACTGTACTTGGAAGAAGCAGGTCTTCTGCCAGAACTTGAAAAACTAGGCTTCGGTATCGTTGCGTACGCATGTACGACGTGTAACGGTATGTCCGGTGCGCTGGATCCAGTGATCGAGAAAGAAGTGGTTGAGCGTGACCTGTACGCGACTGCGGTACTGTCTGGTAACCGTAACTTCGATGGCCGTATTCACCCGCATGCTAAACAGGCATTTCTTGCTTCACCACCTCTCGTTGTTGCATACGCGATTGCGGGTACGGTGCGTTTTGATATTGAGCAAGATGTGTTGGCGGTTGTTGATGGTAAAGAGATCACCCTGAAAGACCTGTGGCCATCGGATGAAGAGATCGATGCAATCGTAGCCAAGGCGGTTAAGCCTGAGCAGTTCAACCAGATCTACATCCCAATGTTCGATCTGGGTGACGTAGAGCGCGCTGAAAGCCCGCTTTACGACTGGCGTCCAATGTCTACTTACATCCGTCGTCCTCCTTACTGGGAAGGTGCACTGGCGGGCGAACGTACCATGAAAGGTATGCGCCCTCTAGCGGTACTGGGTGACAACATCACAACAGACCATTTGTCGCCATCTAACGCAATTCAGGCAAGCTCTGCAGCCGGTGAATATTGCGCGAAAATGGGTCTGCCGGAAGAGGACTTCAACTCTTACGCGACACACCGTGGTGACCACCTGACAGCACAGCGTGCAACGTTCGCTAACCCGAAACTGTTGAACGAAATGTGCCGTGATGAAAGCGGTGATGTGAAGCAGGGCTCGCTGGCACGTATCGAACCAGAAGGCGCTGAAAGCCGCATGTGGGAAGCGATTGAAACTTACATGGAGCGTAAGCAAAACCTGATCATCGTTGCTGGTGCTGACTACGGCCAGGGGTCTTCCCGTGACTGGGCGGCGAAAGGTGTTCGTCTGGCGGGTGTTGAAACCATCGTAGCTGAAGGCTTCGAACGTATCCACCGTACTAACCTGGTGGGTATGGGTGTACTGCCTGTGCAGTTTAAAGAGGGTGATACTCGTCACACTTATGGTATTGACGGCACTGAAACTTTCGATATCGAAGGTGAGCTGGCGCCACGCGCAGATCTAACATTGATCATCAACCGTGCCAACGGTGAGCGCGTTGAAGTGCCGGTTACTTGCCGTCTTGATACTGCTGCTGAAGTGCATGTGTATAAAGCAGGTGGCGTGTTGCAGCGCTTCGCCAAGGATTTCTTAGAAGGTGCCGCGTAATCGCGGAGCCTGCTAAGTTTAAGCATTGAAGATGCTTACTCAGAACCTCTTTTGGGATAACCACTAAGAGGTTCTCGTTAAGTATGTTCTGAATAGTGTGCAGGGTTTCGAAGCACTGCACGAGCAATACAGGGTGAATAAAATGTCACACGTACCACAGATAAAAATTCCAGCAACTTACATTCGTGGTGGAACCAGTAAAGGGGTTTTCTTTCGTCGCCAAGACCTACCTGAAGCTGCGCAGCAGCCGGGTGAGGCGCGCGATAAAATTTTACTACGTGTGATTGGTAGTCCAGATCCTTATGGTCAACAGATCGATGGTATGGGTGGCGCAACATCCAGTACTTCGAAAACGGTAATCTTAGACAAAAGCTCAGAGCCTGATCATGATGTTGATTATCTGTTCGGTCAGGTTGCGATTAATAAAGCTTTTGTAGATTGGTCCGGTAACTGCGGCAACCTGACAGCAGCGGTTGGTGCCTTTGCGATCAGCGGAGGTTTGGTTGACCCGTCACGTATTCCAGAAAACGGCATCTGCACGGTGCGTATCTGGCAGAAAAACATTAAGAAAACCATCATTGCCCATGTGCCAATCACCAACGGTGAAGTACAGGAAACCGGTGACTTTGAGTTGGATGGCGTGACCTTCCCTGCGGCGGAAGTGGTCATTGAGTTTATGGATCCTGCTGATGGCGAAGGCTCCATGTTCCCAACGGGAAATCTCGTTGATGATCTGGAAGTACCGGGTGTTGGGACCTTTAAAGCGACATTTATCAATGCAGGCATCCCGACGATCTTCGTGAATGCTGAAGATATTGGCTACAAAGGCACTGAGTTACAGAAAGATATTAATGGGAATGCCGATGAGTTAGCGCGTTTCGAAACGATGCGAGCGCACGGCGCCGTTCAGATGGGGCTGATCAGCGATATCTCTGAAGCTGCAGCACGCCAACACACACCAAAAATTGCGTTTGTTGCGCCTGCCACTGACTACGAAGCGTCTAGCGGTAAGCAAATTTCGGCTGGCGATATCGATGTCTGTGTACGCGCATTGTCTATGGGCAAACTGCACCATGCAATGATGGGTACTGCTTCGGTTGCCATCGCGACGGCAGCTGCGGTACCTGGCACGCTGGTTAACCTAGCCGCCGGTGGTGGTGAGCGTGAAGCGGTAACCTTTGGTCATCCTTCTGGCACATTGCGTGTTGGTGCTGCTGCTGAAGAAGTTAACGGCGACTGGACGGCTAAGAAAGCTGTGATGAGCCGCAGTGCGCGTGTCATTATGGAAGGTAATGTTCGCATTCCCGGCGATACATTTTAACGACCTGTCTACCCTCTTAGAAGGTTCGAAGTAGGGATGTGGTAGATTCAACTACCTATCAGGAAGAATCTATTGCTACTTCTTTTCACCCCGCCATCTGGCGGGGTTTTTTATGCTGAGTTTATCCGTGTGAGTGGGGCTTTTCACCAATGAGCAGTAAACTCTCCTCAGCAAAACCAAGGCCTGCCTCAGCATAGAAGTTAAACACATTATCGATACCTGCATCGAGTAGCCGTTGGCGATCATCGGCGTAGCGCGCGATTGCGGCAATTTGCCCGTTGTAGCCAGAGTCCCGCAACTGATGGGTGATGTTGCGGCAGTCATCAATAGCCGGTAGCGCTAAAAGCACAAGCTTGATATCACCGGTGTCGAGAGCTTCCCAAAGATCGGCATCTTCACCATCGCCAAAAAATACATTCATCCCTTTGGCGCGATAGTCGACAATGCGTTGGCGGCTGGCATCCATGCCTGCAACGCGCTGGTCAACCATGTTTTGCAGTGCTTTGAAGGCACCCTTACCCACACGTCCTAGCCCGATAACTAAAATATCTGCGTTCGGGGGGTGGACAAAAATGTCTTCCTTAAGGCGCACTGGTAGTTCATAGCGTTTAATTGTGCGGCTATTTGACTTGTAAAGAGTATGCGCCGAGCGGTATAACACGCTCGTTAAAACAAAGGATAGGGATACCGCGAGCGCCAGAATAACTAGCCACTCTTTCGCTAACCAGCCGGAGTCGACACTCAGTGCGGCAACAATGAGACCAAACTCGCTAAAGTTACTGAGAGCTAAAGAGGAGAGAAAGGCGGTACGCCCCCTCAGTTTTAGCCGTGTAAAGATGAAGAAGAACATAAAAAACTTCAGCAGAATCAGGCCGCAAATAAGTGCTGCTGTGCCTAACATCGACCATGTTGGCAGGGCGGTGAAACCGATGGAGAGAAAGAAGCCGATAAGGAAAATATCTTTAAAGCTCATTAGCGACTTACTCAACTCAGTCGCTTTAGGGTGGCTGCTGAGTAATACGCCAAAGATCAGTGCGCCTAAATCGCCTTTTACGCCCACCAAAGAGAACAGCTCATAACCCCCAAGGGCAAGGAAAAACCCGGACAGAGGAAGCATCTCCCCGTGGCCGGTGCGGCTCAGTAGTGCTTCAAGGAATGGGCGTAGGAGGAACAAACCAAACAAACCTAGCGCCCAGATGGACGGGACTTTTCCGGTTGCGAAAGCGAGAAAAATAACCGCGGCAATATCTTGCATCACCAACACGCCGATCGCTATTTGGCCATGGCGTGTTTTCATCTCACCGCTCTCTTCGAGCAGTTTAATAATGCATACGGTGCTACTAAAGCTCAGTGCAAACGCGACAATAGCCGATGTCACCAGATCTAGGCCGCTGAAATAGGGTACCGCGAGCGTTGCCGCCATCATGGCAATTGAGCCAAATATCAGCGTCCAAAGCCCCATATGAGATAAGGTGCTGGCCCAGACTTCGGTTTTCAGCAAGTCTTTGACATGTAGCTTGAGGCCAATTGTAAAGAGCATCAAAGTAATGCCGAGGTCAGCAAGGGTTTCTAAGCTTGCTTCTGGCGTTACGCCAATAAAGTGCAGTAGGAAGCCTGCAATCAGGAAACCTATTAATGGTGGCAGAGCGATCAGCTTAACAAGCAAACCACAAACGAAAGCAAATAAAATCCAGATAAAGTCCATTTGTATTATTGATTCGGCATCATCAGGTTGGTTGGGTTACACACTATGGTAAGATATCGCGTTTGTAAGCATAGTCGTGAATATTATTTCATGCGATCATTAATAAAATAATGCAAAACAATGTATTAGGGTTCTGAATGTTTAAGAAGCTCAAGTCTATTTTCTCCTCCGATGATGCGCAAAAAGATGTGTCGCAACCGGAACAGGCTCCCCAAGAAGCTGAGCAAGCTGCCTCAGTTGCAGAACCTGTAGCAGAGCCTGCCCCCGCTCAAGATGACACGGCCCCTGAGGCTAGCGTTGCCAAAGAGCTAGAATCGTCAGAATCTCCAGCAGAACCCACGGTTGTGGAAGCGCCTGCGCAACCAGCTGCAGCGCCGGAACCTGAGCCGGAAGCGCCCAAAAAGGGCATGTTTGCGCGTATCAAGGCGGGCCTAACACGCACAAAAGCCAATTTAACAGAGCAGTTGGGTAACCTCTTTCTAGGCAAGAAAGAGATTGATGAAGAGCTGCTCGAAGATATTGAAACCTTGTTGCTGACCGCTGACGTGGGTGTTGAAGCAACAACCGAGATCGTTTCGCGCTTAACCGATAAAGTTGAGCGAAACCAGCTAGCCGATGCGCAAGCGTTGCACCAAGCGCTCAAGGCTGAATTAGCTGAGCTGCTTTACAACGTGGAGCAGCCGCTTGAGGTCGATACGGCTCACACACCATATGTAATTTTGATGGTGGGTGTGAATGGTGTTGGTAAGACCACGACGATTGGTAAATTAACTAAGCGTTTTCAGCGCGAAGGCAAGTCAGTCATGCTGGCTGCAGGTGACACATTCCGTGCCGCAGCAGTTGAGCAGCTGCAAGTGTGGGGCGAGCGCAATAACGTGCCCGTTGTGGCTCAGCATACCGGTGCCGACTCGGCCTCTGTCCTTTTCGATGCACTGAACTCAGCTAAATCGAAGCAAGTTGATGTGTTAATCGCAGATACCGCGGGGCGTTTGCAGAACAAAGACCACTTGATGCAAGAGCTAGAGAAGGTTGTGCGCGTGATGCGTAAAATCGACGCGAGTGCGCCTCACGAGGTCATGCTGGTACTCGACGCGGGTACTGGTCAGAACGCGATGAGTCAGGCCAAGATTTTTGGCGATGCAGTCGGCGTTACGGGGATCACCCTAACCAAGCTAGACGGCACTGCAAAAGGCGGTATCATCTTCGCCATCGCAAAACAGTTGGGTTTGCCGATCCGCTTCATCGGTGTGGGGGAGCAGGTTGATGACCTTCGGCCGTTCCAAGCGCAGGAGTTTGTTGAGGCGCTGTTCGATGAAGAGACTAATTAATTAGGTATCGCCTCATTTGTGCTGTATATTTATACATATCTTCTTAAGCATGAATGAGGTGGTCTGTTGATTAGTCGCATAAAAGGGGAGCTTGTAGAAAAAGCTCCACCCCAACTCGTTGTAGACGTTCACGGGGTGGGCTATGAAGTCGAAGTTTCCATGAGCACCTTTTTCAAGCTGCCCGCCGTCGGTGCGCCGGTCACCATCTACACTCAATTTGTCGTTCGCGAAGATGCTCAGCTGTTGTACGGTTTTGCCGATAAATATGAGCGCTCTGTTTTTCGCCTGTTAGTTAAAGTTAATGGCGTCGGCCCGAAGATGGCGCTCGCGATACTCTCTGGAATGACGCCCCCGGAGTTGGCTAACTGTATGCAAAGAGAAGACGTTGTCGCGCTGACCCGTATTCCGGGGGTTGGCAAGAAAACGGCGGAGCGCTTAATTGTTGAGCTGCGTGACAAGTTGCAAGCAGCGGAAGAGTTGACAGAAGATCCACTAGATTTCCAACTTTCTGGTGAATCGCTACCCGTTTCACAGGATGATCAAAAGCAAGCGCGTGAGGATGCAGAAAGCGCGTTGCTTGCACTGGGCTATAAACCTGCACAGGCAAGCAAAGCGGTGGCGAGTGCCGAGCGTGAGTTAGGTGATGCGCGCGATAGCGAAGCGCTGATTCGAGCAGCATTAAAAGCGATGTTGGCAGGTTGATAGATGATAGAGCAAGATCGTTTTGTGGCCCCAGCGGCGTCTCCGGTTGAAGAGCAACAAGACCGCGCCATTCGCCCTAAGACGTTAGCGGATTACACGGGTCAAGATAGCGTTAAAGAGCAGATGGAGATCTTTATCCATGCTGCTAGAGCGCGCCGAGAAGCGCTTGATCACACATTGATCTTTGGCCCCCCCGGTCTTGGTAAGACAACACTGGCCAATATCATCGCCAATGAGATGGAAGGCGACATCAAAACCACCTCAGGCCCAACCCTTGAGAAAGCGGGTGATTTAGCCGCACTGCTCACGAATCTTGAAGCAGGCGATATCCTGTTTATCGACGAAATCCATCGCTTAAGCCCGAATGTTGAGGAGGTGCTGTATCCGGCGATGGAAGATTATCAGCTCGATATCATGATCGGTGAAGGCCCGGCCGCGCGATCAATCAAACTCGATCTTCCCCCGTTTACGCTGGTGGGTGCGACAACGCGCGCAGGCTCACTCACCTCACCGCTGAGAGATCGTTTCGGTATTGTGCAGCGGCTAGAGTTTTACAATGTGGATGATCTTACCGATATCGTCATCCGCTCCGCGCGTTTATCTGGCACCAGTATTGAACCTACTGGCGCGCGTGAAGTGGCTAAGCGTAGCCGTGGCACGCCGAGGATCGCCAACCGGCTGCTGCGCCGTGCTCGAGATTATGCTGAGGTAAAAGGCGATGGTAACATCACCGAAGAGGTCGCTGATAAGGCGCTCAACATGTTGAATGTAGATGTGCGTGGCTTCGATCATATGGACCGCCGTTTGCTGCTGGCCATGATAGAGAAGTTCGGAGGCGGCCCAGTTGGCATCGATAACCTTTCGGCGGCTATCAGTGAGGAGCGGGATACCATCGAAGATGTATTAGAGCCTTATCTAATACAGCAAGGCTTTATTATGCGCACCCCTCGTGGGCGAGTGGTAACAGACCATGCGTATACGCACTTTGGTTTACCAGCGCCTGATAAAGATCAATAAACATTAATCTATTCGCTGAATTGATGGGAGACGCTGATGTTTGTCATAGCCCTCCCACCATTGGCGGTCTAGCATGACTCAAAACACAACCACGAGTGTCAGGTCATGTCGATTAAACTTACCCCGCAGAAGAAACAAGCAGTTAAGGCTGAAATTCTGTCATTGCTATCTAGCTTGCGTGATGAAATCGGCAGCGAGTTGGTTGATGCCCGCACAGCGCACTGGGGGCAGTCAGTGCATGATCACGGCGAGGAAGCAGCTGCCGGCCTTGAAACCGGCATAAATCTTGCCCATGTCTCGCGACACCTAAAAGAAGTTCGGGAGTGTCAAGCCGCATTGTCCAGACTTGAAAACGGGACTTATGGCATCTGTGTTGACTGCGGTGAAGAGGTAGAGCTCAACCGTTTAGCGGCTAATCCGGTGTCGGCCCGCTGCTTGTCTTGCCAAGCGCAATTGGAGAGTGATTATCCTGTTGCGAAGGTCTCGTCGTTGTAGCGAAACAGGCCATCTAACGACATTGAGAAGGTGTTTAAAAACCTGTAGTTACCGCAGAAGTGGCCCTTTTTATCCTGCTAGATCCCTGCTATTGTGCTCGCTCTAGCGAGCGCAGCAACGTCTCACGCTATCTATGATCTGAACTTTTTGCAATGTCAGTTATCTCACGATGGCGTCAAATGTATTCCCTGCTTTGTCGCATGTCCAAATTTTAAGGTAAACCACAAATTGACGGGTTTACTGATTGACCTCGGAGAACCACAAGTGGGCGAAGACCTATCTATCTGGAGCTTGGTACTCAACGCCAGCATCGTTGTACAAGCCGTTATGCTGATCTTGGTATTAGCTTCTTTCATCTCTTGGGTAATGATCTTTCAGCGGTTTGCTGTATACCGAAAAGCGCGCAGTGCTTTGCGCAGTTTCGAAGAGACTTTTTGGTCTGGTGTGGATTTAGGCCAGCTCTACCGCGATATCAACGATTCCGGGCGAACGTTATCAGGCGCCGAGAGTATTTTTGTGGCAGGGATCAAAGAGTTTACGCGCCTGACACAGCAAAAGAATGTTGATCCAGATGCCGTGATGGACGGTGTGCAACGTAGTATGCGTGTTGCATTGGCGCGCGAAGAGGAGAAGCTAGAAACTCATCTGCCGTTTTTGGCTACCGTAGGTTCGACTAGCCCCTATATCGGTTTGTTCGGAACCGTCTGGGGGATTATGAACTCCTTCCGTGGTCTTGCGAATGTCCATCAAGCCACGCTTGCATCTGTTGCGCCGGGTATATCTGAGGCACTGATTGCAACAGCGATCGGCTTGTTTGCCGCGATTCCGGCAGTTATCGCCTATAACCGCTTCTCTGCTCGCACTGAGTGGTTGATGAACAACTACGAAACGTTCGCGGATGAGTTCTCCAGTATTCTGCATCGCCGTATTCACTCGCCAGGTTAGTCCAGATGATTCGTCGGCAAAAGAAGAAGCGTAAGCTCAACGCAGATATCAATGTTGTTCCTTATATCGATGTCATGATGGTGCTACTGGTTATCTTTATGATCACTGCACCCATGTTAACTCAGGGCGTTGATGTTAAGTTGCCCAAAGCCTCTGCGGAACCTGTTGATACTGAAAACCAAGAACCTATCGTTGTCACCGTTGATAAAGAGGGGCTGTTTTACATTGATATCGGCTCTGATGATCCTCTTGCGCCGGTGGCCGAATCTGAGCTTGAGCAGCGGATCCAGAAAGTGCTGGCAGGTAATCCAAAGCAGTTGCTGTTGGTGCGTGGTGACAAAGAGGTCAGTTATGACCGAGTTATTCAGCTCATGTCGCTACTGAAAGGGGCTGGCGCTGAGTCTTTAGGCTTAGTAACCGAGTAGGGCGGCTGCGTGAGTTATTTTGTACCTATTCTGCTGGCAACCTTGCTACATGGCGCGCTCGTTTTACTGCTGATTCCTCACTGGTTTCAGCAAGAGGACCCGTACAAAAAGGTGCCGCGCCATATCAAAGCGGAAATGATTGACCTTGATGCGATCACGAATAAGAAGGCTGATAAGCTACAAGCAGAAGAAGCTGCTAAGCGCGAAGCTGCAGAGAAAAAGAGAGCCGAAGAGCAGCGTTTACAGGCGGAAAAGCAGCGCCAGGAGGCCGAGCGTTTAGCTGCGCAGAAAGAGGCGGAACAGCAAGCGCAACGTGAACGTGAGGCAGAGCAAAAGCGCGAACAAGAAAAGGTGCGTCAGCAGCAAGAGGAGAAGCGCAAAGCTGAGGCAGAAGCTAAGCGAAAAAAAGCGGCAGAAGATAAACGCAAGGCTGAGCTAAAGGCCAAGGCAGAGGCTGAGAAAAAGCGTAAAGCAGAAGAAGATAAACGCAAAGCTGCAGAAGCTGCAAAGCGTAAAGCCGACGCTGAAAAAAAGCGCAAGGCTGAGGAAGAGCGTAAGCGCAAACAAGCGGCCGAGAAAAAGCGCAAAGCTGAAGAGGCCAAGCGTAAGGCCGAAGCTGAAAAAGCCGCCGCCGAGCAGCAGCGCTTGGCGCAAGAAGCCGCTGCAAAAGCCGAAGCTGAGCGTAAAGCCGCAGCTAAACGCCGTGCTGAGGCTGCGGCGAAACAAGCGGCCGAGATGCGTGCATCGATTGTGGCTTATATGCAAGGCTTATTGCAGCGCAAGTGGCGTCGGCCTCCGAGTGCGCGAAAGGGTATGAAAACGGTGCTACAAGTACACTTGTTTCCCTCCGGTGAGGTTGACAATGTTACAGTGGTCTCCAGCAGCGGCGACGTGAGCTTCGATAAGTCAGCGCGTCAGGCCGTGGTTAATGTGGGACGCTTCCCGAAAATAGCGGAAGTTGATCCGATCTTTTTTGAAAGGGAGCTGCGACGAATTAAGATTGAGTTTCGTCCAGAAGATGCAAGGTGGTAAGAGTCATGGTAAGTAGAGTTGTTATGGGCGCTTGGCTTCTGCTGGTGGCAATCGTTGCCAGAGCCGAACTGGTTGTCGAGGTCACGCAAGGGGTTACTGAGCCGACACCGGTTGCGGTGGTCCCATTTGAGTGGAACGGTGGCTCGGAAATGGAAGATGTTGCGCAGATTATCTCCAATGATCTAGGGCGAAGCGGCTTTTTTAAAACCATGCCGCGGGCAAATATGCTGAGCAATCCCTACCGTCAGGATCAGGTCTTCTATCGTGATTGGCGTATTTCCGGCAACGACTACCTCGTGATTGGGCGTTTAGAGCCTCAGCCTGACGGGCAAGTTCGTGTGACTGCCGAGCTGTTTGACGTGCTGCAAGAGCGTCGCGTCTGGGGGCAGGTTGTTAACGGAACGCCTGCAAACATGCGTGATGTGGCGCATTATTTGGCCGATCAGATTTTCGAAGAGCTGACGGGTATCAAGGGCGCATTTTCAACGCGAATTGTTTATGTCACTGCTGACTCGCTGGGTGCTGGAAACTTCCGCTATCGCCTACAGATGGCTGACTCTGACGGTGCGCGTCCGCGTACGATTTTAGAGTCTAAAGAGCCAATCTTGTCGCCATCGTGGTCGCGAGATGCCTCTAAGCTAGCTTACGTATCATTCGAGAGTGGTCGCCCATCCATCTATATTCAACACCTTGCAACCGGGCAGCGTCAGCGAATTCAATCATTCAAGGGGCTGAACGGTGCTCCGGCATGGTCACCTAGTGGCGATAAGCTCGCCGTTGTTTTGTCAAAAGATGGTAACCCCGAGATCTATGTATTGACGTTGGCTACTGGGCAGTTGGACCGTGTGACGCGTCACTACGGTATCGATACTGAGCCAACATGGTCGCCTGATGGCCAGTCACTTGTCTTTACATCAGACCGCGGTGGAAGGCCGCAAATCTATTCGCTGAATTTGCAGGCTCGTGACTTAAAGCGCCTCACGTTTGAAGGTGTTTCTAACAGCCGTGGTCGAATGACTCAAGATGGACGCTTCTTAACGATGGTCCACCAAGACAGTGAGGGTTTCCATATCGCTGTCCAAGACTTGAAAGATGGTCGCCTTGATATTTTGACCAATAGCCGCCTTGATGAGTCGCCAACGATCGCGCCGAACGGCAGTATTATCTTGTACGCGACGAAGAAAGGCGGTCGCGGCGTATTGGCGGGCGTATCATTGGACGGCAATGTACGATTCACGATGCCAAGTAGCTCTGGCGATGTGCGAGAGCCGGCTTGGTCGCCCTACTTGCAATAGTGTTTAAGTAATTAATTAATATAATAATAGATATTAAAACCAAAGGATTCAGGAGTTTTTATGCGCGTAACGAATACTGTAAAAGCGGTTTCTCTAGCCTGTGCTGTCGCTTGGCTAGCAGGTTGTAGCTCACCTAGCACAACGCCAGACGTAACTGATGCCACTGGTAGCGGCGCAGGAGCAGGGGTGGGCGGTGCGAACAGCACGGGAGCTAACACTGGCGGCGGCATTTCTGGTTCGGGAATTGGTGGTTCTGTCGATGTGGCAAACCTACAGACAGTGTTCTATTTTGACTTTGATCAGTTCAGTGTCCGCAGCGATAGTCTTGCTGATCTTGAAGCCCATGCGCAGTATCTGGCGACCAACCCTGCGGCTGTCGTGCGCTTGGAAGGTCATGCTGATGAGCGCGGCACGCGTGAGTACAATATGGCACTTGGTGAGCGTCGTGCGAAAGCTGTAGAGCGTTTTCTAGCGATTAACGGTGTTGATATGTCTCGTGTTGAAACGATCAGCTATGGTGAAGAAAAGCCGGCTATGTTGGGCTCCGATGAGGGCTCCTTGGGCCAAAACCGTCGCGTTGAACTCAAATATACCTCACGCTAATGAAAACAATTGCAAAGAAAATTTCTTGTGTTTGCGTAGCGGTGGGCTTGCCCGCCGCGGCTGCATTTGCACAGGACGTGCCTGTTATTCAGGTTTATACGGGTAACAGTAGTGCTGTTCAAGGCAGGGCCCCTTCGCAAAATAGCGAGCTTTTATGGACGATTCAGCAGCTCCAAGATGAAGTGCGCCGTTTACGAGGGCAAGTGGAATCGCAGCAATATCAGCTGGAGCGAATGGAAGCCAAGCAAAAAACACGGTACCGCGATTTAGATCGGCGTATCAGTTTGCTTGTGCAAGAACAGATGAAACAGCAGCAGGCCGAGTTAGATACGCTTGCGCCAGCAGCGCCAATAGAATCTGATGATACCGTACAAGCACCTTTGCAAACCCCTGAGACTGAGCAGCCTGCACCGGTTGCCGCAGAAGTGCCGACGCCGCCTGCGTCTTCGCAGCCCCAAGCGAGCGAGGCTAACGAAGCTGCACAGATAACGGATAAACAAGCTTATCAAGATGCCTTTGCGCTAGTGCGTGAGCGTAAGTTCAACGAAGCTGCACAGCAGTTTGAGGCGTTCTTGAGCACGTATGCTGACAGCCCGCGTCTGCCCAATGCGCACTATTGGTTAGGTGAGATCTACCTAGCGCAGGGTAAACATGGGCCATCGGAGCAAGCTTTCACGCAGGTGGTTGAGCAGTTCGGCGACTCTCGCAAAGCGCCCGATGCAATGTATAAACTCGGAATCCTTTACAAACAGCAGGGAAATCTAGAAAAATACACGGCCTATATGGCGAAGGTCGTAGAAATGTATCCTGATACCTCTGCTGCACGACTCGCCGAAAGTGCATTGAGTCAATAATTTTAGGAAATCGTGTTATATGAATAAGCCGTCACCTAAGGCTGTCGTTTTATTATCTGGTGGCCTTGATTCGGCAACCGCCTTGGCTATTGCAAAGGACCAAGGCTTTGATTGTTATGTGTTGAGCTTTGACTACGGTCAGCGCTCACTGACTGAGTTAAACGCAGCGCGTAAAGTTGTTGAGCAACTGGGTGTAAGCGAGCACAGAACAGTACGCTTACACTTGGAGGACTTCGGGGGGTCGGCACTCACCGATCACGATATCGATGTTCCTGAGCAGGAAGAAGAGGGTATTCCCGTTACCTACGTCCCGGCGCGCAACACTGTGTTTTTGTCCCTAGCGCTCGGTTGGGCTGAAGTGTTAGAAGCCAGTGCGATTTTCATCGGTGTGAATGCCGTTGACTATTCGGGCTACCCGGACTGCCGTCCTGAGTTTATTGATGCGTTCGAGAAGATGGCGAATCTTGCCACACGTGCAGGGGTTGAAGGCCAAGGCGTAGCGATTCACACGCCCCTAATGCGCTTGACGAAGTCGGATATTATCCGTGAAGGGCAGCGCCTCGGTCTTAATTACGCTGATACAGTCTCTTGTTATCAAGCTAACGATAATGGCGAAGCATGCCGTGTATGTGATAGCTGCCGATTGCGCGCTAAAGGCTTTGAAGACGCCGGCGTCCCTGATCCAACTCGCTATTTCGCCTAGCCACAAATACCATGATCTCCGCTGGAGCGTCATGGTATAATTTTATCTTCCCTCGAACTACGTAAGTCCAGAGTTATGTTGAGCCAGCAAGACATTAATGATCGTATCCTCGTGCAAGAACACTTTGCTAAAGAGCACCTCCCAGGCGAGATGACTCAAGAGCAGGTTGAACAGTACAAAGCACGCATCAAACAGCTTCTCAAAGAGAAAGATGCCTGCTTGGTAGCGCACTATTACACCGATGCGATTGTTCAAGAAATTGCGGAAGAAACAGGCGGCTGTATCTCTGACTCACTGGAGATGGCCCGGTTTGGCACAACACGCCCAGAGCAAACATTGGTGGTTGCTGGGGTTCGTTTTATGGGTGAGACCGCTAAGATTCTTAGCCCAGAAAAGCGCATATTGATGCCGACATTAGAAGCGACCTGTTCGCTCGATATTGGCTGCCCTATCGAAGAGTTCTCAGCATTTTGTGATGCTCATCCAGATCACGAAGTCGTTGTCTATGCCAATACATCCGCCGCCGTGAAGGCGCGTGCTGATTGGGTGGTCACATCCAGCATTGCCTTAAAGGTTGCTGAGCATCTTGAAGAGCAAGGTAAGAAAATTATCTGGGCGCCTGATAAGCATCTTGGCGGTTACGTGCAGAAGCAAACCGGTATTGAAATGCTGATGTGGGATGGTGCTTGCATCGTGCACGAGGAGTTCAAAGCCAAAGGTATTCTGGATCTCAAGAAGGTCTACCCAGATGCTGCGGTGCTGGTGCACCCTGAGTCTCCAGACTCTGTAGTCGAGATCGCTGATGCTGTAGGTTCCACAACGCAGCTTATTCAGGCAGCTAGCGACTTACCGAATGAACAACTTATCGTGGCAACAGATCGCGGTATTTTCTACAAAATGCAGCAAGCTGCGCCGGGTAAACAGTTTATCGAAGCGCCAACTGGCGGCAGTGGCGCGACGTGCCGTAGCTGTGCTCACTGCCCTTGGATGGCTATGAATGGCTTAGATAACATCATCTCAGCACTTGAAACGGGAGAAGGTGAAGTGCTGGTTGATGAAACCCTAATCGAAGATGCTCGCCGCCCGTTGCAGCGTATGCTGGATTTTTCTGCATCGCTTGCGAAGGCCTAATTTGGTTTAAAGCTCTTCTGCTTAGGCATGTCTTGAGTGCCTTTCTGCTCGCTGCTTGGCTGCCGCGCGACCCGAAGACTTATTGATGGGCTTTGCGCGCGCGCTTGGCAAGTTAACACTAAGCCTGCATCGATCTCCGCTTTACTTAGCGCATCATGATGGTTCATCGTCACGACGCCTTCTGTCACTTGTGCGATACAAGCTCCGCAGCTCCCAGAGCGGCATGAGTGGGGTATTGAAATACCATGCTGCGATAGCGCATCAAGCAGCGTTTGGTTGCCTCGGGCTGTGAGCGTCTGTCTTTGGCCAGCCGTTTCGATAATCAGGCTCACGGGCTGATCACTACCAGCGCTGCTCCATGTGGAGCCAAACCTTTCGATATGAATTTTATCACCGCTGACGCCAGCACTGTGTAGCGCTCGCTCGGTGGTGTTGATCATCCCATCGGGGCCACAGATAAAGTGCTCGCTATCCGCTGCATCGGGTGTGATCCAGTTAGATATGGCCTGATGTGTGATGCGGCCACGAGCACCTTGCCATGGTGGTTGCGCCGAGAATATCTGGAACCAACTCTTACTATCGGGCTGGGATAACGTGTGTTTTACCTTAAAGCGCTTGCGATAGGTCCTTTCATACAGCGCGATTTCGTGTTGGAAGATGATGTCCTGCTCGCGTCGATTGCCGTATAGCAGGTAGACCTCACAGCAGGGTTGATTCACTAACATCGTTTTAATAAGGGACCACAGGGGTGTTATGCCGCTGCCAGCGGCGTAGCAGAATATTTTATCGGGATCGCGCTTTAACGGTTGCCCAAATAGGCCGCAAGGTTCACTGATGCGCAGGTATTCACCTACCTTCATATGTTTGTGAAGATGGTTGGAAACGACCCCGTCAGGGATACGCTTAACCATAAGCTGCAGTGCTCGATCGGTAATGGGGGAGCTACTGAGTGAATAGGCACGCTGGTGTACCTCGCCCTTGATCGTTGTCTCGATAATCACAAACTGCCCGGGTTCGTAGTGAAACTCAGGATACCGAGGTGGTTTTAGCGTGATGCGTAGGCCATGTGATGTAAGCTTATCTAACGCACTGATTTGCATATTAAAAAAACGCATATGACCCTCCGTAGTCGCTATTTACTCTTTGTTTAGTCCATTGCTGCAAGCTTAGTTCATATACGCAATTCTGCTCCTACCAAGATTAGTGAATGGGGGTGTGTTTGTATGCTGAGTTACTTATACTGGCGTAAAATGCCAAGCAGAGAGGGAGTGGTAAATGAAGCTACTGATCGCTGTATTGTTACTCATCGGATTGGGTCTAGCTGCTTTTAGCTGGATGGCTGTTCAGTCGCGAAGTGGTAAGGCCCCAGGTTTGCGTGAAGGGCAACTGGCGCCGTGCGGAGCACAGCCCAACTGCGTGAGTAGTTATCCCGGTACGCCAACAGATAAGCTAATTAAACCGGTGTTTTATCCGCAAACGCTAACCCAAGCTGAGGTTGAGAGCCTTCTTATCAAGGCGATCACTGATACCGGAGGGTTAATCGAGACGATGGAGGGGGGCTACATGGCTGCTATCTATCGTTCTAAGCTATTTGGATTCGTTGATGATATGGAGCTGCTGGTTGACCATGACAGCCGTGTGATACATCTGCGATCAGCATCGCGTGTTGGTTACAGCGATTTAGGTGCAAATCGCAAGCGAGCAGAGCAGTTACGCTCTGCGATTTTAAGTACAGCACAATTACAGGAGCAGTAAAGCCCTTGGATCCTTCAAGAGCTCACACAGGTGGGCCGGTGGGCGCGACGAGTAAGCGATCACTGTTCCTGATTATCTTTTTTGCCGCGCTATGTGGCACGCTCGTGGCATTTTTGCTGATCAAATGGGTGACATCAGCGAATGACACCAAGCCGCTGTCACCCCAAGAGCAGCAAGTGTTGAGCGACAAACTGCGCGTGATCGGTATTAGCTACTCTGCTAGTGCGGATGCTGGAGCTACGCTGGAGCCCGCACCCTACACTGAAAAGGGAGCCGTTCGCACAGTGACTTTTACTGAGCGCGAGCTCAACAGGATGATCGCCGAAAGCCCGGAGTGGGCAGGTAAGCTCTCTATCGATCTGAGTGATCACCTTGCCAGTGCCCGCTTAGCGATCCCGCTTGATCCTGATTTTCCGCTGCTCGGTGGCAAGACACTGCATGTGCATACGGGGCTAGATATTCGCTATCAGAATGGCGCCCCTAGTGTCAAAATTGTAGGCGTGAGTCTTTGGGGAGTGCCATTACCGAATGCATGGCTTGGCGAGCTAAAAAATAAAGACCTCGTTCAGGAGTACCGTCACGAACAAGGCTTTTGGCACGGTTTTGCGCAAGGGGTTGAGGAGATTGCGGTACAAGAGGGTGAACTGTACGTTAAGTTGAAGCCTTAGCTCGTGTCAGCCGTGCCCCAAATACACCGATGATTAACCCCGCTAATATCAGCAGAATACCCGCGCCTTGAATGAGATTAAGGGTTTCTCCAAGGATTATCCACGCGCTAAATAAGCCGATAACGGGCACCAAAAGCGTCAGTGGTGCCACCTGTGCTGCGGGATAACGGGTCAGCAATCCTCCCCATGCGCTGTAGCCAAACAGTGTTGCAATCGCCGCAAGGTACACAAGGCTTCCCCATGCTTGTAGCCCGCTGTCCGTGATGCTGCTGGCGATCAATGTTGGTCCCTCCAGCATCCATGACATGGCTAAGAAGGGGAGTGGTGGGATAAGCGCACTCCAAACAACAAGGCTAAGTAGCGGTACCGAATAGCGCTGGCTGATACGGCGGTTAATGATGTTCCCCGCGCCCCAACAAGCCGCGGCACTCAATGTTAGCGCAAGCCCTGTTACTGTCATGGCGGTATCGCCACTTTGGGAAGCAAGCAAACCTAATCCGCAAGCGGCGATCAGCATCGATAGCAGGTGATGCGCACGCCATGCTTCGTTTAAAAATAGGCCAGCAAAGAGGATCGTAAAGAACATCTGAGCCTGCAGGACCAGTGAGGCAAGTCCTGCTGGCATACCCACGTACATTGCACTAAAAAGCAACGCGAATTGGCCAAAACTAATGGTCATCGCGTAGCTGATCAGCCAACGCAGCGGTAGCTTGGGGCGTTTTACGAAGAACACGGCGGGGAGTGCCACTAAGCTAAAGCGCAGTGCACCCAGCAATAGCGGCGGTAGCTGGTCTAAGCCCCAGCGAATAACAACAAAGTTAACGCCCCATGCAAGTACAACGAGGAGGGCGAGCCCCCAATCCTTTTGGCTCATGCCCACACTCCTCTGGTGTTACTTGTCTATCACCGCGACGCGAATGGCATCCATTCGCAGCTTCGCCCCTTGCAGGTGGTTGAGAATATCATCGCGGGCGGCACTCAACTGCATGACCTCCTCCTCGCGAATAGAAGGGTTCACCGCACGTAGCGCTTCGAGACGCTCAAGCTCATCGTCCAATTCAGCCGTTGCTTTCGCTACGGCGCTATCGATTAAGCTTTGCTGCTGTTTAGCTGCGGTGCGCTCAACATTTTCGAGCACTTGAGTGATCTCAGCGCGGGCATGGCGGATAAGGTTCTGCGCTACACGGCGCTTCACGCGCTCGCCTAGTTTATTAAGATGGGCATCGGTCACAATGGCGGATAGATCGTTGCCGTTACTGTCGAACAATACCCGCACCGTTGCTTGCGGCTGGTAGCGCTGTACGTTCAAGTGGCGCGGTGCCGCACAGTAGAGCACGAAAATTGCTTCAACTAGCAGAGTGCCCGGCTGCAGCGGCGGCAGTTTGAGGGTTGTAACAGCAACGTTGCCGAACTCGCTGCCGGTGATCATCTCCATGGCGCCGGTGACCATGGGGTGCTCCCAAGAGAGGAACTGCAAATCTTCGCGGCTTAACGCCTCTTCACGGGAGTAGGTGGCGCTGCAGCCCTCGTCCGCGAGGGCGGGGAAGCGATGCTGAATCATTTGGTCGGTTGGTTGCAAAATCACGGAGTGCTCACCGTTTTCCTGCATATCGACACCGAACTGATCAAACACAAACTCCATATAGGCTTTGAGGTCTGCTTGGTCTTCATACTCCGCCACGGACGCGACATAGTGGTCTGCGTCTGGGTAGCGGCAAGAGCTCATCTCGAGCAGACGGTCACGGCCGTCTTGCAACTCCTGTTGAATGGCATCAGCCGCGGCGCGGGAGTCGTTTATCAAGGTTTGGAATGTTGCCTCGTCAGCGCCGTCGCGGATCAACATCTCAAGGCTTTCAGAGAACTGCTCGAACAGCTGTTGTCCGGCAGGGCAGGTATGGCGGAATGCGTTGATACCCTCGTCAAACCAACGTAGCAAAACGGCTTGTGCGCTATCGCTATAGAAGGGCACATGTATCTGCACATCATGCTGTTGCCCGATGCGGTCCAAACGGCCAATGCGTTGTTCGAGAAGGTCTGGATTGAGAGGGAGATCAAACATGATCAGGTGTTGGGCAAACTGGAAGTTGCGGCCCTCACTGCCGATCTCGGAACACACGAGTAGCTGAGCATAGTCTTCGTCATCGGCGAAGTAAGCGGCTGCACGGTCGCGGTTGATAAGCGTCATTTTTTCGTGGAAAACGGCGCTGCGTACGCCTTGGCGCAGGCGCAAATACTCTTCTAGCTGTTGAGCAGTGTCTGCATTGGCACAGATGAGCAGCGCTTTTTCAAGACGGTGCTGTTTAAGCCACTCGGTCAACCAAGCGACCCGTGAATCTTGCTCTAGCCAGTCTTCGCCAAGGGCTTTTTCAGGATGCAGTAGGTGGCTGAGCGGCGCATCTTCTGGTAGCTCCTCCAATAAAGGCGGTTTCTCCAGCAGGTAGGGGTTCAGAATCCGTGTCGGGAAGCCCTTTACAGCATCACGTGTGTTACGGAACAGCACGCGACCCGTACCGTGGCGATCCAGCAGGTGATTAACGCAGCTTGCAAGTGCCTCGTTATCACCTTGATTGACTTGAGCGATAAGGTCTGCGGCCGTCGTTGTACCGAGATAGTCGTTCAGCTGCTGCTGTAGGTCGGTGCTTTGCTGCAGTGCTTTGATGCCATCGGCGGCAATCAACTGCTGCACGAGCTGGTTGACCTCTGCATAGTGCGACTGTTCTTCACGGAACTGCTCAAGCGAGCTGTAGCGATCAGGGTCGAGCAGGCGTAAACGTGCGAAGTGGCTTTCAAGGCCCAGTTGCTCCGGGGTTGCCGTGAGTAGGAGCAAGCTTGGAATCTGCTGCGCGAGAGCTTCAAAGGTCTGGTAAAGCGTACTCGGTGCTTCTTCACTCCATACCAAGTGGTGGGCCTCATCAACAATCAGCATGTCCCAATCACAGGCGAGGATCTGCTCCATACGGCTAGCGTTGTCGTTAATGAAGTTCTGGCCGCAGAGAATTAATTGTGCTGACTCAAACGGGTTGTCAGTACCGGATAGCTCCATTGCTGTGCAACGCAGTTCATCCATAATGCTGAACTGCAGATTGAAACGGCGCATCATCTCAATCAACCACTGGTAGATCAGGCTATCTGGTACAGCGATCAGAACGCGCTTTGCTCGTCCGGTGATCAATTGGTGGTGCAGTATCAGGCCTGCTTCAATTGTTTTACCCAGTCCGACCTCATCGGCCAGCAATACACGAGGTGCGAAGCGGTTAGCGACCTCATGAGCGATATAGTATTGGTGCGGCAGCAGTTGAACACGTCCACCGGCAAGTCCATATGTTGGCGACTGTTGCTGGCGATGGTGGTGCTGGAGGGTGTCTAAGCGCAAGCGGTATCGGCTGGATTTGTCAATTTGACCGGCGAAGAGGCGGTCTTGTGGGCGGCTGAACTGAACAGCACTATCGAGTTCTACCTCAGGGACGATCACTTCATTGTCGTCTTGGTCAACGCCAAAGTAGATCAAGCAACCATTCTGCTCGTGACGGTCTTTTATCTCAAAGGAGACGCCATCTTTCGTGCGAGCTTGCTCGCCGATGGGGTACTCAACTCTGCTGACGGGGGCGTTATCGATTGCGTAGGTGCGCTCTTCGTCGGCTGCAGGAAACTGCATAGTGACGCGGCGATTGAGGTTTTCTACCACAATACCTAGGCCTAGTTCTGCTTCGGTATTACTGATCCAGCGTTGGCCGGTGATGAACTCTGTAGCTGCCAAATCGGACTTCTCTTCTCTTGCCTGTCTGAAAGGTCGTGCATGATAGGAGTTTAGCTAAAATGTTTAAAGGTTTGGGGCTTAATTTGGCAAAATTTCGGTTCTGCGTCAGGCTTTATATTGAATAAAGCCTGATTACCTTTGATAAGGTGTTGATGCTCAAAGCGCTTGCCGTGTCAGTGGCATAGTAGCTTGGTTAAAATAAAGAGGCCCGGCGTATTTTAAAACCGGAAACCAGACAAGATCTAAGGGGGAGTTGTGGAGAGAATATCGGTATCGTTGGATGAGTCGCTGGTGGCTCAGTTCGAGCAGTTTTTACAAGCCAAGGGATACTCAAACCGTTCAGAAGCGATACGTGATCTTATCCGTGAAAAGTTGGAAGCGGAGCGGGCCGAGCATAGCGCTGAAAGCTATTGTGTCGGCACGTTGACTTACGTTTATAACCATGAGGAGCGTGAATTAGCGCGGCGCTTAACACTCGCTCAGCATGCGCATCATGATCTCTCGGTATCCACACTCCATGTTCACCTTGATCACGATAACTGTCTTGAAACGGTGGTACTGAAAGGTGTTGTTGAGCAGGTACAGGCCTTCGCGAATAGCATTACGTCTCAGCCTGGTGTGCGGCATGGGCAGTTGAACATCATCCCGGTAGATATGGCCGCGGATGCGCACCAGCATGGTGCTGAACATACGCATATTCGGCCTCAGACGTAATACTTAGTAAGCTCTAGGAGGGGTTATAGATCCGGTTGAAGTGTGGCGCTAGCAGATGACGCTTTTGTGCCACCCAGATAAGCACAGGTATCAATATCGGCAATATTAATGTGCACACTTGGTAGAGCAGCGCGACGGTATTTATGTTCAGAAAGAGACTGCCTTGTGACTCCACAACATTCTGAGGGCCTAAGCCGACCATCAGCGTTTTTAATGCCAGTATCGCCACACTGATCACAAATACCGCGTAAAGCGCAGCGAGCCCCTCAAGAAGATGCTCTAGGGAGAAGTTGCCGGGGGCCGCAAAGGTCAAAGCACAGAAAAACGGCAGAGAAAAGGAGAGAATTTGAGTATTGAACTCAAATGCTAAATAGTTCCTCGCCGCTTGAGCACTCATCAGTTGTCCGTTGAGCTCACCTAGCGTACTAAAAACCAGTCCAGTGGCGCCTTTTTGTTGCAGGAGATGGAAAGAGTCTGGCAGCCACCATGCCAGTAACCACTCACTTGCAGAGAGGGCGGGTGATGCTAGCCAGCCGCTCAATGACCACCAAAGCGCAAAACAGATCGCTAGCATGGGAAAAAGTAGCAATACAAAACGGCGTAGATTGAGAGGTTGCTGGTTCATGCGGCAGCCTCGTTTGTCTGCGGCGATTGGCGGTTTAAGTAGTTCAGCCAAACAAGGAACACGATAAGAACATCCACCATGATCAATACAGGCCAGATGTATAAATGTGCCCACTCAAACGCTGCAAAGCTCCATTGCCCTAAATAGTAGAGACTAATGATGCGCGCGATGTTGAGCACCTGAATCGCTAATGATCCGAGGATAACCGCGGCAACTTTCTGTTTAAGGGTTGCAGGAAACGCAATTACCGCAGCGGCGAGCATAATGATCGCCTCCACTCCATTGCAGCCTGATTCGATCGAGACGGCAAAGCCGTTAACCTTGTTTTGGATGATTTTGCCAAAGGAGATCGCCGTGTCATCAAAGGGGGCAATGATAGCGGAACTCACTTCAGCGAGGAAAAAGGTGAAAGGCTGGACAACCGCCTTCTGTACTGGGTTAAGCATCTCAATGCCGAACAGCACAAAAAGTACTGTAAGAAAGATGCCAGCGAAACGTAGCATACTAATAACGATCCATGACTAGTTGTATCCGTGGCCGTTAACTATATACCGTGCTGCCCGAAGGGTGAATAGCGATAAAACCGCTAACTATGAGTATCAGTTAGCGGTTTTGTCATTTGCTGTTATGCGCGACGCTTACGAGCAGCTGCACCAGCACCGATTAGACCGATTGCCAATAGGGCAAGGGATGATGGGGTTGGAACATCTTTGGGTACTGAAATCTCCCGTACGAGCTTACGTTCGATACCCGAAGTGAAGTCAGCGAACGTTGACGCGTTAATCTGGAAAGCGCCAACACCGCCAATAACGTTAGCATCGTAGAAGTTTTGTAAGGATGTGGACGTGCCGATCGTAATACCGTTAATGGTATCGATGCCGGCTGCCAGCGCATTATCGCGCGCGGTGCTGGTTAGGCTGGTGTTTGATGTACCATCGCCTGAGATGTCCATCACTTGGCGGTTACTATCGAAGCCGTTATCAACGAACTGATTAACACCGAAATCAATGGCGCTGTAAATACGAGTGCCGCCACTAAAGGCACGATTTACACCCGCCAATGCATCAGCGAAAGCGTTTGCGCTGGCGGCGCTGTTGATCTCAAACCAATTAATTTGCACTCGTTGGTCGAGAGAGCCTGACCACTCGATATACTGAACGGCAATTGATCCGATATTACCATTCATAATTGCATCATGTACGTTTGCTGAGCGGAACGCTTGCTCATAGCCCTGCAGCTGCAGGCTGTACTCAGTGGAGTCAACGCTACCAGAAACATCGGCAAGAAGCTGAAGCTCTAAGTCAACTTGAATATCCATCAGAGCCGCATTCGCGCTGCTGGCTGCTACCATTACCGCTAAACCTGCGAGTGCTTTTTTAAACATGGTAAGTCCTCATTCCCTTAGTTCGTTGTTATAGGTGAAAGTTAACTGGTGAACTTGTTAGCACGTACCGTTCCATGTTTATTAACTGTATGAAAATTAATACGTTTGTTTTGTCTTGTGTGTTTTTTGTCTCTTTGTGGTAACTGTTTTGTAAATTTGATCGACATCGCTATTAATAGTATTTGATGAGATTTGGCTAACTCATATTAGGGGTGAGCTGTGGTGCTTTTATCTTTGGAAGATGTTCGTTCTAAATAGTGATATAGTCGGTATTACGAATTAATAAATCGTAATACGATAAGGCTTTTTAAGGAGTTAGTTATGCGCGGGCAAGTGATCGCAGCGTTATTGTTCAGTCTATTACCCCTGTCATCGGTTTATGGCCACTTTCAAGAACTGATACCCTCATCGGAAGCTGTGCACTCTCCCGCTGAAGCAACATTGAGCTTCGATATCCAATTTACCCATCCGATGGCGCGTGGCCCGGTTATGACTATGCAGTCCCCAGAAGCGTTTGGGGTGGTCACAGCCAGTGGCCAAACTGACCTGCTGCCGGCATTAAAGGGACAACCGAATGGACGCTTCAGTGCGGAGTATCAAATTAAGTCACCCGGTGATCACCTCTTTTACCTAACACCTGCACCCTACTGGGAGCCAGAAGAGGGCGTCATGATCCAACACTTTACCAAAGTGGTTGTCGATGCTTTTGGTGGCGAGCCTGCGTGGGACCAATTGGTGGGTTTACCTGTTGAGATTGAGCCGCTAACGCGCCCCTACGGCATCTGGCAGGGTAATCTCTTTCAGGGGATCGTTAAGAAAAATGGGCAGCCGGTGCCTTTTGCTGAAGTCGAAGTGGAGTGGCGCAATGATGGTTCTATTTCATCAGTGCAAGATCCATACGTAACGCAAGTAGTGAAGGCTGATGGCAATGGTGTGTTCAGTTATGTGATGCCTAAATCCGGCTGGTGGGGCTTTGCGGCTTTAATAACTGCGGACAAACCGATGCGAAATCCAGAGGGGGTTGATGTCCCTGTGGAGCAGGGCGCGTTGATCTGGATTTTTGCTAAACCTATGCAGTAGGGTTGCTACGATGGCTCATATTCCTGATGGCATCTTATCGCTACCGGTGGTGGCTGGTGGAGCGGCGGCTTGCGGGGCGGCCCTGTGGGTCTCTTTGCGGCGCCTTGCCTCAGAAAAAGTCCCGCACGCAGCGGTACTCGGTGCGGCTTTTTTTGTCTGTTCAACTATCAGCTTTCCAGTAGGCCCTAGTAGTGTTCACTTAATGCTGAGTTGTGTGATGGGGATTTTGCTTGGTAGCGCAGTCATTCCGGCACTGTTCGTCGCACTGCTGTTGCAGAGTATCTTTTTTGGCTTAGGCGGCTTGTTGGCGTTGGGTGTAAACACAATCAATATTGCTGTACCGGCGTTGTTCGCAGGTAGTGCATTCTATTGGCTGAAAGGGAGAGTATCTGATAATTCGCGTGCGCTTTTGGCCGCACCGTTAGCAGCCATGGCCGTGATCTCAACCGGAGCGTTGGTGTTCTTCTCACTCTTGTTGTCCGGGAGCGAATATCTGCCGGCTGCCGCTGTCATGATGGCTACATACCTACCCCTAGCGTTGCTTGAAGCCGTTATTGCCGTTGTTATTATCCGATTCCTGATGAAGGTGGCACCTGAATGGTTAGACTGAGCCGGTACATACTCCCGCTTTTGTGCGCTTTTTGCCTCGCACCCTATGCGGCGGCACACAGCTTAAAGCTGTTTGTTCAAGAGAGTCATGATCGACTCAGTGGCCATGTTTATTTTAGTGGAGGAATCCCCGCTCAGCTGGCACTCGTGGCACTGCATAATGACGATGGGCAGGTACTTATGCAGGTCTCTGCGGATCGGCAAGGGCGCTTTGAACTACCAAGGCTGGCGAACAGCGCGACATGGGTTATCGCGAACTCGCAAGATGGTCACATCGTGAAATGGCCGCTCCAAGCTTTAGAAACAGCTACACCTGCTGCCGAGGCTATGCCCGGTACCACTGATGCGCAGGCGCTAGAACGCATAGTGCGTGATGCGGTTGCGAAAGAGATCGCGCCGTTAAAACTCGCGTTGCAGCAACAGCAAGATCGCGCCAAATTGAGCGATCTGTTAGGTGGCGTTGGGATTATTTTCGGCCTGGCAGGTGTTTATCTCTGGTGGCGTTCAAGGCAATGAGCAAGTTTGCAGAGCAGCTAGATACGCGGGCTCGGTTGGTTAGCTGCTTACTACTGATCATCGCGCAAGTTGTATCGCAATCGCTGATCCTGCTGTCGGTTGGTGCGCTCATTGCGCTGCTAATAGCCTTAATGTTTGGTCGCTCCATGCGGGAGATGCTGATACACCTGCTGCGTGTTGAAGCATTCGTTTTCTGCATTGTGTTATTGCTTCCCTTTTCAGTTGAGGGGGATACGCTATTCTCATTGTTTGGTATTGCTGCTTCCGTGCAGGGAGTCGAGCGCGCAATAGGCGTGTTTTTAAAAGTGAGTGCAGCGGCACTGCTCATTTTTGGTTTGTTAGGTCCACTCAAACCCAGTGAACTTGGCGCTGCACTGAATGCCCTCAAAGTACCGAGTAAGTTAGTGACTTTGCTGCTTATGACATTACGTTACATCGAGCTGTTTAAGCAGGAGTATGGCCGCTTGCGCCAAGCGATGAAAGCACGCGCGTTTGAAATGCGCAGCTCATGGCATACATGGCGTACTCTCGGCTGGTTAATTGGTATGCTGCTTGTCCGCGGCATGGTGCGGGCGCAGCACGTTTTTGAAGCGATGCAGTGCCGGGTATTTCAAGGCCACTTTCCCATCCAACCAGCAGAACGCTGGCGTTTTCGCGATACACTGTGGTTGCTGGTATGTAGTGCCGTAATGTTGATCAGTTTAATAGAGAGGTTCCGATGAGCTCACCCCTGTTAGTGCTAGATAAGCTGACGTTTTCTCGCGATGGCAACGCGCTGCTGAAAGACGCCGACTTAGAAATTCAGCAGGGCGAGAAGCTGGTGGTTTGGGGTGATAATGGCGTTGGCAAAAGCTCGTTACTCAAGTTGATTGTCGGGCTTCACAACGCTGACGCTGGCGATATCCGACTTACTGGTAAATCTTGCAAAACTGCGCATGATTTTCGTCAACTGCGCAAGCGAGTTGGGCTGGTATTTCAAGATTCTGACGATCAGTTGTTTTGTCCTACCGTACTCGATGATGTGATGTTTGGTCCGCTCAATCTCGGTTGGCCCCATGAAACCGCAAAGGCGAAGTCGCTGGCCATGTTAACCCGTCTTGGTGTGTTGGCCTTAGCAGATCGAGTAACTTTTAGACTGTCTGGTGGGCAGAAGCGTTTGGTTGCGTTGGCATCCGTACTCGTGATGGAGCCCGATTTGCTGTTGCTGGACGAGCCCACCAATGGGCTTGATCAGAAGGCTCGCCACCGCTTGATAGAAGTACTGCAAAACCTACCTCAAGCCTTGTTGTTAGTAACCCATGATACCCAGTTGATTCAACAACTAGATGCCCGTGTTATCGCATTGGAAGATGGCCAACTGAAACCGGCTGTTGTGCACGCGCATCAACATGTACACCTGCATGTCCATACCCAGTCCCAAGGTGCTGAAAGTGATCACAGCCATGCGGAGTTATCGGGTTGAACTATCTTGCTCATCTCTTTTTGGCGCAGAATACCGTGGAGTCGCGTGTTGGTAATCTGATGGGTGACTTTATGCGCGGTGTGAGGCTCGCCGAGCTTGCACCTGCGGTGGCAGCGGGGGTACGTAATCACCGCGCGGTTGATCGCTTTACCGATACTCATCCTGAAGTACAGGCACTGAAGAAACTGATCTCAGCAAAGCGGCGCCGTTTTGCGGGCGTTATTATCGATTTGGCTTTCGATCACTACCTGATAAATCATTGGGATCGTTTTAGCGCACGGCCTTTTGATCAAGACTGCCAGTTTTATTACGCACAATTGGTGCAAGGTCGGCACCTGATGCCTAGCGCGATGGATCAGACCTCTCAGCGTATCGTGGCACAGGATTGGTTTAGCTCTTATCGTACTCTTGAAGGCGTCGGCTTTGCGTTAGATCGTATTGCCGGTCGTATTCGGTTTAAGAATGAGTTTCACGGAGCTATCGCTGAGCTTGAGCGGCTGGATGAGGCGCTAAATCGCAGCTTCTTACGCTTCTTTCCCGAACTGGTTGAAGAGATAAGCGCGCTAGCGATCGAAACTCGTCATTAACCGGAATGTCATATCTCAGGCCTACACTGCAGGCACTTTAACAACCTGCAAGGCATCACGCGATGACGCACTCCAAAGCTCAAATACGGTTGCAACCGCTGAATATGATCGCAACGTTTGGCGGGGTAAAGTGGCTGGATCTCGGCGCATCTTTACTGTTATTTCTGGTGCTGTTCTGGGAGTTTTAACAAGCCGCCCGACGTTAAGCGCAAGCGGCTTGTTGTTCGATTTAAGCAGCAGCGGCCTGTGCGCTGATCTGTGAGCGGCTAAAAGCACTCAGAATCGCTTGCAATGGCGCAGCAGACGTATCACTGGCGACTGCAACAGCGCAACAGTGCTCTCCATCAACATCCAGCGCAACGCATGCACGTGCTTGAGCCGTCGTTCCCTCGCCAAGTGCGTACTCATCAAAGTGCTGTACTTTGATCTCACATTGGTGAGCTTTTGATAGTGCAGCGCATAGTGCTTCGATCGCTCCTGCACCTTGACCCTCGAAGGCGGCATCCGCTGTGCGTACCTGAGCGGTAACACGGTCAGCATCGGTGTGGATATTGTAGCCAGAGACTACCCACGGCTGTTCAACGTCGACAAAAGACTCATCGTACAGCGTTTTTATGGCCGCTGGGGTGATCTCTTGACCGGTTTGTTCGGTCGCTTTCTGCACCACTTTACTTAACTCGATGTGCATCCACTTGGGTAGCTCGATGTTGTAGTCGCGCTCCAGTACTAATGCAACGCCGCCTTTACCGCTTTGGCTGTTGATACGTACGACTGCGTCATATTCACGGCCAATATCCATGGGATCGATCGGCAAATACGCGACTTCCCAGTGCGGTAGTTGACGGTCGGCATGGTAGGCCATCGACTTACGAATGGCATCTTGGTGGCTACCGGAAAACGCAGTATAAACCAGCTCTCCCGCCCAAGGATGGCGTGCCGGCACAGGTAACTCGTTACAGTGCTCAACCGTCGCGATGATCTCGGGGATGTTCGAGAAGTCTAGTTTAGGATCCACACCTTGTGAGTAGAGGTTCATACCCATGGTGATGATATCCATATTACCGGTGCGTTCGCCGTTCCCCATCAAGGTGCCCTCAACACGGTCAGCCCCAGCCATCACGCCCAGCTCTGCCGCAGCGACAGCACAGCCGCGGTCATTGTGGGTGTGCAAGCAGATGCGCACGTGTTGGCGGCCTTTCAGGTTGCGGCAAAAGTACTCAACCTGATCGGCAAAAATGTTGGGTGTCGACATCTCAACCGTCGAAGGTAAGTTGATAACCACCTGCTGGCCATTTTGCGGCTGCCATACGTCGATGACGGCATCACACACTTCGATGGCGTAATCCATCTCGGTACCTGTGAAGCTCTCCGGTGAGTACTGGAAAGTCCACTCGGTGTTTGGGTGCTGTGCAGCATACTCTTTCAGCCATTTGGCACCTTGTACGGCAATAGCAGTAATACCATCGCAATCTAAGCCAAATACCTGCTCGCGCTGTACCGTCGAGGTTGAGTTATAAACATGTACCACAGCGCGCTTTGCACCGCGTAACGATTCGAATGTACGCTTGATCAGCTCTTCGCGGGCTTGTACCAACACTTGAATGGTAACATCGTCAGGGATCAGCGCTTCATCGATCAACTTGCGCATGAACTCATAATCAGGCAACGACGCCGCTGGAAAGCCCACCTCAATCTCTTTAAAACCCAGTTTCACTAGCAGTTGAAATAGCTCTGTTTTCTTCTCCACCGACATCGGGTTGATTAGCGCTTGGTTACCGTCGCGCAGGTCAACGCTGCACCAGTCGGGCGCTGTTGTGATCTGCTTATCCGGCCAGGTACGATCCTGCAACTGGATAGCGGGAAATGGACGATATTTACGATGGTCAAACATGAGCGAGCATTCCTGCTTTGTTGTAAGTGTTGTTGGGTATGTTGTCATACTGCCCCGTGCAGCATGCCTCACGGGGCAAATAGGTCGCTGTTACTTTTGGTTAGCGCGGTGGTCGGTTCGATAAACCTAGCGTTAGATCGGTTTTATCAGCTTGTGGCTGTCACACCCCCAACTACGAGTGAATAGCTGGTTGCCTAACGGCTATTGAAACCAGCGGCAAGGCCGTCGTTTCAATAGTGAGTAGTCTAGAGAGATTGTTGCGCAATAGCTGATCTATTTTCCGCTTGTTTTTATCTTTTCGGCAATATAATTTAACTGTATTGGTCCTAACGTTTGTTTTTATTGCGCACCTGGAGTTTTTCGTGAAATTTGATGTTGAATTAGATCGATTTGATATTCGTATCTTGCACGCTTTGCAAGCTGATGGCTCGTTATCTAACCAAGAACTTGCGGAGCAGGTTGGGTTAACGGCTGCTCCCTGCTCACGCCGCGTCAAACAGTTGGAGGAGAGCGGCGTGATTGCACGCCGAGTCGTGAGGATCAACGAACGCGCTGTTAATGTGTCGCTGATCGCCATGCTGCATATCAGCATGGATAAGCATATCCCCGAGCGCTTCGAAGCGTTTGAGCAAGCGATTAGCGAGCTACCGGAGGTGATGGAGTGCTATTTAATCACCGGTCACGATGCTGATTACCAATTGAAAGTCGCGGTGTCCGATATGGATGCGTATCACGATATTTTGCTGGGCAAAATTACTCGAATTCGCGGCGTAACCGGCGTGAAGTCGGCGTTTGTGATGCGTAAAATTGTTGAAACCACCGCCGTGCCGCTCAGTTATATCAAACCGAGTAAATAAGCCTGATTAACGCAACTTTGCGAGCTGTTTATCATGCCACTTTGCAAGTAGCAGCAGTGCGCAAATAGCGCCGAAGAGTGCAAACCCCATATCGGATTGCGTATCCCACTCATAGCCTTGTGTGCCGAGGAACGCGGTGGCATCTTCACCACTCAGCAAGGCAACCCACCACTCAATTAGCTCGTAAAAAGCACTAAAGGCCAGCGTGACCGATAGCACGAACAGTGTGCGCCAGTGCGGCCCAGAGACAACCTGTAAGCGGATCAGTAGCTCTCTGGCTAAGATGGCGGGCACAAAACCTTGGAAGAAGTGGCCGACCTTATCGTAGTTATTGCGCTCAGCGCCAAAAAGGCCATCAAAAAAGGGCACTTCTGCATAGGTGTAGTGGCCACCGATCATTAGAACAATACAGTGTGCCAAAATGAGGCTGTAGAGCAGTGGCGTTAAAGGAAAACGCTTACGCGTAGCGAACACGAGTGCTGCCCCGATGAGGGCAGGAGCCACCTCTAAAAACCACGTAAAGGTGTCGTAAGGTTCGATGGCAGACCAGAGAAAGACTCCGATAAAAGTGGCGCCCCAAGCAAGGCTAAGCATGGGCAGTCTCCTGCTGAAGGGTTTTATTTTGTCGGCTTGAGCTGATGGCTTGGATAATACCGCTGAGCATAATTACACCACACCCTGTGAGTTGCAGCGTGTTGAGGCTTTCATCAAAAAGCACCCAGCCAAAGGTCACTACCGCTACCGGCTCAAAGTAGGCAAGTGTGCCAAATAAGCTTGAGGGCAGGTGATTCAAAGCACTGACCGCGAATAGAATCGCTAGGAAGCCCGGTATTAAGCCTGCAGCGAGTAGCCATCCCCACTGCCATTGCTCTGGCCAAACCGGCGCCATGAGCAAAAATGGCAACATGCACAGCGCGCCGATTAATAGCTGATACCAGGTACGAGCAAGCACGGGGTAGCTAGCGGGCATGATTCGGTTGACCAAAATGAAACCTGCATAAGCGGCCATCGACAAGACGCCGAAGCCGAGCCCCAAGCTTTCATGACTACCTTGGTTAAAGCTGAGCTTGAACTCCATCATCATGGCAAATCCGAATAGAGCGGTGGCGATTAAGGCGATACTACGGGGAGTGAGGCGCTCTTTAAGCCAAAAGTGGGCAATGATTGAGGCGGTAATCGGGGCCAGATAGATCAACATAATGGCGTTGGCCATACTGGTATAGTTCATCGCTTGAACGTAAAAGACGATGAAGCTTGCTAGGAATATCCCGTTTACAACAACCTGCCATGGCGGTCGTGCCGATAGCAGATGAGCGCGGCGCGCGATGACTAAATACCCCAGCATAATAGCCGCGCCAAAAAAAAGCCGGTAAAAAGTGACCACATCGGCACTCAGGCCGGTTGTTTTGGACACGATGCCAATCGTGCCCATAAAAATGGCGGAGAGTACGGCTAATAGGATACTGGTACTCAGTGTTTGCGAGTCTGAATGGCGCATGGGGTATCGCTCAAAACGCAACAGGTTAGCATGTTGCTAAATGTACAGGTAGCGCTGTGTTAAATACTTAAAGCGTCAGAACACGCAGCGCCAGTGCAATTAATATCCCGCCGCTGATTCTTTCAATTAAGAATGTGCGGGACTGCAGTTTGCCGAGCACACGCGAATGAGACAGTACAATCGCCACCAAGGTGTACCAAGCGCCATCAACAGCGGTGACCGTGGCAATCATAATACTCTTAGATTCCAGCGAAACGGCGGTTGTCACAAACTGGGAAAAAAGCGCCAGAAAAAAGATCGCTAGCTTCGGGTTGAGTAGGCTGATCATAAGCCCATCCAGTGCAGCTTGATAAAGCGGTACGCGCATGACCTGTGCGTCCTCGGTGGAAGAGGGTTGTGCGCGTAGCGCTTTTACACCCAAGTAAGCTAAGTAACCCGCGCCAGCATAAGTGATCACGTTGAACACAAGTGGCGATGTTGTGACAAGCAGCGCTAAGCCCCAAACCGTTAAAATGGCCCACCCTGCGACCCCAGCGGCATGAGCAACGCCAGAGACAACGCCATGAAGGCGGCCATTTGTCAGTGTGTGCCGCAGCACAACCGCAAGGCTTGGGCCGGGTGTCATAGCACCCAATACGCAGATAGCGAGTAGGGAAAGCCAACTGGCAAGCGTCATATACTGCTCCGAATAACATAAAGGTTCTAGGCGCGCAGTTTACGAGGTATAGCCAGTATGTTGGAAATGCATTATTCGAATGCCAATCAGAAAATTAAATCATGATCTTTAGGCGAGTACATAGAGCGTTGCAGTATTTCGGCCAAGGATTCACGCATCCAATGGTGTGCAGGATCATTTTGGTGCTGCCGGTGCCAGCATAAATAGTAACGATGAGAGGGCGCCGTAACGGTGAATGGCCTCGATGTGACGGGCAGCCACGCTGCGGTGTTGCGGGCAATATGGGCAGGCACAACCATCAGTAGCTGGTTTTGAGTGACGGCAGCGAAGCCCGCGTTAAAAAAAGGCACTTCAAAACGTATTTCGCGTTTAAGGCCTGCTGCGCTCAGGGCATCATCCAAAAAAGAGTCTTTATCGCCGCCGCTGTTAATCCGCACAAATGGATGTTGGGCCAGATCTTCTAGCTCAAGAGAAGTCTGGTTACTGAGCGGATGTGTTTGGCTCATCAAACAAACGGGTGAGTCTTGGCCAAGAAAGTAACTGTCTAGGTTGTCGGGTAGCGTTGCGGCCATTGTCGAGACCATATCCAGCGGCAGCTCGCCGAGCTGTGGTAACCAGCTACCGTTTAGCACGTCAAAATGGACGCGAATGTTTGGTGCATGTGTTTGGAGATGCAGCAGTAGCTCGGGAAAGATGAATTGCGCAACATAGTCGGTACTGGCAAAACGAAACTCGCGATCACAGACCGCAGGGTTAAAGGCGGGTGTATCGTTGAGCTCCTCAATCGCCACAAGAATGTGCTGCACTTTGGGGATCAGCGTTTGCGCTTTGGGGGTTAGCAAGTATCCGCTGCCTTCGCGCAACAGGAGAGGGTCTTCAAAATACTGGCGCAACTGGCCGAGTTGGCGGCTCATAGCCGACTGGGTCAGGCAGAGTTTATTGGCAGCGCGCGTTACGTGGCGCTCTTCTAACAGGACAGAAAGCGAACGCAGTAAATTGAAGTTAAGGTGCTGCAAAGTGATACCCAGTTTCCAAAGAGGCCAATTTAGCAAATCCCACAAGCATGGGATAGCGAACCTTTTATTCCAGCATTTTGCTGCTTAAAATGGTGTCATCAAGATTTTTTGTTGGGTTGGGGTAATGGATAACCGAAAAGTGCACCTATGTGTTGCTGCGTTGTTGTTGGGGCTGTCTGGCCACGCGTCTGCTTATCAGTGTGAAGTTGATGGCAAGATGATTGAAGTGGGGTTACCGTGCGATAAGTACTACCGAATTTTCGGAGGAGGCTCCAGCTCGGCGCCGACACCGGAAGAGGAGTGGGCTGAACGGCGTGAACAGATCGAGATGGATAAAAAGCAGGAGAGCATTCAGGCGTCGAAGCGTTTGGTAAAACAAGGCGAGCGCTCCTATCGTGCACATAAAGCAGAAGTGTCCCGCGATCGACGCAATACCCAACGTCCAACCCGCAAAGTGGAACCAAGAAAGGGGATGCGCAAGGATAAGATCTTGCAGATATTAGGTAAGCCCGATAAGCAGAAAACCAATGAAACACTCTATGGTTCCGAAGAGATATGGACTTACCGCGGGTACTCCGAGACTAAGACCATCGTTTTTGATAATGGCACCGTGTCAAAAATAGTCGTAGAGAAGTTTTAAGAAAAGCGGGGCCTGATACCCCGCTTATTAGCTCGTTATCTCACGGCAGTAATGAACGTTGTCTCTTTCGTTACGTGAACATCCAACCCCGTAAATGCGATAGCAATTTTTTGCCGCGCTTGTTCCGGCTCTGTGGCGCAAACGCTGTACGGTAGCCATTGCCCCATTTCGTGGGTAGCGATTGCTGTTTTGCCCTCGAGCCGAGCATCTAAATTGCTCTCCAGTGACAAGCTAAATTGTGCCTCGTCACCGAAATTCTCAATTTTAATCAAGTAGCGGTTACACACCACATCTTGCTGTGGACTATAAAAGAGTGCGCCACGGTCACGGCGAATCTCAACGAGCAGCTCAGTGGGCTGCTGTAACCCGTAAACAACCCCAGACACCGCCAGCGTTAACACCGCGAAGTAGCCTGCTAAGCGCGGTCGATAGATCGGGCTCGGCGCTTTTTGAAGCTGCTTTTCAGAGGCAAAACGGATCAGGCCCAATGGTTTTTTGATCTTCTCCATCACCGCATCACAGGCATCGATACAAGCACCGCAGTCGATGCAGGCAGCTTGTAGGCCATCTCGAATATCAATGCCGGTTGGGCACACCTTAACGCAAATGCCGCAATCGATGCAGTCACCCTGTGTGCTCTCTGCACCACGTCGAGGTTCGCCGCGTGCTGCGTCATACATCACCGTGCGGGTGTCTAAATCGAACATAACCCCTTGGAAACGTGAGTAAGGGCAGGCGTGTAAGCAGATCTTCTCCCTCACTAAGCCCGCGTTGGTGTAGGTCAGGGCCGCCATGCAGATTAGCCAGCCGATAACACTTAAGCTTGCCGTACCGGTCAGTAAGCTGCTGGTTAATTCACGCACAGGGATAAAGTAGCCGGTAAAGGTGATCGCCGTTAGGGTGGCAAATGCGATCCATAACAGGTGCTTGGCGACACGGCGGGCGAGGCGCGTACTACGTAGCGGGAGTTTTTCGTTTTTCGCCCGCTCTGTTGCACGCCCTTCAGTCCAGCGCTCGATACGAATAAACACCCAAGTCCAGATGCTTTGTGGGCAAGCAAAGCCGCACCATACGCGCCCCCAGCCAACCGCTAAGAAAAAGAGCAAGCAGGCACCAGCGATCATAATACCGGCGAGTGCTGGCAGGTCGTGCCATGAAAGCGTGTTGCCAAACAACAAAATGTGGCGCTCTGCGAAATCAAATAGTAGCCATGGACGCCCGTCGAACTGCACCCATACCAGCGCAAAGTAAGCGAACATCAACGGCCAGCTAATGAAACGACGTAGGTTTTGAAAGCGCCCCTCCGTTAGGCGAACGTGAATTTTATCTGCAGCGGTGAGTGCGACAGGATCAACCTGTTGAACCGGAATCTTCTGCATTGTTGTGCCTCTAGCTCTTGCTCTTGTCAGTTTGCGGGCAGTGTAATGCGGGTTACTAGATAGGTACAGGTATAAAAAAATTATATTTTATAGGTACAGATTGCATTAGAATACCGTAATCTAGCGGTTTGCCGAGGAGGGGGCATGGCGGAATCCTATCGCTATCAACAATTAGAGTCTTGGCTGCGTGAAGGTATTGTGCAGCGCCGGTGGCGTGCCGGTGATAGGTTGCCATCGGTTCGGGAGTTGTGCTCCACCAAACAACTATCGAAGGCAACGGTACAGCACGCATATCAGCGTTTGGAAGCGCAAGGGCTGATTAAAGCGGTACCTAAATCGGGCTACTTTGTGGCGGCTAGCCCAAGTAAGCGTGACTCTGCGCCTCTGCATCGCAAAGCGCTGAACGGGCCGGCGCTGCGCCCGGTGCCCGTCAACACAAGTGCCGTCGTCGACGATATCATGCGCCGTGGCGCAGCCTTTGACTTGCTGCCGGACCTGCAAGGGCCAGATGCTGATTCAGGACTTTTAGCATTGAACCGCGCCGTTGGACGAGCGCTGCGTCAGCATCGCCAAGCCGCTCATCACTATTACGATGCTCCTGAAGGCAATGAACTGCTACGTGAGCAGTTAGCGTTACGTTACCAGCGTTTAGGCGTGGCTATCAGCTCGGCTGATCTTCTGGTGACACAGGGTTGCCAGCATGGTCTTTTTTTAGCGTTGATGGCTTGTTGCGAGCCCGGCGATGTTGTTGCGGTTGAATCGCCGGGCTTTTACGGCTCGTTGCAGTTGCTATCGCAGTTGAAGCTACAGGTGCTTGAAATACCGGCGGATCCTGCCAACGGCATTGATGTGAATATCCTCGAGGAGCAATTAGCGCGTTGGCCGGTCAAGGCGTGTGTGGTTACTCCAAATTTTGCGACGCCAACAGGCGCGGTGATGCCTGCAGCGTCACGTGTTGCGTTGGTTGAGCTGGCAAACCGGTATGATTTTGCGCTGATTGAGGATGATATCTACGGCGATCTAGGGTTTCGCGAGCGCCCTGAGCCGTTAAAAGCACTCGATACGCAGGAACGAATTATGCTGTGTAGTTCCTTATCGAAAAGCCTCTCCCGCGATCTGCGTCTTGGCTGGGTTGAAGGCGCTCGTTGGCGTGAGCGCATTGCGCACCTCAAGTTGATAACGGTATTGGCCAGTAGCCAGTATACCCAGCAAGGGGTGGCGGACTTTATCCGCGAAGGTGAATACGAACGCTTCTTGCGGCGACAGCGCCTGCAACTGTTAACTCAGCGCGACCAGTGGGCGCAGGCGATCAGCGAGGTGTGGCAAGACGATGTATCTTACACCTTGCCTGAAGGGGGCATGGCGCTGTGGGTGAGCTTACCCGAAAATGTCGATACGCTAACCGCATATAACCGCGCGCTTGCCGAAGGCATTGTTATCACCCCAGGTGCGCTTTTCTCCACAACCACGCGCTTCAATAACTACCTGCGTATCAGTTTCGCGCAACCATTGAGCACTAAGCGCCACTATGCATTGGCGTCTTTAGCGGCCATTTTGCGAGACTAACCGCCAATATGAAAGGGTAGAACACGCGATAGCCGGATGGATTGCGTTGATATTTCAGCCCCGACTGCGATCACTTCCACGCCGTGACGGATCGCCTCTTTCAAGGTGCGGGCGTAGGTAGGATCAATCTCCCAAGCGGGCTGAACCGCTTGGATACCGGTGTGGGCGACACTGAAAAACAGCACCGCCCGATATCCTTGAGACACCATCTCCATCAGCTCACGCAGATGCTTTTGTCCACGGGTGGTAACCGCATCGGGGAAGATGCCTAAGCCGTCTTGCTCCAGCAGCGTGACACTTTTGACCTCTACGTAGCAATCTGGAGCCTCCCCTTGGGATAAGAGTAGGTCGATACGACTATTTTCATTTCCGTAACGGCACTCGGTTTGAATCTTATCGTAACCTGCTAACGAGGCTATTAAACCGCTCTCAATGGCCTCACGCGCCAAGTGGTTTGCGCGGTGGGTGTTAATACAGGCGAGATACTTATTATCGACTTCAACCAGCTCCCAGGTGTGCGCTAGTTTGCGCTTTGGGTTGTTGGCATCGAGAAACCACACGCGTGCCCCTGCTTGCGCACAATGTTTCATGGAGCCTGTATTGGGGCAGTGAGCAGTCATCGTACTGCCATCACTTAACTCAATGTCCGCCAAAAAACGCTTATAACGTTTGATCAGACGCCCCTCAATAAGGCGTGAATTGGGAGTATATTCCATTGATCCTCTGTTTATTTTTAGGTTGTCTATACTGGAATCAAGACAACGTAAACGTTAGCTAATATTTTACCGTTTTTCGGGAGATTCGACATGCCCAAGAGGATGTGGGCAGAGGCCAAGAGCCGTTTAAGCATACGCGAGCAGTGCGTAGCGAAGCGGGCAGCATCTGCATGGAACAGGATTGATATTGGTACAGACAAAGTTATCCGCGGTTTGTTTGTTGTTCTTTCACCGCCATACACCATCGCGCGCGCTCTAGACGCCTTGCAGCAGGCTGAGGAGAAGCGTTATGTCTAGCAAGAAATTGGTTCCTATCAGTCGCACTTTGCTGATCTGGTTTTTGGTGCTTGCCCTCGTTCCGATGAGTATCGTTGCCGGTATCTCATACTATCAAGCGAAACAGAGCTTAACTCAGGCTGCCAAAGATCAACTAAGCTCCGCGGCGCGGGCAAAGATGATCTATCTGAATGATTGGTTTGACAGCCGCATGGGCGATCTAAAGATCATGGCCCAGTCGCAGAATAACCTTTCGTTTCTTAAGCAACTGCGCGAGCGATTAGAGCAGGAGCAAACTAGCCCGCAAGCCTTTATACAAAGCCCCGCTTGGAAAGATCTTGTTGAGCAATATAGCAACGACATGACCGCCTATCAGCGCCATGATGATGACGTTTATGATCTACTCCTAATCGACGGCGACGGCAATATTCTGTTTACCGTAGGCAGAGAACGAGACCTTGGGCGTAATGTGTTTTCTGGCAGCTTATCTAACACATTATTTGCGCAAACAGTGAGGAAGACCCTTACTACAGGCGACGTTGCTTTTTCTGATATCGAACGTTATGGGCCGTCAAATAATAAGTTGGCGGGCTTTTTAATCGCTCCAATGACTGATCGAAACGGGGCTAAGCTTGGCGCATTTGTTTTGCAGCTGCGTTTAGATGATATCTTCCTGAAGATCGCTGACACTGCCGGTATGCGCTCTTCGGTTTTACATTATGTTGTCGGCCAAGACGGATATCTGCGCAGCGCGGTTAACGGTAAAGAGGAGCAGGTGCTTCGTTTTGCGGTGCGCACCGAACGATTTCAGTTAGGTAGCCATAACTTAACCACACATCCAGATCAGCTAGGGGCTGAGGTCTATCTTGGGCCTTTCAATCAGAATGTTGTAGGAGTCCATAATAGGCTTGATCTAGCTGGCGTTGAGTGGATATTGGTCAGCGAGGTTAACCAAGATGAGGCGATTGCACAGGCGAGTTGGCTAGGTGCTGTCATACTCGGGATTGTGGCGCTCACCAGTATTTTGGCTGCGTTATTTGCTGTTTATCAGGCTCGTCACCTTACTTACCCGATTGTGAAATTAGCCAAAACAGCACGAGATATCTCAGCAGGTGATGCTTCGCAGCATGTAAAAGTGAGTGCCAACAATGAGCTGAAGGATCTCGCGGATGCATTTAACCAAATGGTGCAAGTTCGGGAAACCCATGAGCGGGCGCTGCAAAAAAGTCACGATGAGCTTCTGGTCGCGAAAGATGAAGCGCAAAGCGCTAATCACGCGAAAAGCGATTTCTTGGCCAACATGAGCCACGAGATTCGGACTCCGATGAACGGTGTGTTGGGGATGTTGAACCTCATGCTAGAAGATGCGCTTGATAAAGAGCAGCGTCAGCGTGCAGTTATTGCTAAGCGCAGTGCAGAATCGTTGCTAGCGATTATCAACGATATTCTTGACTTCTCTAAGATTGAAGCCGGAAAAATGGCGCTAGAGATGATTGAGTTTGATCTGGATAGCATGATGGAGGACTTTGCCATTGTGCATGCCGTGCGTGCTGAAGAGAAAGCGGTCGAATTTATCTGCCCAGCTAACCCGGTACAGAACCTATGGGTGAAGGGTGATCCTGGGCGCTTGCGTCAGATTCTTAATAATCTAGTTAGCAATGCCATTAAGTTTACCGATGCCGGCGAGGTATTGGTTCGATACGAGTGTGTTGAGAAAACGGATAAACACCTTATTCTGCGCTTTGAAGTACAGGATACGGGTGTCGGTTTAACGCTTGAGCAGACTGTATCGCTGTTTGAACGCTTTACCCAAGCCGATACCTCAACAACGCGCCGCTATGGCGGTACTGGCTTGGGCTTGGCGATCTGTAGCCAGTTAGTTGACATGATGGAGGGGGAGATCGGGGTCGATAGTCAAGTGGGTATCGGCTCGACGTTTTGGTTTACCGTATGCCTAAGCCGTGCCGAAGCGGAGCGAGAGTTACCTTCCAAAGAAAGCCTGCACGACGAGCGTATTATTGCGGTTGATGACAACACATCCAACCGAATTCTGCTCAAAGAGATCTTCGAGCAGTGGGGCGTGCCACATACAATTGCGGCAGATGCCAAAGAAGCGCTGGGATTGATGCAAGAATCCGCGGCTGATGGCCAACCCTATACGATTGGTTTGCTCGATATGCAGATGCCAATTATGGATGGTGAGATGCTGGGGCAGTGTATCAAGTCTGATCCAATGCTGCGTTCTACAAAGTTGGTTTTGTTGACTTCCCAAGGGCGGCGGGGAGATGCCAAGCGTATGCTCAAAAAGGGCTTCTATGGTTATCTGTCCAAGCCGATCAACCAAAATGAGATGTACCAAGCGTTGCTGTTGGTGGCGGGAAAAGATGAAAACGACGACAACCTTATTACCCGGTTCACGGTTCGGACCACAACGCGCATATCAGGCCGAGTACTGCTAGTAGAGGACAATGCCACGAACCAGATGGTGGCAAAGGGGTTATTGGAGCAGATCGGTGTACACGTGGATATCGTCTCGAATGGTTTGGAGTGTGTACAACTGTTAGAGCGTGAGCGCTACGATGCTGTGTTGATGGATTGCCAGATGCCGGTTATGGATGGCTACGAAGCGACGCGTATGATCCGCAGTCCACATTCGAACGTTCTCCATCACGATACTCCGATTATCGCCATGACAGCTAACGCGATGCAGGAGGATCGGCGCAAGTGTCTTGATGCAGGGATGGATGACTATATCGCTAAACCGGTCGATACCGAGAAACTGCGCAAGGCCATTGTACGCTGGGTTGGGCAGCGCTCTGGTGATGAAATAGGCGAGGAGGTACTTGCCGATGATGGCCCACTCGTTGAAAGCACAGTATTTGATGAAGAAGCGATGAGCCAGCGCTTGATGGGGGATCGAAGTTTGATGGCGAAGGTGGCACTCACGTTTCTTGATGATATGCCGCGCCAAATTGCGGCTATCAAACAAGCTTATGATGAAAATCCGGAGTCGATCGCGGCGGTTGCTCATCGTATTAAAGGCGCATCGGCCAATGTGGGTGGTGTTGCATTAAGCCATCAAGCTAACCTGATCGAGTTAGCTGCCAACCGGGAAGATTGGCAAGAGGTAGAACCGATGGTTCAAGAGCTAAACGAGGTGTTTGCTCAGTTGAAGTCGCAGATGGAGGCCGCTGTTCTATGAAGGTTTTGATTGCAGAAGACGACATTACTTCGCAAACAATGCTCTGTGAGCTGGTGGCTGATTGGGGTTTTGAGCCTATAGCTGCGAGTAATGGAGAGGACGCCTGGGAGGTGCTAAATGGGTCTAATCCGCCGCGTTTGCTGCTGCTCGACTGGGAGATGCCTAAGCTTCTGGGCGTGCAACTTTGTGAGCGAATCAGACATGTTTACACAACGGATCCCGTTTATATCATCTTTATCACCGTCCGCACCCGTACAGAAGATATTGTGCAGGGTTTGAACGCTGGTGCGAATGACTTCATCACCAAACCGTTTGCTTTTTCAGAGTTGAAAGCACGGGTCATGGTTGGGGCGCGGGTTCTCAAGCTGCAAGCAGAACTCAACCAAGCACGCGATATGCTGTCAACAGAGCGGGAGTTTATAGAGAACATCATCTCAGAAATGCGGGATCCCTCGCTCTTTGAAACGGCCCATGTGCGCAGTTTGCAGGAACCTGTTGAGAAAACCTCTGGCGATATTTTGTTCTCAGCGTCTCGCCCCGATGGCGGACAGCATATTTTGCTGGGCGATTTTACCGGGCACGGGTTAACGGCGGCGATCGCCGGGCCTTTGGTGTCCGATATCTTTTACAGCATGACTGCCAAGGGGCTACCGCTGTTTGAGATTGCCCAAGAAACGAATCGTCAACTGCGTCGTAAGTTACCTATCGATATGTTTTTGGCGGCGATATTTATTGAGCTCAGTCCCTCTCGGCAAGAGCTACGGGTTTGGAACTGCGGTATGGAGCCTGTGCTCGTGTTTCGCTGGGGTGATGTTGTGCAGCGGTTGGAATCGAGCTTTGTTGCGCTGGGAATCCTGGCCGATACCGTCGAACCCGTTGAGAGCATTTCGGTTAGATCATGTGATCGGGTTATCGCGTACTCTGATGGTGTGACTGAGGCTCAGAACGCGTCGGGTGAGGAGTTCGGTAACCGTCGTTTAGAGCAGGTGCTCACTGATATCATTCGCAAAAATCAAGATATTGACCAGCTCAAGTCGACTATCGACGAGTTCAGCTGCGAGCAGCAACAAGACGATATCACGTTAATCGAGTTGGTTTGTTAAGGACAGAAGCGTCTATGGATGTACTGATAGCAGAGGACGATCTTACCACACAAGTGATTCTCCAAACGCTCGTGACAGCGTGGGGCTATCGGGCTGTTGTCACCTCAGATGGGCATGAAGCATGGGGTGTTTTGCAGCAACCTGATGCTCCGAAATTACTGTTGCTCGATTGGGAGATGCCGGGCTTCAGTGGTTTAGAGCTGTGTAAAAAGCTTGCAGAACAAACGGATGAAAACCCTCCGTATATTGTTCTCTTAACGTCACACGCGGAAACAGACCGTGTTGTTGAGGGGTTGGCATCAGGAGCGCATGACTTTATTAGTAAGCCTTTTGATAAAGCTGAGCTGCAAGCGCGGCTTTCGGTCGGTCGTCGGATGCTAGAGATGCAACGTAAACTGATCGATGCGCAACAACAACTGGCATACGAAGCCACGCACGACGCTCTCACCCATCTACTTAATCGTCGCGCGGTCTTGAAAGCGCTGCAGGCTTTGGTGAGTAAAAGCATGAGTGAGCATTCTAGTATGTCGGTTGCCTTAGTCGATATCGACCACTTTAAGCGCATCAATGATAGCTATGGTCACCCGATGGGTGACGAGGTGCTCATCCGAGTCGCGGAAACCATGCAAACGTGTCTCTCAGCAGGTGACTCGTTAGGCCGTTTTGGCGGTGAAGAGTTTATTGTTGCGATCGATAGTGACCCAGAAGGTGCGAACCGACTGATGGAGGAGCTTCGTACCAAAATTTCGGAAACACCCTTCTGCTTGGCTGACCAAACCGTTAATGTAACTGTCAGCGCGGGCATAGCCAGCCTCTCGGGTGACGATAGCCTGCGTTTAGATGATCTGCTTGCTGCGGCAGACAGAGCCCTTTACCAAGCTAAAGCTGATGGCCGCAACCAAGTTGTGTTGGCCGAGACGGACCTACCTTTACTCTAATAACTAGCTTCCGCGTACTGATAAGGAAACCTGCAATACTATGACTGCGCCACAACCGCTGAACGACCAAGAGATTCGTGCCTTTGTTTGTCGTCACACTGATGTTTTTCAGGATGAACAGATGCTACAGGTGGAAGAGATTAGTGACGGGAATATTAACTTTGTTTACCGTGTCGGCGATGGTAAAAACAGCGTTATTTTAAAGCAGGCGCTACCTTATATCCGCATCATTGGTGAGGGCTGGCCGTTGCCAGTCGATCGTATCCGTATTGAAGCTCAAGCGCTGGGTTTCTTTAATATGTGCAGCCCCAACAGCAGTCCAGACGTGCTTCATTTTGAACGCAGTCAACATGTGATCTTGATGGAAGATATTGGCGATTACCATAACCTGCGCCATGTGCTGATACGTGGCGATAAGCCCACTTCGATTGGCAGTCAATTGGGGCGGTTTTTAGCGATGCTGCACTATACCTCTTCTGATTTTCTGCTCGACTCTATCGCGAAAAAGTGCATGGTTGCCAGCTATCTGAACCCTCAGCTGTGCAGTATCTCAGAGGAGGTTTACTTCCTTGATCCTTTCTGTGATCACGAACGTAACAACGTGAGCCAAGGTGTGCGCAGTATGGCGCAGGCGCTTTGGCAAGACGATGAGTTGAAGCTGGGCGTAGCGCAGTTACGTTATCAGTTCATGAACGATGCGCAAGTGCTGTTACACGGCGATCTGCATACCGGCTCTGTTTTTGTGACGCAATCAGCATTTAAAGTGATTGATCCCGAGTTCGCATTTTATGGGCCTGCTGGATTTGACCTAGGGGTATTACTTGCAAACCTGTTGCTCAGTTATGCCAGCCAAGTGGGTAAAAGTCATGTGGTCCAGCGTGACGAAACCCAAGCTTACTTAATCGATCAAATTGAGCAATTAGTGAACAGCTATTTCGGTGAGTTCGACGCATTACTCCAAGCGAAAATTAACGATCCAGTGCTGCAGCAGCAAGGTTTCGATACGCTCTTTTTGGCAGGTGTGCGTGAATCTGCAATGGGGTTTGCGGGTATCGAGATGACGCGACGCACGATCGGTATTGCGCACGTCGCTGATCTTGATGAGATCGAAGATGATGAGCGTAAAACTTTGGCTGAAATGCTGTCACTGACCTTGGCCGCTAGTTTGATTAAACAGCGCACAAAACTGGCCACGACAGCTGATCTTGCTGCATTGATTAAAGACTGCCAAGCATCGCTCCCAGGCTAGTTATTGTCACGTAACTGCGCTGGTGGGGCAGGTTAAAAGCCGGTAAAGTAATGCGCAAATTTTGATGATGAGCAACAGCACGCATGAAACTAAAAGTGAGAGGAGTGGCGCGGTTCTATTATGCGACCTGTTACTCAATTAAAGGTTTAAAAGCGGCTTTTAAGCATGAGCCAGCATTTCAGTATGAGGTTATCGCGTTTGCAGTATTGTTCCCCCTCGCTTTCTGGGTGGCACAAACTGCTACACAGTGGGCGTTGTTAGTGGGTAGCGCGCTGCTGGTGCTAATTTTGGAGCTGATTAACTCCGCTATTGAGGCGGTTGTTGATCGCGCTGGTACCGAATTTAACGAGCTTGCCGGTCGAGCGAAGGATCTTGGCTCTGCCGCTGTCATGCTGGGGCTTATGGTGACCGGCGCGGTGTGGGCTGGGATCATCATCGATAATCAGGGCTGGCTATAGATAAGAATGGAGACGAATCAGATGATGTCCAAGCTGATGCTAACCGTTTTGTTGCTGGGCGTTTCTGTGGGCTCTGCTGCGCACAACGGGCATGACCATGGTGGTAGTGAAGCGAATAAAACGGTCATCTATCGCCAAAGTGTTTTTAAGATGATGGGGTGGCACTTCAAAGCGATGGGCAAGATGGTGCAGGGGCGCGCTGAATATGATGCTGAAGATTTTCAGCGTCGCGCTAAGTTGGTTCATGCACTCACGCAAATGGTCGCCGAGGGCTTTACCCCAAACACACAAGACGCGGATGCTGATACGGCGCTAAAAGATGAAATGTGGTATCAGAAAAATCGTTTCGATGGGCTCGTTAAGGAGCTGCAAGAGGCGTCCTCGGAGCTTGCTAAGTTGCCGGCTACAGCTGATAAAAATGAGCTGAGAAAGCCGTTAGGGCGTGTAGCAAGAACATGTAAACAGTGCCACGACCGTTTTCGACATCCGCTGTAAGCGGCCCTGCAAAGAAAAGCCCCGCGACCATCAGCCATGGCTGCGGGGATAATAATTAGCCTTTCAATACGTTGGTCAGCGATTGAGCAACATAATCGAGGTTGCTGCTGTTAAGGCCAGCAATGTTGACGCGGCTCGAATCCACCATATAGATAGAGTATTCGTCACGTAAGCGAGCGACCTGCTCTTTGCTAATACCTAGGAAAGAGAACATCCCTTTTTGCTCGGGAATAAAAGCAAAGCTTTGTTCGCAACCCGCTGCTGCGATCTGATCGGCCAAGGCATGACGCAGTTGCAAAATGCGTTGGCGCATCTCTGTGAGTTCGGTATCCCACATTTGAGTGAGCTTCTCATTGCTGAGAATCGTCTCAACGATCGCGGCACCGTGCGCGGGAGGCATTGAGTAGTGGCCGCGAATGGTACTGAAAAGTAGACTGCCAGAGATCTTAGCTTGCTCAGCAGATGCCGCCAAAACCATAACAGCGCCGGTACGCTCACGATACAGGCCGAAGTTCTTCGAGCAGGAGCTTGCGATCAGCATCTCTGGTACGGTGTCTGCTAGCTTGCGTAAGCCGTATGCATCTTCCTCTAAACCATCGCCAAGACCTTGGTAAGCAATATCGACAAATGGCATCAGGCCTTTCTCAACACACAGTGCTGCAACAGCGTCCCACTGCTCGCGGGATAGATCTGCGCCGCTTGGATTATGGCAGCAGCCGTGTAGCAACACGATATCGCCCGCTTTTGTCTGGTTGGACAGCATGTCCATCATCGCATCGAACTGGACACCTTTCGTATCCTTGTCGAAGTATGGGTATTCTGCGATGGTCAGTCCTGCACCTTGCAGTAGAGGAATATGGTTCGCCCATGTGGGTGTGCTCACCCACACTGTTACATCACTGCGACATTTAGCAACAAACTCTGCCGCCATACGCAGTGCGCCACAGCCGCCAGGTGTTTGGGCGATCGCTAAGCGTTGATCACTTAGTACACTATGCTGGTTGCCTAAAAGTAGGCGGCTAACATGGTGGTTAAAGCCTTCTGCACCCGCGGGACCAATGTATGACTTGGTGGTTTCGGTCGCGAGAATAATCTTCTCGGCTTCCGTTACAGCCGCCATAATCGGCGTGTTGCCCGCTTCATCTTTATAGACACCAACCCCTAAATCCACTTTGTTTGGGTTGGTATCTTGGCGGTACTGAACCATCAAGTTAAGGATAGGATCTGCTGGTAAAGGTTGCAGATGCTCAAACATGTTCGTCTCCTGCGCCTACTTGGCTTGTTTAAACTGTACGAAGAGTACTTCTCTTTGCTGCTCCGCTTGCTCTACTGCGGCATCACGGACAGGACCGAAGCCACGTACCTCTTCAGGTAGGCGTGCTATCTCAATCGCTGTCGCAAGGTTGTGGCTATTGAGCTCAGCAACCCAGGTTGTGATGTCGCGCTTGTAGCTTTCAAGCAGTTGCCGATCAAGGCGGCGATCAGCTGAAAAGCGGAACGGGTCGAGCACGGTGTGCCGGACTTTTCGCATTTTCGCCAGCATTCGCAGGGATTTCAACATCCAAGGGCCAAATTGGCGCTTTTTAGGCCGTCCATTGCGCTGCGTCTTGTTTAGTAGCGGTGGTGCTAAGTTGAAACGTATCTGGTAGTCACCTGTAAAGGTGGCTTCGACCTCTTTGAGGAAGTCGGTTTCGGTGTACAGGCGCGCCACTTCATATTCATCTTTGTAGGCCATTAAGCGAAAGAGCTGTTTGGCCACAGTACGGCTGAGCATATCGCTCGCTGGGGTCAGTTGTTGCTCCTTCGCACGAACGCTTGCCACGAGCGCGCGGTATTGGTCTGCATAAGCTACATCTTGATATTGGGTGAGGTAGTTGGCAAAACGATCAATCTGCTGATCAAGTGTTGCAATTAGCTTCACCGGCTCTGGTGGTGTTAACGCGAATTGTGCGGCTTTTGGGTCTTCTGCCAACAGGCGTCCCCACTTGAACGCGTTCAAGTTCTTCTCTACTGCTACACGGTTAAGTTCAATCGCGCGTTCTAGCGCAGCCAGCGAGACGGGTACTAAGCCTTTTTGCCATGCGTAGCCGAGCATCATGACGTTGGAGAACACCGTATCCCCCAGTAGTGATAGCGCCAGCTCATTGGCGTTGAAGTGGTCACATTGAGCACTGCCAATCGCTTCGGTGATCAGGTCAATCCGCTTACCACTTTCAATATCTGCATCGCGATACAGCACATGATCAGCGGTTGCCATCTCGGCTTCGTTGATCACCGCTTGCGTATGGTTGTGGCGCAGTACATCCAGCGCTTTAGCGGATGAGGCAACCACCATATCGCAAGCGATTAATGCATCAGCACGGCCATGGTCAATACGCACCTGATTCAATGCGCTCGGCTGCTCGGATAAGCGGATGTAGCTCAACACGGCGCCGCCTTTTTGCGCGAATCCCATGAAATCAAGCACAGAGGCTCCCTTGCCCTCAAGGTGCGCTGCCATAGTGATCAGTGCACCGACAGTAACAACGCCGGTGCCACCTACGCCGCTGACTAGCAAGTCATAGCCGTTAGCGAGTGGTTTAAATTCGGGTGGTGATAGGTGCTCAAGCTTCGCATCGAGCTGGGCTGTACCCTTAGCTTCTGGTTTGCGAAGTTCGCCGCCCTCAATGGTTACAAAGCTTGGGCAGAAGCCATTTACACAGCTGTAATCTTTGTTACAGGATGACTGGTCTACTTGGCGCTTAACACCTAGCTCAGTCTTGCGAGGTACAATGGATAGGCAGTTTGACTGCACAGAGCAGTCTCCACAGGCCTCGCAGACATGGTGGTTGATCATGATCCGCTTAGCCGGATCAGGGAATTGACCGCGCTTGCGGCGACGGCGTTTTTCAGCCGCGCACGTCTGATCATAGATGAGCACGGTCACACCCGGTATATCGCGGAGCAAGCGTTGAATGTCGTCTAGTTCATCACGATGGTGGAATGTAACATCACTTGGGAACTGCGATTCGTGGCCGCGATACTTCTCAGGTTCATCGCTGATAACAACAACCTTTTTAACGCCTTCCGCGCTCACTTGTTGAGCGATAGCAGGCACTGTGATTTGGCCATCAACAGGCTGGCCGCCGGTCATGGCAACCGCATCATTGAAAAGAATCTTGTAGGTGATATTGGCGCCCGCAGCGATCGATTGGCGAATCGCCATTGAGCCTGAGTGGAAATAGGTACCTTCACCCAGATTTTGGAATATGTGGCCTTTGCCTGTGAAGATCGACTTGCTGGCCCAGTTAACGCCTTCACCACCCATCTGGATAAGCGATTCAGTGTCTCGCCCCATCCATGATGCCATAAAGTGACAGCCGATCCCCGCTAAGGCTTTGCTGCCCTCCGGCACTTTGGTTGAGCTGTTGTGTGGGCAGCCGGAACAGAAGTAGGGCAAACGGCGCACGCCACCCGGATCTTTGACAGCAACCCCCGATTCTGTGATCGCACTCAGAGGTTCGGTGAGGTCGATGTCAAACAATCGTGTAAAGCGTGCCACGATAAAACGTGCAAGCAGCGATGGGCTCAGCTCGCCCACGTAGGGGATGAGTGGCTCGCCTGCCTCGTCCTGCTTACCGGTAATGAGGACTTCACCGGGGTGGTCGGGTTCTGACATCGCTTCTTTGATCTGGCTCTCGATGATGCCGCGTTTCTCCTCAACGACAAGGATCTCCCGTTTACCATGAACAAAATCCAGCACACCGTGCCGCTCAATTGGCCAGACTAAGCCGATCTTGTAGATCTCGATACCGAGTGTTTGAAGGGTTTGCTCATCAAGCCCCAGTAGGTCGAGCGCCTCCATCAGATCGAGGTGTGCTTTACCTGTGGTGATAATTCCTAGGGTGGGGTTGTCGCAGCTCAACACCTTAGTATCGATCGGGTTGGCACGCGCAAAAGCTTGCACCGCGGCTAGTTTGTGTTCGATACGAGTTTCAAGCTGTGGGCCGGGGAGGTCGGGCCAGCGATAGTGTAACCCTGAGTCGGGTGGTGTGAAATCGGTGGGCGTTACAAAATTTGGGAGTGGTTTTAACTCAACGCTTGCGGCGCTCTCTACGGTTTCTGAGATCGCCTTAAAGCCAACCCAAGTGCCTGAATAGCGCGACAATGCGTAGCCCCACAGGCCAAAAGCTTCGTACTCGGCGATGCTGGCAGGGTTAATCGTCGGCATAAACCACGCCATGAACGCCACATCGGACTGATGGGGCATAGAGGACGATACGCAGCCATGGTCGTCTCCGGCCACCACAAGGACGCCGCCATTGGGCGAGCTGCCATAGGTGTTGCCGTGCTTTAGTGCATCGCCAGCACGATCAACACCGGGGCCTTTGCCGTACCAGATAGAGAAAACGCCATCGACTTGCTTGTCGGGATCGGTTTCCACCTGTTGACTACCAAGCACCAGTGTTGCAGCAAGGTCTTCGTTGATTGCGGGAACGAACTCTACATTGTGTGACTCGAGATGCTTTTTTGCACTCCACAGCGCTTGATCGTAGCCGCCCAATGGTGAGCCGCGATAGCCACTGATAAAGCCCGCCGTGTTTAAGCCGTTTTGTTGGTCCAGCCGCGCTTGAACTAGGGGAAGACGAACCAAGGCTTGAGTGCCGGTGAGGAACACGCGGCCCTCTGTGCGGGTATAGCGTTCGTCCAATTCGTAGGTGTCAAGTGGTGCTGTGCTATCAGCAGCCGGTGCGTAAGTTGCTCTTGTCATTTTTATCACACATATTCTTATAAGTTAGTCACAGCGTAAGTGTTTTTGTGTGAAAAGTGCTTCCTAATTGATGACTAAATAGCTGATCAAAAGAAAGACTGTTTACATTTTTTATAAATAAGTGAAAAATAATTTCAATTTTCGGTTGGAATTGAAATTTGGACAGCTTTGATAAACATATTTTGCGCCTGTTACAGGGCGATGGGCGTATGAGTAACCAACAATTAGCTGATGCGGTGGGTTTATCTTCCGCTGCATGTTGGCGGCGTGTGAAAGCGCTTGAAGAGCGCGGCATTATTCGGCGCTATACCGCGCTGCTAGATGCCGATGCAGTGGGTCAGGGGTTGTGTGTCATCGCGATGGTATCCTTATTGCGCCACTCCGTTGATCACACGGTGGCATTTGAAGCTGCGATGCGCGAGTGCGCAGAGGTACAACAGTGCTACGCAGTGACAGGGAACGCTGATTTTATGCTGCGGGTGATGGTCTCTGATATCAAAGCCTATGACCAGTTTCTCAATGATAAGGTCTTTCCGCTGGAAGGGATAGCCCAAGTCCACTCGAACTTTGCACTACGCGAGATTAAACATGATACCAGCTTGGTGGTATAACACCGGGGCTTAGCTATACTGTGCGCAGAGATTTTACAGGTGATTAACCCTATGCTCAGAGTTGTTTCGTTTGGACTGTTACTTGGCCTATTGCACAGCGAGTGGGCGCTTGCACAGTCGATTCGCAAAGTGATACGCGAAGATGGCCGTGTTGAATACACCAATGTTTCAGATGATGGCGTCACTTACGTCACCCGCCCACCCAAGTCTGGGGAGAAGGGCAAAGTAACATACGAGTCTATTTACAAGTACCGCTCAGATGATGGCGTGATCACTTTTACTAACCAGAAACCCAAGGGCAAAAAAGCCTTTGTGACAAGACGTTACGCTAAGTTCAGCTGTTATGCGTGTCGTCCAAAGACGTCAGTGGATTGGTACAAAACCGCTTTGAATACCGAAGCTTACCGTGATCATGTGAGTGCGTCGGCTAAAGAGTTTGCGGTGGACCCGGCGCTGATTCGTGCGGTGATGCATGCAGAGTCACACTTCAAGAAAGGTGCGGTGTCATCGCAGGGCGCGCAAGGGCTGATGCAGTTAATGCCTGCAACAGCAGCCGAGCTAGGTGTAGGTAACGCTTTTGACCCTGCAGAGAATATTCGTGGCGGTACCAAGTACCTGGGTGAGCTGCTAACGAGTTATAAGGGTGATATCACTCGCGCGACGGCGGCTTACAATGCTGGCCCCGGTGCTGTTGCTAAATATGACGGTGTACCGCCTTATGCCGAGACGCAAGCCTATGTTAAGCGCGTTGGAATTCTCTACAAGCGTTACCAAAAGGCGGGTGGCTAAGATGATTCAAGCTCTGGGTATTCCTGTAGCAGTGCCATAAAGTCCGCTTTACTTAGTGGGCGGCTATAGTGGTAGCCCTGTGCTTCATGGCAGCCGAGCTTAATCAGCTCCTCATGTTGGTAAGGTTCCTCAATCCCCTCGGCGATAACTCGCAGTTTTAAGAGCTCCCCAGTCTTTATCATCAATGATGTGATCGCTCTGTCTTCCTCGCTCTTAGTCACTTTACTAATAAATGAGCGATCAATTTTAAGTAGATTGATAGGCAACTCTTGAAGGTGACTGAGGGAGGAGTAGCCGGTGCCAAAATCATCGAGTGCGATGGAGAGTCCGCGCTGGCGGATGAGTTGTAAGATTTTACGCAGGTCGCGGCTATTCTCCATCATCATCGACTCTGTCACCTCTAGCTCTAGGTATTTCGCGTCGATACCGGTGCGTCTCAAAATATCATCGAGACGGCCAATGAATGACGGGTCTTTGAGCTGTCTAACCGACACATTGACCGCTACTTTCAACTGCAAACCAAGTTCAGTGTGCCAGCGTATCTGCTCGTTACAGGCCTCTTCTAAAATCCAGTAGCCCATGGGTACGATAAAACCAGATGTTTCCGCTGTGCTGATAAACTCGCCAGGAGGGATCATTTTGCCATCTTTGATCCAACGCACCAGTGCCTCAGCACCGATCACTTTTTGGTCCTTCAGGCAGATCTGCGGCTGGTAGTAGAGTTGCAGCTCATTGCGTTCAACGCAGTGGCGCAATTCCGACGCAACTTGCAGCCTCCGCTGTAGTTGCTGTTCAAACTCTTGGCCAAATTCGGTGTAACCGGCACGTTGGTGCTTTTTCGCATGTTTGAGCGCGATACCAACGTTTTGCAGCAATGTATCCGCGTCTTTTCCATGGTCTGGGAAGCGAACAATGCCGGACGTTAAGCTAAGCGGCAGTTCATACCCCATCACATTAAAGGTCGATTCCAGCGAGGCTTCAAGGTGGCGCATGTACAAACTCATGGTGCTTTGGTGCGGCTGAAAAATCGCAACACAAAAAGTGTCTGATGAGTTTCTTCCGTATAGAGCATGCTCACCAAAAATCTCTTGTAGATGGTGCGCGATGGTCACCAACGCTTCGTTACCCAACGGGTAGCCCAATCCATCATTCACTTCCTGAAAGTTATCGATATCGGTGTGAATCAGAAAGAAAGGGTTGCCCAACTTCACGGCGCGCGCGAGCTCTTTTTGAAAGCCTGCACGGTTGGGAAGTTTGGTTAAAGGATCGCAGTATGCTTGCTCTGCCATCTGCTCAAATAGCCAAGCGTTGTCGTAACCTACCGGGGCGCTTGAGCAAAACAGATCAATGAGGTGTAGATCCAAGGATGAGGCTTTGCGCTCGAAATCCAGATAGATATACAACTCGTGGGAGTGCGGTGGCTGCAAAGACAAGAGGATAAAATCCTCCTTGAGCGCATGCGTTTGGGTCTGTGTCGCCGCTTTAAGCTGCTGGCAAACAGACTCTGGGAGCGAGTGACCGATCTCCATAGAGGTTTGACGATAGCGGCCTGTAGCGGCTAATAGCTCAAACTGGTCTCGGTCGCGATCATAGGTACAGACCGCTCCGCTGCTTTCAACACCCAAGATGTTGCTGAGTTGTTTGATCAGCTCAGCGGCGTAGTTATCAACGGCATGCTCACAGAAAAGCTCGCGTGAGCTGGCGATGAATTGGTTGAGGCTTTCATCATGACTAAGAATGCTGCGAATTTGCTCATAGCTGCGCAGCGAGGCGGTGAGCGTGGTGATTAAGCGCGTGCGCGTTAGCTCATCTTTGCTTTTATAATCATTAACGTCATATTTCTCGATCACGGCAACTTCAGGGGCGTATCCGGGCTGACCGGTACGTAAAACGATCCGTGTTGAAGTTTGCTGTAAGGTTTCACGTATGTAGCTGATGAGTTCAAGCCCAGAGCTGCTTGTTTCCATCACCACGTCTAGCAAGATGCAAGCGAACTCCGCTTCATCTGCCAAAATACGCTTAGCCTCTAGCGCTGAGTATGCACTGCGAAGCTCAAGGGGACGGCCTAGAATGCGTTGCTCTTTGAGTGCGAAGCGGGTGGCTTCATGAACATCGGGTTCATCATCCACAATAAGGATGCGCCACGCGGGCAAGTCAGGCTGCTTGGGTGCCGGCATTTCGTTGGCAAAGGTAAAGAGTTCTTCTTCTTTTGGTAGCATCCAGTTGTTTACCCTTTAGCCTCAGCGTGAGGTGTGTAAGGAAACGTGAAGCTGAGAGTGACTCCGTTATTCTCTTCGCTCCAAATTTTCACAGTACCTCCAAGTACCGTCGTAGTTAAATTATAGACAAGGTTTAACCCAAGACCAGAGCCACCTTGACCAAATTTAGTGGTAAAAAACGGATCAAACGCATGGTGCAGAACATCAGGGCTCATTCCACAGCCATCATCGGAGATCGTAAAGACCACGTGGCGAGTATCTGCATCGATGGTGGCAAAGCGAATGATGCCGTGATCACGGTCCTGAAAACCGTGGCGCAGCGAGTTGTAAACGCAGTTTGTGATAATTTGCCCGATCGCTCCTGGGTAGCTTGTTAGCCAGAGGTCATCATCGATCTCAACCTGAAAGGTAAATCCGGTGCGCTTTATTTGCGGCTGCAACGTATACAAAACATCTTCGACTAAGCGCTTTAAGTTGAAGTTACGTTGCTTCTCGCTGGTTTGGTCAACCGCCGCTTGTTTGAAGGAACGAACCAGCGTGGCAGCATTTTGCAGATTACGCTCTAAAATGGCACTGGCTTCGCTAATATCGCTTATAAAGGTGTTTAGGTCGTGCCGCGTCAGGGCTTGGTTCGCCACTTTTGTTGAGATGCGCTCTGCGCTGCTACCGATTGTGGTGGTGATGGTTAGGCTATTGCCCAGTGGTGTATTGATCTCATGCGCGACACCGGCCACTAAGCTGCCGAGTGAAGCCATCTTCTCGGCTTGGATAAGCGACTCTTGTGCATGCTGCAGGTTCTCTAACGCTTGCTCAGCTTCCTCGCGAGCGGCTTCTAGCTTGTCTTCAATAATTGTTTGGTGCCTTAAGGCACCATTGTAGACGCGAATCAAGTCGCCCAGTTCATCCGGTGAACTCCAGTTGACCGGCTGGCGCTGCCCTGTATCTTGGAGCTGCTTTAAAGATGCCGAAATATGCCGCAGTGGTGGCAGAATGGCCGAGTTAAAGGCCGCGAGTGTTGCACCGGCTAACAGTATAAACAACACGACTGAAAGGGAAGCTAAAATATAGAGCTGGCGCTTGATGGTGGCCCAACCGTTGTTCACGCGAGCTTGAATGATAAGGCTCCCTAAAAACGCTTTTTTACCGCCCAGGTCGTAGTAAATTTCGGTGCTAAATGATTCTTGGTCGTGGTATTGGTTCTGACACTCCCCGCGCTCCACGGGAGGACTGACATTAGCTTCTTGTATCAGGCGGACACAAACGATTTCGGAGCGATTAAGCGCTGCTGATAAAATCTCGGTATATAGACGTTCAGAGAGTTGCCACAACGGTTCTCTGAGAAGTTCAGCAATATGATGTGTGGTTTTTTGCAGATCATTACGGTGATCTTTTTTTGCGCGTTCCAGCTCATAGTTAGCAAGCGCAATCAGAAAGCAGACCGAAGTCAGAAAGAAAAGCGGTAGCACGCGAATAAAAAATGCTGTTTTTATAGAACTACTGGAACGATCGAACAAACTTCTTACCGCCTTGGTTGCAAGCGCTTCAAAGTGAGGCCCAGAACCGGCCCTCACTTGTTTAGGTGTCGCATCCCTACTCAGCAGAATTGGCGTCCCTACACCTAATGAGTGTAGTTAATAATGCGCAAGGCACAATGTGTGCTTACCACATTAGGTCGTCGGGTACCTCGAACTGTGCGTAGTAATCATCGTCTTCAGAGTGCTTCTCCTCTTTTTGGATTAAGATCACCCACTCTGGCTTACGTTCTAGCACTTTCTCTGCTGCGTCGTTTGGAATCACCACATAGCGCTCTTCGAGTATCGCAATCGCTAGCAGTGACCGTGACAGCTTGTACTGGATATCTGCGGTGACGTAGATGCTCTTTACCTGCTTGTTGTGCACGAAGTTGTAGCGCACCTCCGCGTCTTTCGGGAACGATAGCAGGCTGGTTTCGATGATCTGCTTGGCTTGGGACTCAAGGCCTTTTTTGGCGCGCTCGTCATTGCGCTGTTGATTGAGCGCTTTATCACGCTGCTGTTTTTCTATTCGCGCTTGCTCTTGTGCGGCTTGGTCGTTTGCTTGAGGCGCTGCTTTTTTCTTCGCCTTGCGCTTGTCTGCTTTAGCTTTGTTCGCTTGCTTCTTGCTTGCGAGCCCTGCTTTAAGGAGCTGATCTTGGAGGGATTTAGACATAATTTCGTACCGATTAAACACTCTAAATTCGCGCGCGAACTATAGCACAGAGGGAGCGAAATATCGGTCTATTAGCGCAGAAAACGGAAGTCACTCGGTCAGCGCTCGCTGGAGAATCGCCGACCAAGGACGACCGCTTATCTAGGATAACCACAACCGGCGGTGGTTTTAAAGTAAAGATTCAACAATTGTGGTGTGCTCGTAGTAGGCGGGTGCATAAAAGCCGACTACTCGTCATCATCGAAGATCTCTCGTATGTTGTCCCTCAGTGCTTTGGCTTCTAGCATCTCCTCAATGTTACGTCTGACATTACGACGTTTATCCTGAGCATTACTAATAAATCCAAGGTCTTCAAATGTTTCTGTACTGGCAAGATCAAAGTCGTCCATCGCTTCGTCGCCGAGGTCGAAATCGTTACTCATAATTGCTCTCCGCAGGCTGTGTATGCCAATTCTAATTCCGGGGCGGCAATCCGCTGTGCCAAGGATAAACAGCGGTTGTGCAGGTAGAGATTTAGCAAGGCCTGTGCGCCCTGTAAATTGAAAAGAATTTAAGAAATGGGAGGTAGATATGAAAAAAATAAAAATGGGCTCCGAAGAGCCCGAATAGAATGGGTGATAACGTCAGGCGCGTGGGTGCTGCGCCTGTCGGTAAAGCGATGTACTCAGTTCGCGACATACTATACATGTTTCAGTTTTTATTGAAAATACTGAATGTATTGGTATTTGGTCGTATAACTCTTTTGCTCTGGGTCATTTGGCTTGCTTTGTTGCAGTGCAATATATTGATAACGATGCTATCTTTCTTCTGAGCTGTAAGTATCGATTTGGCTACTATGTATACCGCAGCACGTGTCTTTTCCCTTTAACTCTTCAATTGTATTTAGGTGGTTTCCGTGTCAACGAAATACCTTAAGCGCTTTTTCAAACCTCGTTCAATTGCTGTGTTTGGTGCATCGGAAAAAGCCGAGAGCATGGGGGGGATCGTAATCCAGAACCTGATTGATTCAAATTTCCCTGGGACTTTAATGGCAGTCAACCCTGAAGGGTATGATGCCGTTTATGGTGTAAGTTGTTACCGTGGGGTCGCTGAACTTCCAGAAATGCCTGACTTAGCAATTATCTGCGCCCCCCCTGAGGCGGTGGCGGATATTGTCAGAAAACTCGGTGCTAACTTAGTCAAAGCCGCTTTGATTTTGACGGGAGGTCTATCGCTAGCCGGTAGTCGCAGCGCTGAGGCTTTGGCGGAGGAGGTGAAAGAGGCTGCACGTCCTTACGGCATTCGTATCATGGGGCCAGATTGCATGGGTATGCTGGTACCGGGTTCAAATATGAATGCCAGTTACTCACATATCAATATCACGAAAGGGAAAGTGGCTTACATAGGTCAATCTGGGCTTCTAGGTACCGCGATGATCGACTGGGCTGCGGGACAAGGCATCGGGTTTTCCCACTTCTTAACGTTAGGCGAGGGCGGTGACGTCGATCTGCCTTCGGTGATCGATTATGTAGCTCAAGATCCATATACACATTCGATTCTGTTGCAGATAGACCATGTGATAGGGTCATCGAGAAACTTTATCTCAGCGCTGCGTGCAGCATCGCGAAATAAGCTGGTGCTGGTGTTAAAGTCGGATGATGTAACCGTTGCTAAGCCCGCGCCTGCACCGGGTATCCCTGATGAAAACACGGTATATAACGCTGCACTGCGGCGTGCCGGTGTGGTACGAGTTACAACATCCGATGAGCTATTTCATGCTCTTGAAACATTATCTCGTATGAAGCCACTGCGCGGTGAGCGCATCGCTTTGCTGTGCAACGGCTCCGGGCCGAACGCGCTGGCGACGGATCGTTTAATTCGCCAAGGTGGTCAGTTGGCGCCGCTCAGTGAGGCAACGGTTGCAGCGTTACGTGAGATCATGCCAAACAGTAACTGGAATGGCTTGAACCCCGTTGATCTGAATGCAGATGCCACTCCAGAGCGTTTCGCGCAAGCTGCGGCGATTCTGATTAAAGATAAGGCGGTTGATGCGGTGCTATCGATCCATGCGCCCACGCGTTTAGCTCCCTCAGTCGAAACAGCTGATGCGTTGGTTGCCGTTGCGCGTAAGTCACCACGTAATTTCTTAACCTGCTGGATGGGGCGCGCAACGGCGATCGACGCGCGCAATCATTGTAATAATGCGAATATCGCGACATTTATCACCCCTGAAGAGGCGGTAGATGCCTTTTTACATATGGTGGACTACCGGAAAAACCAAGAGGTCATGCGCCAGACCCCTGCGACGTATATCGAGCAGAATACCCCGAACCATCTCAGTTCTCGGCAGATCGTGACACAAGCGTTAGATGATAAACGCAACTACTTAACGCATCGCGAGGTTTTCGACCTACTGGACCAATACGATATTCCAGTACAGCCGACACGTTATGCCGCTGACATCGACTCGGTTGTGCAATGTGCTGAGGATATCGGTGAAGCTGTCGCGATTAAAGCTCTCCATCAAGAGAACGCGCAGCCCTTCAACTATGATGAGAAGTCTGGGCAGCGCTGGCATGATTTGGCACTAGATATCTTTTCGCGTGATGAGGTGCGCCACGCAGCCACCCGATTAGCGTACCGAGTAAGTGAGCGCTTTGGCGACGATGCCAGCATGGGGTTCTGTATTCAGCAGATGAAGCGCGGCTTTCAATCGATGCAGGTGAATGTCGGCTTTACTCGAGACCGTACGTTTGGGCCGTTGCTCGTATTTGGTGCTGGTGGCTACACTGTTGATGTTTTGGCAGACCGAAAATTGATGCTACCGCCTATCAATATGGCGCTTGCGCGCGAGATGGTAAAAGGTTCACGTATCTACCGAATCTTGATGGAGCATAGCTACCAACTCGAGCGCGACGTTGACCAGCTTTCCGAGGTGATCGTTAAGTTATCGGAGATGATCGTTGATCTACCGCACCTTGAGTCTTTGGAAATTAACCCGCTGCTGCTCAACAAGCAAGGGATTCTTGCCGTTGACGCGGCGGTTTCGATATCTCCTGAACCTTCGCGCTTGGCGATATCGCCCTATCCCGGCGACTTGGCTGAAAACATCACGCTAAAACGTTCTGGAAGGCCTGCGGTAATACGACCGATTCGCGGCGAAGATGAGCCGAACCACTTAGCTTTTTACAATCAGCTGAGCCCTGAGTCGATCCGGATGCGCTACTTCTATAGCCGCGGAGTGCCCACTCATCAAGAGCTCGCGAGTTGGACCCAAATCGATTATGACCGTGAGATGGCTTTTATCGTGTCGGCGCCGAGATTAGACGGTAAAGGTCCGGAAACGCTGGGGGTTGTGCGCGCAGTCACTGATCCAGACAATATCCGTAGCGAGTTTTCGGTGGTGATTCGGGATGACTTGCAGGGAGAGGGGTTAGGTGTGATTTTGATGAGCAAAGTGGTCGCCTACTGCAAAGCTCGCGGAACGCTGATGATTGAAGGGTCAACTCTTCCATCGAATAAAGGTATGCAGGGTCTGGCGCAAAAGCTTGGCTTTAAAAACAGCTTTAACATGGAAGAGGAGGTCGTGGAGATGAAGATGCTACTGAATGAGCCGACCGAGGACTGGCAGATTACGCGTTTACAGAGTTAAACCTGTTTAGCTAATTAGTAATAAAAAAGGCGCCTGAACGGCGCCTTTTTCTGGATGCTTTACATCGAAGGACAATAAAGCTCGTGCAGCGTATGGATGATACGCTTCGCGGTATCTCCCGCTAGGGAGTAGTAAATTGTTTGCGATTCTCGACGAGTCTGCACGAGTCCATCTTTCCGTAGAACCGCCAAATGCTGCGAGAGTGCAGATTGGCTCAGATCCAGACAGCTGTTGAGTTGTGTTACAGATAGCTCTTTGCCATCTAGATAACACAATATGAGCAAACGGCTTTCATTCCCTAACGCCTTCATAAGTTTGGCTGCCTGAGAAGCATTTTCCTTCATCATCTCTAAAGTTTCAGCACTCAGTTTGGGGTCATTTGCGTCTGCCAATTCGATCTCCTAACGCTTTAGTTTTATAGTTTGTTATCTATCATTACAAATTGTAACTTATTTTACGAGATCTGCTTTTTGTTCTCAATTGGCGCGAACCTCCCCAATTATGAGGGAAAATTGGAATAAGTTTATAACTTAAACCATTGCGTGTTAGTTAGCTGACTTAAAACCCATTAATCGCGCGATTGTGATCGCCGGGCACCAGCCTGAGAACGCTGACTGAACCAAACTTAAGCCCACGATTCCTGTCACGATAAGTAGCTGAAAAGGTGCAAACTCGAGAAATACGGCACCTGAAGTTGCCAATACGATAGCGCCGGCAATGATATGTACACCCTGGTTAACGCTCATACCTTGGTCAGGCTTTGGCTCTTGCTTTAACCCCATTTTTTGGAAAGCGGTGATCGCTGGGCACCAGCCAGTAAATGCGGACTGCAGTAAATTGAAGCCAACAAACGCAGTTAAGAGCAACCAGTTAAAGTTCACATAAACGGCCAGTGCAAGGCTGGCAACGATAACCGTGCCGGCCATCAAGCGAAGAGCAGCATTGAGGGACATAAATAGACTCCATTTAAGATTTTTCTAATATAATATATAAGATATTTCTAAAGTAAAGATTTCCTCTTGACTTAAGACGAACTCAAATGGCTAGCTATAGATATCTAGGCAAGATCGTGTTGCTATAAATTAGTGGCTGGAGGTCGTTATGCAGATTCGTAAAGTTCTGGTCCATCTAGACCCCGAAGATATTTCAGATAGTTTTACAGCTAAATTGTTGCTGCTCGCGTCAGCGGGCGTTGAGATCGCGTTGTTCGCTTGTTGCTACTCGCGGCCGCTGAGAAATAGCTATTTACTGGATAAAGACGCTGAGCAAACCGCCATTGCCAGCTATATGAAAAAGCGCGAAAACGATCTAGCAAAGTATGCAAAACAGCTAGGGGAAACAGGTGCATCTGTCTCCTATGATTTGTGTTGGGATTCAGAGCTGGCCGATCGCGTTGTCAAGCAGGCCGGGCACCATGCAGCTGACCTTATTCTTGCCCCAAAGAGCAATCACTATCTGGGTGAATATCTACTCAATCAGGGAGATTGGCGCCTGATATCGAACACCTCTGTACCCTTGATGCTAGTGGGGGCCGAGTCATGGAGTGCGCATCCACGGGTTGCCGCTGCGGTGGAGCCGTTTTTAGAGTGTAATTCGCCAGCTCAGCTTGACCACCTGATCCTTGACGCTGCGAAAAGTATGGTTGACCTATTGGTTGGTGAGCTGCATGTCATCCATAGCTTTAATGCGATTCCCCAATCAGCGATTTTTGATGAGCACCTGACAACTGACTACGATGGCTTACGCTTGAAGGTGCGGGAGCAGCATACCGAAGCGCTTCAACAGCTTGTTGATGAAGAGCGAGTCAACTCTGCGGTCATTCATTTGGAAGAGGGCGATGTGCATACCAAGCTGCCGGAGGTGGTGGCAAACGAGCATATCGACGTTGTCGTCATGGGAGCGGTCGATCACGACTTTTTCGATCGTTTGCTGACTGGCAGTTCAATTGAGCGTGTGATCGATCAAATAACGGCGGATTTACTGATTGTGCCGGAGTCTCAGCCGCAAGAGAGCGACAACTAAATTGCCGCTCTTTTTGTTTATCTAATCACGCCTGAAACTGTGCCCAGATTGGGGCGTGATCTGACGGCTTTTCCATACCACGCAGTTCGTAGTCAATGCCCGCATCGCTGCAGTGGCCTACTAAAGGTGCAGTCGCTAAGATAACGTCAATACGCAGGCCGCGTTTTGGTTCAGCTTCGAAGCCTCGGCTGCGGTAGTCGAACCAGCTAAAGCGATCATCTACGGTCGGGTGTAAACGGCGATAGCTATCTTCTAGGCCCCAACCTTTCAAGCGCGCTAGCCACTCTCTTTCGATAGGTTGGAAGCTCGTTTTACCGGTTTTTAACCAACGCTTTCTGTTTGGCTCACCAATACCGATGTCGATATCTTCAGGTGAGATATTGATATCACCCATCACGATGAGCAGATCATCAGGTTGATGATTATGCTCAAGGTGACTTTGTAGATCGGCGTAGAACTTCTCTTTTGCTGGAAATTTGGTTTCGTGCGCGATGTTCTCGCCTTGGGGGAAGTAGCCGTTAATCACCGTGATGCGGTTTCCTGCAGGTGATTGGTATTCGCCAATAATCAGGCGGCGTTGAGCGTCTTCGTCATCTGTCGTAAACCCCTTTTGAATGCTCAGCGGCGGCTGTTTAGACAGCAACGCAACGCCGTAGTGGCTTTTCTGTCCATGGAACTCAACGTGGTAACCGAGCGCTTCCACCATCTCTAAGGGGAACTGTGGATCGTCTACTTTGGTTTCTTGTAAACCGATAACATCAGGTTGATGCTTTTCGATCAACGCGGCCAACTGATGAGGTCGTGCGCGTAAGCCGTTAATGTTAAAAGAGATAACTTTCATTTTTCTACCGACCACTATGCTGTTTCTAATGACTGCTGAGTGTATCAAAAAGTTACCCCAAGTTTATCGCGAAGCCGATAGTCATTTTCTATGGCGTTGTTAAAAACGTTTGATTGGTAAGTTGTGCGCCAAGGCGCTACAGTTCATCCATTACTATTGGATAATGGAGTGAGACAGGTGTCAGCATACGATTTTGATCTCTTTGTAATTGGTGCCGGTTCCGGTGGTGTTCGTGCTGCGCGAATGGCAGCGGCTATGGGCGTAAAGGTTGGTATCACTGAAGATAAATATCTAGGTGGTACGTGCGTCAACGTGGGCTGTGTACCTAAAAAGCTATTCGTATATGCCTCTCACTACGGTGAAGATTTTCACGATGCAAAAGGTTTTGGTTGGAATGTAGAGGGTACGTCCTTCGATTGGCCAACGCTGCGTGACAACAAGAACGCAGAGATTCAGCGCTTAAACGGTATCTATCGCAACCTGTTAGTGAATTCGGGTTGCACGTTGATCGAAGGTCATGGCTCATTAGTTGATGAGCACACCGTTAAGGTAGGTGATAGTACCTACACCGCTGAACGCATTCTTGTGGCTGTAGGAGGTTGGCCGTTTGTCCCGGATATCCCAGGCAAAGAGCATATTATCTCCTCTAACGAAGTGTTCTACTTGGATGAGTTTCCCAAGCGCGCTGTTGTGGTTGGTGGTGGCTATATCGCCGTCGAGTTTGCTGGGATTTTTGCAGGCTTAGGTGCTCAAACGTCGTTGATCTACCGTGGTGATATGTTCCTGCGTGGCTTTGATAATGACGTGCGTGAGTTTACAGCCGCCGAAGTGGCAAAAAAGGGTGTGGATCTAAAGTTCAGTGTTAACGTTGAGGCGGTGGAAAAGCAGGCTGATGGTTCTCTGCGAGTATCACTCACTGATGGCTCCACAATTGATGCAGACTGCGTTATGTACGCGACAGGGCGTGTGCCTCGCGTTGAAGGGCTGGGCCTGGAGAATCTGGGCATCGAGCAGCAAGCCAATGGCGCAATCATTGTAAATGACACCTTCCAGACGAATGTGCCGTCCGTTTATGCGGTCGGTGATGTCATCGATCGTATACAGCTAACGCCGGTTGCGCTTGCAGAAGGTATGGCGTTGGTGAAGCACCTCTATCAAGGCCAAGATATAAACGTCGACTACAACCTGATACCAACAGCGGTATTCTGCCAACCAAATATCGGCACAGTTGGTCTGACAGAAGAGCAAGCGCGTGCGCAAAACCATGATATCGATATCTATCGTAGTGAGTTCCGGGCGATGAAGCATACCATCTCAGGCAGTGAAGAGCGGACGCTGATGAAGATGATCGTGGATAAAGCCACAGATAAGGTGCTGGGCGTTCACATGGTGGGGCCTGACGCCGGTGAGATCATTCAGGGTATTGGTATAGCGCTTAAAGCGGGCGCTACCAAGGCGGTATTTGACTCAACTATCGGCATCCATCCAACGGCAGCTGAAGAGTTTGTTACTATGCGCGAGCCTGTTAAACAGTAATCAGGCAGCATTGCATTTAAACGTCACCCCGCCTAACCTGAAGAGGGAGGTGGGGTATTTATGAAGCTGTTCCTAATGTTGTTGTGGCGTACTTGGTTGCCCGATTGGGCACACGACCGCTCTCCTGATCCCTATCATTTTTATCGTCGACAGTTCACTGCGGCTTACAAGCGGCGTTATCGCTTTGTATCACTTCTTTGGTTTATCGCGCTCGTTACGATTGGGCTAGTTGCAAGCTTACCTGTTGCCATTATTATCGTCATTTTTGCCTCTTGTATCTCATTCGCCATTTTAGATGAGACAGAAAAAAAGGCGCCTTAGGCGCCTTTTCACGTGAAGCTTATTGTGCGCGGTTTTGCAACGCCGCGATGCGATCATCAAGGGGTGGGTGAGAGGAGAACAGCTCCATAAAACCCTGCTTGATGTGGCTGCTAATGCCGAAGGCTTGCAGTTGGCCTTGTAGCTCATCAGGCATCCCTTGCTCGGCTTTCAAACGCTGCAATGCGCCAATCATGCCAGGTGTGCTGGCAAACATGGCACCCGCTTCATCCGCTTTGTATTCGCGGCGGCGTGAGAACCAAGCGACGATCATAGACGCGATGATACCGAACAGCATCTCAAACACGAATACGGTGATGTAATAACCAATGCCTTCGCCTGCGGCGCTGTCATCCTCATCATTTTTGAGGAAACTATCCACGGCATAGGCTGCGATGCGCGCGAAGAACATGACGAAGGTATTCACAACACCTTGTATCAAGGCTAGCGTTACCATGTCGCCATTTGCAACGTGGCCGATTTCGTGGGCCATGACCGCGCGGGCTTCCTCTGGACGAAAACGCTCGAGCAAGCCTGAGCTGACAGCAACCAATGCGTCGTTTTTATTCCAGCCGGTTGCGAAAGCGTTGGACTGGTGGGATGGGAAGATCCCAACTTCCGGCATTTTGATACCTGCTTGCTGAGATAACTCGGCAACGGTATCGACCAGCCACTTCTCTTCTGTGGTACGGGGCTCTGTGATGATCTGAGTACCGGTGGAGCGTTTGGCCATCCATTTCGACATAAATAGCGAAATAAATGATCCGACAAAGCCAAACACAGCACAGAAAATCAGCAACGATGTCATGTTCAAACCAGCAGATGAGACATAACTGCCCACACCCAGAAGGTTAAGTACGAGGGACGCGACGAGGATAACCGCAAGGTTAGTCGCGAGAAACAGAAGGATTCGCATGGTTCTTGGTTCCATAGTTATTAATATCTAATGGCCTAGATATAGATTCAGGTCAAAAGTTTCATGTAAAAGATGAAAATATTTGGCCCGTTTGAGTCTAGCCGCCTAGCTTTTTTCAGCAGTTATCATGCGCTACCCACGACGGTACAGAGTTAGCTGATTGAGGAACTAGTCGGCGCATCTTTAGCTCTCTATAATGTGTGGCTTTTTTTGAGAGGGTGCTCGGTGCAACAGGTTCTGGATTCAATTACGTCCCAACTCGCACTTGCTCAAGGTGAGTCGCGCCGGCTGTTTCACGGCAGAGGAGGGTGCTTTGCAGGTTTTGAATCGCTGGTGGTTGACTGGTTCGCTCCGGTGGCGGTGATTCGCCTCTATGACCTGTTCCCAGACGAAAGTCTGCGCAGCCTAGCTGAATCTTTAGAGCGTCTGCCTGAGGTGGATTGTATCGTGCTGCAGAGGAGAGGAGTGGGTAACACGCTACAAAACGTAGTCCTGTATGGTGAGCTGCCCGCTACGCTCCACGCAAAAGAGCTGGGGCTTGCGTACTCACTGGATGTGACGCAAACACAAAACTCTGGGCTCTTTTTGGATATGCGTAAAGGCCGTGAGTGGGTCGCTGCACATGCAGAGGGCAAACGAGTACTTAATCTATTTTCTTATACGTGTGCGTTTTCCGTGGTGGCAATTGCCAACCATGCGGAGCATGTGGTGAATGTGGATATGAGTAAGGGGGCGTTGACACGTGGTCGAACGAATCACCGGATGAATGATTTGGATACCTCGAAAGTTACATTTTTACCCTACAATATATTCAAATCATGGGGAAAGATCGGCCGCTCCGGGCCTTACGATCTCGTGATTATAGATCCGCCCAGCTTCCAGCCGGGAAGCTTTATTGCAGAGAAAGATTATCGTCGTCTTGTTCAACGCCTCGATCGACTGTGTGCCCAAGGGGGAGATGTATTGCTTTGTCATAATGACCCATCCCATGATGAGACGTTTCTGCGCCAAATTATGGCCAGTGAATGCCCAACTTTCTCGTATGTAGAGTCGCTTCCTGAGCAAGTCGATTTCCCTGAAAAACAAGCCGGTAAAGGCGTAAAGGCTATGGTGTACCGCAGTAGTGAGTAAAGATACGTTTATTTGCTTGGATATTGAGGCAAGTGGTTTGGGGCCGCGCTCCTACCCAATTGAGATAGCCTGGGCAGACAGCGGCTCTGATGAGCATGATACCTTCTTGATTAATCCTAACGAGGTCGAGCAGTGGAACGATTGGGACGAAAAAGCCCAGTCTATTCACAATATTCCGCGAGAGTCGTTAGTGTCTGGTTTATCCGTGCGGGAAGCATGTTCACGGCTGAATGCGCGGCTAGCGGGGTGCACAGTTATTTGCGATGCACTTGAATTTGACTATTTCTGGATGAGACGGCTGTTTGATGCAGCCCGGATGAACCCTGCTTTTAAATTGGCGGGGTTGGATGCTGTTCTGCGCCCAGAACAGTTGATCTACTATCGCATTGTGGCAAAGGCGGAGGTGCGTAAGCATCGAGCTTTAGATGATGCCTACGCACTGATGGCGTCTATGAAACAGTGCCTAAGTCACACTTAGTTTAAGCAGCTAGGCTGTCTAAGCCCGATTCGATCGTTAGGGCTTCTGGTAGCTTGTCGACGATATCTGCTGGCAAACCTGCATTGATCGCAACTTCAGTAGGGAAGCCTTCGATGACGGCCTCCTCATCTTTCTGGTCGCGGATAGCGGCGTTCAAGTAGCAGGCGATGTTGATAACACAGCTCAGTGCTTGCGTTTCTTGGAAGGTGAGCGGCTTTTTGTGTTGCTGTACAGCGATACCGAGCTCTTCAGGGAACTTCCACATATCAAGTAGCTCTTTACCCGCATCTTGAGTTGCGAAGCCTAGGCGCTCGCGTTCTGCCTCGGAGCGGCTAACGCCGGACTCTTCGATCAGAGTTTGGATAGCTTGAGCGCGGTTTGGCTGAGCCAAGTGCAGGAGTAAGCGGCCGATATTATGAATGACGCCAGCGGTGAAAGCTTTGTCTGCCTCAACCTTATCTGTTTGCTCGGCGAGCCATTTTGCGAGTGTTGCAACACGGAACGACTCGGACCAGAAGCTCTTGATGTCTAAACCTTCAACATCACCCGTTGAGTTCGCAAAGCCAGAGGCGATAACCAATGTTTTTAGCTTTTCCATTCCGAGCATGACGGTTGCTTCATCAATGGAAGAGACTTTTCTTGAAAGGCCAAAGTGGGCAGAGTTTACAAGGCGTAAAATTTTGAGTGATAGCGTCTGATCCTTGCTGACTTTCTGTGCTATTTCGGAGTAGTCGGCATTAGGTTGGTTGAGCGCTTGAATAAGCTCACGAACGACTTCGGGGACGTTCGGCAGTTTACTGGTTTGCGCGAGTAAGTCCTTAATTTCCATGTGATCTCCTACAATACACCGATATTCGATAGGTTTATTAATCAGCGTAGAGCAGGTTTGTGAAATCGCAAACAAAAGGGTTGTTATCAGCCCTTTTGTTGTACGAAATAATTACTCAGGTCACAGGTTTAATACACGGTCCTCAATTTTTTGGCGCAACTCGGCATATTGACCCATCTCTTCCGGCATAAAGTACAACTTGTAGTAGCTGCGCTCTATCAAGCGACCTTTAGTCCCATTGATACTCTCTTTAGTCATCGCATAGGTGTAGGACATCTGCAAATGAATGACGCGAGTGTGCGGCTGAACGTCAAACTCGTGGCCCTCTAGGTCGTAGCGCTTTTTCTTCTCTTTGATTGTGTAGAAAGAGATCTCTGCGACCTGATCTAGGTTGATAAGAAAGTTAGAGGTAACCGGCACGAGATGTTGCTTCTCTAGGCCGTTGTGCTCCATGTAAATACCGCAGTTTTTCTTGATCTTAATAAACATTGCTGTGTCCACTACGTTGTCGGTGAGGAGTACTTTATTGCATAAATATGACAACTTTTTGACAAAAAGGCGAGGATTAGGAGCAACAGGGTTGTTGCTCCCGAAGTGGTTATTGTTGGTAGGTTTTTAAGAAATCGGCGATACGCTGCACCGCGTCTTCCAATTCGTCGACGCGTGGTAGGAAAACAATGCGGAAATGCTGAGTATCTGGCATGTTGAATCCACTGCCTTGGACGATCAGTACCTTTTGCTGTTGAAGCAGGTCTAAGGCCATCTTTTCATCGTTCTTGATTGGGTAGACCGTTGGGTCAAGTTTCGGGAACAGATACATCGCGCCCTTCGGCTTCACGCAAGAAACACCAGGTATCTGCGTTAGCAAACGCCATGCAAGTTCCCGTTGCTCATACAGCCGGCCCTCTGGAACGATAAGCTCATTAATACTCTGATAACCACCAAGTGCTGTTTGTATGGCGTGTTGTGAGGGGACGTTCGAGCACAAGCGCATACTGCTTAGCATATCGAGCCCTTCAATGTAGTCGCGAGCCCGGTGCTTAGGTCCACTGACGATCATCCAGCCAGCACGAAAGCCTGCGGCACGATAGGCTTTAGCAAGGCCATTAAACGTTAAACAGAGCACTTCATCTGATAGCGATGCGAGTGATATGTGCTGTGCTTGGTCGTATAAAATTTTGTCGTAGATCTCATCAGCAAATATGATCAGATCATGCTCGAGCGCAAGCTCAACAATTTGCTTGAGTACCGCTTCCGAATAGACCGCGCCTGTGGGGTTATTTGGGTTGATCACCACGATACCGCGCGTATGCTCAGTGATTTTGCTGCGCATATCCTCGATATCGGGCATCCAATCCGATTCTTCGTCGCATACGTAATGCACTGGGTTACCGCCAGCTAGGCTGACAGCGGCTGTCCAGAGTGGATAGTCAGGAGATGGAATGAGCACCTCATCGTTGTCGTTCAGGAGACCCTGCATCGCCATCACGATGAGCTCAGAAGAGCCGTTGCCGATGTAGATATCTTCAACCGTTACGTTGCGAATTCCGCTTTTTTGCGACTCTTGCATCACTGCTTTACGGGCCGAAAATAAGCCTTTCGAATCGCAATAACCCTGTGAGGCGGGTAGGTTGCGAATAACGTCTTGGACAATCTCTTCCGGGGCCTCTAGGCCCCATGGGGCGGGATTGCCAATGTTAAGTTTGAGAATGCGGTTGCCTTCCTCTTCAAGGCGTTTGGCTTCTTGAAGAACGGGGCCGCGAATATCGTAACAGACGTTGATCAGCTTATTGGACTTGCGAAAAACAGACATGCGTTTTATCCCGTAATCCGTGTGCCGAGTAATTGACACCACGGTAGCATTTTTAAAAAGGGAACCTATCATACGCCGTTTAGGATTTGATGAGAACTCTACTTAATGGGAGTCGTTTCGGCGTTCTTGTGGTCACAAAAACAAGCACATAGCGCAGAGGTAGATAAAGATGGCAAACGAATCGAAAGTCACTAAAAGTGAAGCGCAGTGGCGCGAAGAGCTGTCACCGGAGCAGTACGCGATATGCCGCGAGGGTGGCACAGAACGCCCTTTTACTGGTGAGTATTATCATCACAAAGAGGCTGGTGTTTATCGCTGCACGTGCTGCGGCACGCCACTCTTTGACTCGGCAACGAAGTATGATTCTGGCAGCGGCTGGCCAAGTTTCTATGCGCCTCACAGTAAACAGCATATCAACGAGAAGTTTGATCGTAGTTTCGGTATGGCTCGCACAGAGATTACGTGCAGCCATTGCGACGCGCATCTAGGGCATGTTTTTACAGATGGCCCCGCGCCAACGGGCTTACGTTATTGCGTGAATTCGGCGTCACTTAATTTTGAAGCGGAGGATGTGTGAAGTCCTTTCAATGGATCTATGAGCACGCGGCAGCGCACAAAGGCCCGGTGATAGAATCGCTGTTGCCGAATTGCCTTGAGCGAGGTGAGTTGAGCCAAGTCCCCGATAGCACAATGTTTTCGGCAATGTCCTTGCGGATCTTTCGAGCGGGGTTGAAGCATTCTGTTGTCGATCAGAAATGGCCTGCTTTTGAAAAAGCTTTTTGGGGGTTCGATCCGCAAAAAGTTGCGCTAATGAGTGACGAGCAGCTCGAGCGGTTGATGCAAAACGATCAAATCATTAGGCACTGGGGCAAGATCAAAGCAACGCGTGCTAATGCCTACTTCATTACCGAGATACAAGCAACGCATGGAAGCTTTGCGAACTGGATTGCTCAGTGGCCAGAAGATGATTTGGTGGGGCTTTGGGCGCACCTCAAAAAGCACGGCGCACAACTTGGCGGGAAGTCAGGGGCTTACTTTTTGAGGATGGTGGGTAAGGATACATTTATTCTGACAGACGATGTGATCGCTGCATTGAAAGCCCAAGATATTATCGACAAGCCACCAACATCAAAACGTGATTTAGCTAAAGTGCAATCAGCGTTTAACACGTGGCATGAGCAATCCAATGGGCGGCCATATTGCCAGATTAGCCGCCTGCTATCATTTTGTGTCGGGTGGTAAGCACTACGCTGATGGGCGTGGTAATAAACGCTGGATGAAGGCTGGCAAACTCTCCTCTATTTGACGAGTTGGGCGTTTGCCAGGGTATTCAAGCCAAACGCTGCCATCGTCGTTCGCAATACTCAGAATACCGTCATCAGGTTCGGTGCAAGCAAAGAAGAAGGTCAAAGGATGCTTCATTTTTCGCTTTGCTAATGCATGGCCAATTAAGTTACTGCGCAGGCGTTCCATATCTTCAGGGCTCCATGCTTGAAGCAGCACGAGTTCTCCCTCTTGCGATTGTGCGGCGAGCGGATCCGACCAATAACCCGAGTAAAACTCCACAATCGCTGGATGGACTTCGATTTCAAGCGCATTGCTTAGCCGATCAAACATGTCAGTTTGTGTTGATTGAGGGACTGGCTGCCAGCTGACGATATCGTTTTCTTGTGGGTTATCAGCTTTAACGCAAGGAGAGGGCCACTCATTTTGATACTGAATCGTAGGCAGCGGGTCGTTGGTCGCTATCCATTGCTCTATAAAAGGGGATAACATGTGATCATTCATAACGGGCATTTCATTAAAGTTGCGTGGTTTAGAGGCAGTGTAGCGAGGCTGCGAACGTTTGCGAATAGCTGTTTGAATATTCCACATATCAGCGCTGGCTGATAACAGTTAAAGGATCAATGCCTTAGCGCTGGTTGAATATTAAGCAGAGTTGATCAAGTGTTAATCAAATCAAAAAAAGAGCCATTTTTTTAACGCAAATGTTTGACAACACAGGGAAAGTATTTAAAATGCGCACCTCGTTACGGCGATGATGTCAGAACCGTAATACGGAGTGGTAGTTCAGTTGGTTAGAATACCTGCCTGTCACGCAGGGGGTCGCGGGTTCGAGTCCCGTCCATTCCGCCACTTAACTTCGGTTAAGGCTGGTTAACTCAAAGTGCTGAGTTGT